>NZ_CP093311.1:0-301928 GCF_024498955.1 Thermomonas paludicola | reverse complement strand
CATCGCCATCACGATCGCATCCTCGCGCCCGTTGTCGGGCGCCGGGTAATAGCGCGGGCGGCGGCCGATTTCGTTGAACCCGTTCTGCTCGTACAGCGCGATCGCGCGCAGGTTGGAGGGGCGCACCTCCAGGAACACCCGCTGCGCGCCATGGCCGCGCGCGATTTTCAGCAGCGCCAGCAGCATGCGCCGCCCCAGGCCCTGCCGCTCGTGGCCGGGCGCGCTGCACAGGTTGAGCACATGGGCTTCGCCCACCGCGATGCTGAGCACGCCATAGCCCAGCAAGGCCCCATCGGCGCGCTCCACCACCCACATCGCGTAATTGGCCTGCAGGCAATCGCGGAAAATGCCGCGCGTCCACGGAAACGGGTAGGCGCGCTGCTCGATCGCCATCACCGCATCCAGATCGGCCTCCCGCATCGGACGCAGGCTGGGCGCATCGGTGTCGACATAGGCGCGCGCCTGATTCATGGCCTGCCCCTGCGCAGGGCACGCAGCTGCGGCCACAGCGCGCGTTTGGCGGCGCCATTGCCGCGCAACGACGACACGCCAGCGACGATTCCCGGCTGCACCAGCAGCAGCTCAGGCGACACGCCTGCCGCCTTGGCCAAGCGCGCCAGCATCCCCGCATCGATGTCTGTCGGCAGCGGCTCCGCCGCCGCGGCGGGCAGGCGATACAGCACATGGCCCAGCTCGGCCAACGCCGTGCGCTGGAACGCATCCCAACTCAAGCAGCGCCGTCCTGCGCTGGCAGCTTGCGCCGGCGGAACCAGAGCAACGGCCCGGACAAGGCATACAGCGTGGACGCAGCCAGCAGGGTTTCCGCGGGCGCGATCCACAGCGCAATCAAAATGGCCACCACCAGCACCAGCACGAAAAACGGCACCCGGTCGGCCTTGGGGCCGTGCCCGCCGCCTTTGAAGCTGCTGTAGCGGATGCGGCTGACCATCAATAGCCCGGCGGTGACGGTCAAACCCAGCGCGGCATAGCGCAGCTCTTCGCCCGACCAGCCGAATTCCTGGCACACCCAGACGAAGCTGGCCATCAATCCCGCTGCCGCCGGGCTGGCCAGGCCGACGAACCAGCGCTTGTCCACGGTGCCGACCTGGCTGTTGAAGCGCGCCAGCCGCAGCGCCGCGCACGCCGCATACAGGAATGCCGCCAGCCAGCCGATCTTGCCCAGGGTCATGCTGTCCTGCTTCAGCGCCAGCAGCGCCCAGTGGTACATCACCATCGCCGGGGCCATGCCGAAGCTGATCAGGTCGGCCAGCGAGTCGTACTGCACGCCGAACTCGCTCTGCGTATTGGTCAGCCGCGCCACCCGGCCATCCAGCCCATCCAGCACCGCCGCCACGAAAATGGCGATGCAGGCGGCTTCGAAGCGGCCCTGCGAGGCCGCGATGATGGCGAAGAAACCGCCAAACAGGCCACCGGTGGTGAACAGGTTGGGCAGCAGGTAGATGCCGCGAACGCGCGGCCGGGGGGCGTGGGAGGTGTCGATTTCGTCCATGTGCCCAGTGTACGGGGTTGCGGTGGAGGCGGCGCAGTGCTGGAATCGACGCAATATCCCCCGGAGCTTCCCATGCGCATCACCCACACCCTCGCCATCGCCCTGCTGCTGGCCAGCGCAGCCACCCCGTCGCTGGCCCAGCAGCAACAGCGCGTCTATCAATGGAAAGACGCCAACGGGGTCACCCATTACGCCGACACCGAGCCGACCGCGGGGCACAAGACCCGCGACATCGACGTCCGTTCCGGCACCGCGGCCGACCCCAATGCGGCCAAGCCGGTGGAAAACGAACAATGCACCAACGCCCGCGCCAACGCCCTGCGTTTGCAGGGCAGCGGCGCCGTGGGCATTGACACCAATGGCGACGGCAAGCCGGATCGCAACCTGACCGCCGACGAGCGCAAGTCGCAGCTCGAACTGAACCAGGCCGCGGTCAAGGCCTTCTGCCCACCCTCCAAATCATGAAACAGGCCGCTCTACTGCTGCTGGCCATCGCCGCCGGCGCGGCGGCGTGGTGGTGGTATTCCAGCGAGATGCCGCGCCGCGAACGCGAACGCATGGCCGCCGCCGAAGTTGCGGCAATCCAGGCCGAACGCGCCAACGCGCTGTATCGCTGGCGCGATGACGCGGGCGCCCTGCACGTCACCCAAAGCCCTCCGAAGGGCCGCAAGTACGAACGCATCAGCCGCATTCCGGCCGATGGCATCGAGGTCCACGGCGAACGCGATTGATCGCCTGCATCACGCGGCGCAGGGCCTGGCGGCGGGAGCATGGCAAAATGCCTGCTTTCCGCCCGCGAATTCCCCATGCGCCTGTCCCGATTCCACCTCCGCACCGAAAAAGAAACCCCCGCCGATGCCGAGATCATCAGCCACAAGCTGATGCTCAAGGCCGGCATGATCCGCAAGCTCGCCGCCGGCCTGTACACCTGGTCGCCGCTGGGGCTGCGGGTGCTGCGCAAGGTCGAATCGGTGGTGCGCGAGGAAATGAACCGCGCCGGCGCCATCGAGATGACGATGCCGTCGGTGCAGCCGAAGGAACTGTGGGAAGAAACCGGGCGCTGGGCGAAATTCGGCCCGCAACTGCTGAAAATCCGCGATCGCAAGGATCAGGACTACTGCTTCACCCCCACCGCCGAGGAAGCCGTCACCGACTTTTTCCGCCAGGAAGTGGCCAGCTACAAGCAGCTGCCGCTCAATTTCTACCAGATCACCAGCAAGTTCCGCGACGAAATCCGCCCGCGCTTCGGGGTGATGCGCGCGCGCGAATTCATCATGAAGGACGCCTATTCCTTCCACGTCGACGACGATTCGCTGCACGCCGAATACCGCAACATGTACGACACCTATTCGCGCATCTTCACCCGGCTGGGGCTGAAGTTCCGCGCGGTGGCGGCGGATACCGGCGCGATCGGCGGCAGCGCCTCGCACGAATTCCACGTGTTGGCCGACTCCGGCGAAGATTCCATCGCCTATTCCGACAGCTCCGATTACGCCGCAAACGTGGAGCTGGCGGAAGCGGTGTCCCGCGATTCCCGGCCCGCGCCCGCCGAAGCCCTGCGCGAAGTCGCCACCCCGGTGCAGAAAACCTGCGACGAGGTCGCCGCGCTGCTTGGCATTCCGCTGCAGCGCACCGTCAAATCGGTCGCCATCATGGCCACCAATGCCGACAACGAAGCGCAATTCGTCCTGGCGCAGGTACGCGGCGACCATTCGGTCAATGAAATCAAATTGTCGAAATTGCCGGGCCTGGCCGATTACCGGCTGGCCACCGAGGCGGAGATTCTCGACTACCTAGGCAGCGAGCCCGGCTTCCTTGGCCCGCTCGATGCGAAAAAGCCGATCCGCGTCATCGCCGACCGCAGCGTGGCGGCCATGGCCGACTTCGTGGTGGGCGCCAACAAGCCCGGTTTCCATATTGCCGGCGTGAACTGGGGGCGCGACCTGGCGGAACCGGAAGTCGCCGACATCCGCAATGTCCTCGCCGGCGACCCTTCCCCGGACGGCAACGGCCTGCTGGGCCTGTGCCGCGGAATCGAGGTTGGCCACGTGTTCGCGCTCGGCCGCAAATACTCCGAGGCGATGAAATGCACCGTTCTGGACGCCGGCGGCAAGGCGGTGCATCCGGCGATGGGTTGCTACGGCATCGGCGTTTCGCGCATCGTTGCCGCGGCCATCGAACAGAATCACGACGACGCCGGCATTCTGTGGCCGGCGGCGATGGCACCGTGGCAAGTGGCGGTGTGCGTGATCAATCCGAAGCAGGATCCGGCGCTGGCCGCCGCCGCCGACGCCCTGCACGCGGAATTGATTGCCGCCGGGCTGGATGCAGTGCTCGACGACCGCGGATTGCGCGCCGGCGCGATGTTTGCCGATATCGAACTGATCGGCATTCCGCACCGGGTGGTGGTCTCCCCGCGCGGGCTGGAAGCCGGCACGTTCGAATATCGGGCGCGCAGCGCCGGCGAATCCGAGAATCTCGACAGGGAGGCGCTGCTGGATAAACTTCGCATCTGAATGGATATATCCTTCCTGCTGGATATTGTTAATCCACCGGTATATGATCCGCGCGTCCAAAGGACTGGATATTTCCTTCATCCCAACAATAAGAAGCCAACCATGACCGTGAATATCGAAAGCCTCAATCCTCAGGAACTTGCCGCACTGATCAAGCGCGCCAACAGCCGCCGCAAGGTGCTGTCGAAGCGCAAGCCGGCTGCACAGGCCAAGGCGGCCGTCGCAAAGGCGCTGAAAGCAACCGGCTGGACCTTCGAGGAACTGTTCGGCAAACCCGGCGCCCATGCCGCTGCGCCGTCGCCGAAGAAGGCCCGCAAGGTCGCCAAGGGTCGCCGCGGCGCCAAAGTGGCGCCGAAATACCGCGATCCCGCCAATGAAAAGAACGTCTGGTCCGGCCGTGGCCGTCAGCCGCTGTGGCTGGCCGCGGAAATCGCCAAGGGCGGCACGCTGGAAAGCTTCCTGATCAAGTGATGCTGCTGCCGCGATGATTCAAGCTGCAGGAAACGCCGGCGCAAGCCGGCGTTTCGTTTTCCGGGCCGGAATTCAGAGATTGCGGCGGGCGCTGACCAGCAAGTTGCCGAATACCAATCCCGCCAGCAGGGCCATCAGGGTATTCAGCGCCGCCAGCGCCGCATCCTGGCCCGCATCGATATTCTGCGATTGCACCAGCGAGATCACCCCGCGCAGCGCAACGCTGCCCGGCACCAGCATGATGATGCCGGGCAAGCGAACCAGCGCGCCCGGCCGGTTGGCGGTGCGCGCATACAGATTGCCGGCCGCGGTCGTCAGCAGCGCCGCCAGGAACACGCCCGCCGGCGCCCCCAGCCACTCCCCGCCGAACCGTGAAATCACATAACCGCTGGCGGCTGCAATCATCACCAGCAGATAATCGCGGCGATGCGCCTGGAACAGCACGGCAAACGCATAGGCGGCCACCACCACCGCGCCCCACACCACCCATTCGGGCTGCGGCCGCCAGGCGCGAACCTGCGGCTCGATGCCCAGCAGCCCGGCGGCGGCCAGTGCAATGGCGGTCCCGATGGTCAGATTCACGATGGTCATCAGCGCGCCCGCGAAACGCGCCGTGCCCGACACCAAATGGCGGCTGGTCAGCTCGTTGGTTGCCAGCGCCAGCGTCATGCCGGGCAGCAGCACGATCAGCGAGGCGATGATCACCGTATTGAGATTCAACGGCCCGACCAGGCTGCTGACCAGAATCGTCACGCTGCCGGCCAGCAGCCCCGACAGCGCCTCGAACCCCTCATGCAGGCGCGGCCGCGATTGCGCGGCCAGGACCAGCAGGCCAATCAACAGGCCAATCGTCCCGGCGGTGGCAATGTCCAGCCAGGGCAGGCGCAGCAACCCCGCCACCGCCGCCGACGCCAGCGCAAACGCCAGCGCCAGCATCGCCCGCCCGCGCGGCCCGGGCGGGCGTTCCAGCGCGCGCAGCGCGGCGCGCCCGGCAGGAATGTCCATGCGCCCGGAAATCACGTCTTCGGCAATCTGGTCGGCATCGCACAGCTTGCGCAGATTGGTGTCGCCCAGGCCCGGCCGGATCAGCCGGGTGGTGTCCGACTCGCCCACCGGGCGCGTGGGATCGCTGAACGTCAGGATGATCCCGGTCGGGTTGGACCACGGCTCGCAGGCCAGCCCCAGGCGCTTGGCCACCAGCTCCAGCGCGGCCTCCAGCCGCTGCGAGGTGGTGCCATAGGCATGCAGGTGGCGCGCCAATTCGGCCACGAAGGCGATGCGCTCGGTGTAGGTGGCGTCGGTGTTGGCATCGCGGTTGGGCATGGCGCAAGCATGGCATGCGATGGCCTCGCATTCACATGTCACCGCGTCATTGCGTAAGCTTGGCTGTCAGATGACCCAGGCCAACGACCAATACGCCCCCACCGCGAGCGTCGCCGACGGCGATGCGGGCACGTTGTGCCTGCACGGCCGCTGGACGCTGCGCTTCGCCGATGCCATTGGCGAAGCCCTGCGCCGCGCGCCTGCCGCCGCGACCATCGATGCGCGCGACTGCGAGCGGCTGGATACGCTCGGCGTGCTGCAGCTGATGCGCCACGCCGAGCGCCTGGACATGGATTTCTCGGCATTCCGCTTCCGCGACGACCAGATGCCGCTGGTCGCGGCCATCGAGGACATTCGCGACGACCGCCCGGTGCGCGAGCGCGAATACGGCGTGCGCGCGATGCTGGAGCGGGTCGGCTTCCGCGTGGTTGAGAACTATCGCGAAACCATGGCACTGGTCAGTTTCTTCGGCGAAGTCCAGCTGAAGATACTGCGCCTGTTCAAGCAGCCCAGCCGATTCCGGCTCACCGCCACCGTGCACCACATGGAGGAAATCGGGCTGGATGCGGTGCCGCTGGTGGCGCTGCTGTCGTTCATGGTGGGCGCGGTGATCGCATTCCTCGGGGCGATGGTGCTGGCCGATTTCGGCGCCACCATCTACGTGGTGGAACTGGTCAGCGCCGCGTTCCTGCGCGAATTCGGCGTGCTGATGACCGCCATCCTGCTGGCCGGCCGCACCGCCAGCGCCTTCACCGCGCAGATCGGCATGATGGTCAACCGCGAGGAGATCGATGCCATCCGCGTGCTGGGCATGGACCCGGTGGACCTGCTGGTCATCCCGCGCGTGCTCGCGCTGCTGGCGATGCTGCCGCTGCTCACCTTCATTTCGATGATCGCGGGCCTACTGGGCGGCATGGCGGTGGGCGCGTTCAGCCTCGACATCCCCGCGGTTGCCTATCTGGCGCGCATGCACGAAATGATGGAAATGCGGCATTTCGTGGTGGGCATGGTCAAGGCGCCGGTGTTCGCGCTGGTGATCGGCCTGATCGGCTGCCTGGAAGGCTTGCAGGTGAAAGGCACCGCGCAATCGCTTGGCGAGCGCACCACCTCCAGCGTGGTGCAGGCCATTTCGATGGTGATCGTGATCGACGCTTTCGCCGCCCTGTGGTTCATGCAGATGGATTACTGAGCATGGCCATCGCAACCGCCATGCGCACCCTGGACGGCGTCGCCATCGGCGATGCGCCGTTCATCCGCGTGCGCGGGCTGGTGAACCGCTTTGGCGACCAGGTGGTGCACGACGGCGTGAACCTGGACGTGCACCGCGGCGAGATCCTCGGCGTGGTGGGCGGCTCCGGCTCCGGAAAATCGGTGCTGATGCGTTCGATCCTGGGCCTGCGCCGGCCACAGGCCGGGCGCATCCACGTGCTGGGCGTGGATGCGATGGTGGACGATGCCGCCACTCGCCGTCACATCGAACGCAACAGCGGGGTGCTGTTCCAGGACGGCGCGCTGTTTTCCTCGCTGACCGTCGGCGAGAACGTGCAGGTGCCGCTCAAGGAGTATTACCCCGGGCTGTCCGATTCGCTGCGTTACGAACTGGCGCTGCTGAAGATCAAGCTGACCGGGCTGCCGGCCAACGCACTCGACAAACTGCCATCGCAGCTGTCCGGCGGCATGCGCAAGCGCGCCGGGCTGGCGCGCGCGCTGGCGCTGGACCCGCCACTGCTGTTCCTCGACGAACCCACCGCCGGGCTCGACCCGATCGGCGCGGCGGCGTTCGACGAGCTGATCCTGACCCTGCGCAATGCGCTGGGCCTGACCGTGTTCCTGATCACCCACGACCTGGACACGCTGTACGCCATCTGCGACCGGGTGGCGGTACTGGCCGACCGCACGATCATCGCGGCGGCGCCGCTGGCCGAGCTGGAACAGCTGGACCACCCGTGGGTGCAGGAATACTTCAATGGGCCGCGCGGACGGGCAGCGCGCACCTCGGTGGAAGGAAACGACTGATGGAGCACACCTGAGATGGAGACGCGTGCCAACTACGTGCTGATCGGCGCATTCACCCTGGTGGTGACACTGCTCCTGCTGCTGTTCACGCTATGGGCCAGCCGATTCTCCGCGTCGCGCGACTGGCGCCAGTACAAGGTCGTGTTCAGCGAGCCGGTCACCGGCCTGACCGAAGGCGGCAGCGTGCAATACAACGGCCTGGGCGTGGGCACGGTGGAAGACCTGAGCCTGGACGAACACGATGCGCGCAAGGTGATCGCGCTGCTGAAGCTGAAGTCCAGCACCCCGGTCAAGGCCGACACGCGGGCCAAGCTGTCGCAGCAGGGCATCACCGGCACGCCGTTCATCCAGCTCACCGGCGGCAGCCCCGACGCGCCCGCGCTGCAGCCGCCGGCCGACGGTGGCCCGCCAATCATCCGCACCGAACCGTCGGCGCTGCAGAACATCGCCGACACCGCCAATCGGCTGGTGGCGCGGCTGGACATATTGCTCAGCGAAGACAACGTCCGCAGCATCACCACCACGCTGGCCAACCTGGAGCAGACCACCAACAGCATCGCCGGCCAGCGCAAGGACATCGCCCAGCTGATCGTCAATGCACGCGACGCCGCCGCCGCCATGAAGACCACCCTGGACAGCGCCAACGGCACCATCCACGGCATCGACGACAACCTCGTGAAGCGATTGCCGGGGATGCTGGACAAGCTGGATGCCACCGTCGCCAAACTGGATTCGGTCGCCGGCAACGCCAACTCGCTGCTGGCCGAAAACCGGCCGGCCATCAGGAGCTTCACCCGCGACAGCCTGAGTCAGGTGGAGCCGACCCTGATCGAACTGCGCACCCTGGTGCGCGACCTGCACGCGATCAGCAACCGCCTTGAAGACAACCCCGCGCGCTACATCCTGGGCCGCGATGCGCCAAAGGAGTTCGACCCCAAATGACGCCTTTCCCGCGACTTGCCCCGCTGCTGCTGACCGGGGCGCTGCTGCTGGTCGGCGGCTGCAGCATCATCGGCGGCCCCAGGCAGCCGTCCACCCTGTATGCGCCGGAGCCGCGCATCCAGCCTGACCCGGCCTGGCCGGCGGCAAGCTGGTCGCTGTCGCTGGCGCACAACAGCGAGCCCCGCATGATGGACAGCGGGCGCATCGTGGTCAGCCCGGTTGCCGGCGAACTGCAGGTGTATCGCGGCGCCGGCTGGGTGCGCGCACCCGGCCTGATGGTGGAAGACGCCGTCCTGCAAACGCTGGAAGACAGCGGCAAGCTCCCCGCCGTGGCCCGCCAGGGCAGCGGCATCGCGGCCGACTACCGGCTGTGGCTGGAGGTTCGGCAGTTCAAGGCGGACTATGCCGGCGGCACGCTGCCGACGGCGGTGATCGAGGTCAATGCCAAGCTGCTGCACCTGCAGGATGCAACCATCATCGGCAACCGCACCTTCCGCCAGGAACAGCCCGCCGCCACGGCCGAGGTGCCGCAGGTGGCCGACGCCTTCGCCCTGGCGCTGGGCGCCATCGGCCGCGATCTCGCCGGCTGGGCTCTGCAAACCGGGCAAGCGCACGAGACGCTGCCGCATCGATGAAATGTGAGGGTCTTGATTGCCGGCTCCAGTCCCAGCCCGGACAATGGCGACCATGCCCGAGGAGAACCGCATGAGCCAAGCCACCCCCGACACCATCGAGCGCGACGTGATGGAGTACGACGTCGTCACCGTCGGTGCAGGCCCGGCAGGTCTTGCGCTGGCGATCCGGCTCAAGCAGCTCGACCCCGGTATTTCGGTGTGCGTGATCGAAAAAGCATCGACCATCGGCGCACAGATCCTGTCCGGCGCGGTCATCGAGACCGGCCCGCTGGACGCACTGCTGCCCGACTGGCGCAAGAACCCGCCGCCGATCTGCATCGATGCCGCCGACGATGAGTTCTGGCTGCTCGACAAGACCGGCGGGCGCAAGCTTCCGGTGCCCCCGGGGATGCACAACAAGGGCAACGTGATCGTCAGCCTCGGCGCGATGTGTGCGTGGATGGCGCCGCAGGCCGAGGCGCTGGGCGTCGAAATCTATCCCGGTTTCGCCGCCGCCGAAACCCTGCACGACGCCGCCGGCAAGGTCATCGGCGTGCGCATCGGCGACATGGGCGTGGCCAAGGACGGGTCGCACAAGCCGGGCTACACCGCCGGGATCGACATCCACGCCAAGGTCACCGTGCTCGCCGAGGGTGCGCGCGGGCATTTGACCAAGCGCCTGATCGAGCGCTTCAAGCTGGATGCCGACTGCGACCCGCAGGGTTATTCGATCGGCATCAAGGAACTGTGGCAGGTGCCGGAGGAGCGCGTCAGCCCCGGCAAGATCGTGCACAGCTTCGGCTGGCCGGCCGACACCCGCACCTATGGCGGCAGCTTCATGTACCACCTGGACAAGGGCCGCATCGCCATCGGCTACGTCAGCGGGCTGGATTACAGCGATCCCGGATACAAGCCGTGGGAAGCCTTCCAGCAGTGGAAGAACCACCCGATGGTCAAGCCGCTGCTGGAAGGCGGCAGCATCCTGTCGGCCGGCGCGCGGGCGATTGTCACCGGCGGCTATCAGTCGCTGCCGAAGTGCGAGATGCCCGGCGCGCTGTTGATCGGCGACACCGCCGGCCTGCTCAACGTGCCGAAGGTGAAGGGCACCCACCAGGCAATCCGCAGCGCCATGCTGGCCGCCGAACACCTGGCCGGTTCGCGGCTCGCGGCGGAAGGCTTCGATGCCAAGCTGCGCGCCTCCGACGCGATGGCCGAGCTGAAGAAAGTGCGCAACATCAAGCCCGCCTTCAAGAAGGGCCTGTGGTTCGGCATGCTCAACGCGGCCTGGGAAACGGTGACCGGCGGCCTGTCGCCGTGGACGCTGAAGAACAAGCCGGACTGGTCATCCCTGCACAAGCTTGGCGAGTACCAGGAACCGGCGCGCGATTACGTGGAACGCACGCTGGCACCGCGCGACCGCCTGGCCGCCGTGTACTACGCCGCCACCGAACACGACGAAGACCAGCCCGTGCACTTGCAAGTGGCCGACACCGACATCTGCGCCGGCCGCTGCGTGGTGGAATACGACAACCCCTGCACCCGCTTCTGCCCTGCCGGCGTGTACGAGATGGTGGCCGACGACAGCGCCCCGCACGGCAAGCGCCTGCAGATCAATTCCGCCAACTGCGTGCATTGCAAGACCTGCGACATCAAGGACCCGTACGAGATCATCACCTGGGTCACCCCGGAAGGCGGTTCCGGGCCGAACTACCAGAACTTGTAAGCGGCCGAATGGTGGCCGGCAGCAGGCTGGTCAACGCCTGGTAGCGCTGGAACAGGAAGGCCACGCGCTCGGCGTCGGTGTCCAGTCTGGGCGGTTTGCGGGCGGCGGCTTTTTCGGCGGCCAGGTAGGCGGCGTCCACGGCCTTGTCCAGCGCGGCGTGGGCCTTGACCAGCGCGGGCGGCATGGTCAGCGGGTCGTAGAGGTCGGCAAGCGTTGCGTCAGGGAACTGCGCGCGTGCGTCGAGGACGGTTTGGGCGGCGGCTTCGATGGCGGCGCGGGCCTTGTCATCGAGCGGCTCGGGCCAGGGGAAGTTGTTGTAGACAGATGGTGTGTAACGAATTCGACTCTCAAGCCGGCCAGCGACCACCCCGGTCCATGCGGAGTGCATGCGTGAGCTGATAATTCCGAAATGGAAAACGGTCGCGCCGACCACAATTTGCACTGTATTCGCCGGCACCACATCGCTTTTGAAAAACCCAACAGGCATGTAGCGCCTGCTCTCGGATGAGACCTCTGAAAGCGCCATAAACGTGCTTTCCGGCTGCCGATCCTGCGTAAACAACGTCGGCATCTCCGCATAGTCGCGAACTTGCTTCGTAGGGCTTTTCAGGCGCGCGTCGCGAACTTTGGCGACGCGCTCGCGCACCTTCGGCAATGCCGCAAGCTCGGATGGACTGGCGTGCTTCAGCCACAGACACCAACGCACGCCACCGTTGATCAACTCATCTCCGCCGATGTAACGTCGGATGAACTTCTCCGCTGCGGACTCTTCTGCCAGCAGCACGCGTTTTTCATCGTCGGTCAGGATCAGATGCCCGCCATCGGTCGGCTGGCTACCCTTGCACATCTCCGGCATGCCCGGCTGCGGCTTGGTTCGTGACGGCAAGAGCACGTTGGGCCCGCCGACCAGATACGGATTCACGTTGTCCACACGGATCGCCAACGCTTCCGATTTCGGCGTCTCGTACTCGAACACCCACTTTTCGGGAACGTCGTGCAGGCCGAAACCGACGATGACGCAGTGCACTGCCGCGTTCGCTCGCGCCTCATTCGTCCACTGGAACGTGCGATGACCGAAATGCAGATGCACACCACGCGCCAGCAGGTTGCCCCACAAGATTCCGACCTGCTCGCCCTGGCAGATGGAGTTGGTGGAGACGAAGGCAGCCTTGATGCCGTCATCCCCGCGAAGGCGGGGATCCAGCGTTTGATTCTGGCGTTTGTTTTCAAGAGCTGGATTCCCGCCTTCGCGGGAATGACGATCAAGAGCCGTCCTCATGTAGTCCGTCGCCAGCCGGTACCACGCTGTCACGTAGTCCAACCGTCCGAAGCGACCGTCGTTGCCCCAGATGCGCTCCATGTCGGCCATCTGTTCGGCATTGCGCCACTGATGCCCAATGAACGGCGGATTCCCCAGGATGTAGTGCAGCTTCTCCGCCGGCACCACCGCGTTCCAGTCGATCCGCAGCGCGTTGCCATGCACGATGGTGGCGGACTTCTTCAGCGGCAGGCGCACCACGTTCTCGCCGAACTGCTCGGACACGCGCAGGTTCATCTGGTGGTCCATCAGCCACATCGCCACCTGCGCGATCTGCGCCGGGAACTCCTCGATCTCGATGCCGTGGAACTGGTCCACGTCCACCAGCACAT
Source organism: Thermomonas paludicola (assembly GCF_024498955.1). Taxonomy (GTDB): domain Bacteria; phylum Pseudomonadota; class Gammaproteobacteria; order Xanthomonadales; family Xanthomonadaceae; genus Thermomonas; species Thermomonas paludicola. Next base: position 289,163 of record NZ_CP093311.1, on the reverse strand, counting down.
GGTCCTGCACGTGCGCCAGCACCGACTGCTGGGTGGCGAACTGGCGCGTCAGCACTTCCAGCTCCAGCGCGCGCAGCTCGCGGTAGGCGATCACCAAAAAGTTGCCGCAGCCGCAGGCCGGGTCGAGGAAGGTCAGCGTGGCCAGCTTGCTGTGCAGCTGCGCCAGCTTGCGTGTGTCGTTGCCGGCCTTGTCCAGTTCGGCCTTCAGGCCGTCCAGGAACAGCGGGCCGATGAGTTTCAGGATGTTCTTTTCGCTGGTGTAGTGCGCGCCCAGGTTGCGGCGGGCCTTGGCGTCCATCACCGACTGGAACATGGAGCCGAAGATGGCCGGGCTGATGCGGCTCCAGTCCAGCAGGCTTGCGTCCAGCAGCAGGCCGCGCATCTGCGCGTTGAAGTCCGCCAGCGGAAGCACCTCCTCGAACAGCCGGCCGTTGACGTAGGGCAGCTCCGCCAGCTGCTCGTCCAGCGTGGTTTGGCGCTTCTCCGGCGGCGTGTTGAGCACCTGGAAGATGCGCCCCACCCACAGCCCGAGGTCGGCGCCGTCCTCGCTGGTGCGCTGGGCAATGAGCTCGTGGAAGCTCTGCCGCGGGAAGATGCCGGTGTCGTCGGCGAACAGGCAGAACAGCAGCCGCACCAGCAGCAGTTCCAGCGCGTGGCCGTCGTAGCCCGCCGCCTTCAGCGCATCGTGCAGCCGGCCCATGCGCTCGGCGGCCTGCACGTTGACCGGGTCTTCTTCCTTGTAGCTGCGGGTCTGGTAGCCGCTGATGAAGCCGAAGCGCCCGATCTGCTTGTGCAGCTCGGCCAGCGCAAATGCCACCGGCATCGTGTCGCCTTCGAGGTCGTACAGGCGGAAGCTGCGGAAATCGGAAACGAGAATGTATTGGGGCCGTTCGTTTTCGGTCAGGCCGGCGAAATAGTCGGTCGCTTGTTCGTATGCGGCATCCAGATCGACGCCTGCACTCTTGTGCTCGGCCAGCATGACCCTGGGCCAGAACACGTCAATGCGGCCATGCTGGCTGCCGGAAAAACGCTTTGCCTTCTGCTCGTAGATCGCCACGCTGCGGCGTTTCACGCCAAACACGTTGAAAAAGTCGTTCCAGAAGCTCTGCGCCTCGGCGCGCTCGCTGGTTTCCCCGGCCCACTCCTTGGCAAACGCGCGCGCGCGCTCGCGGATTTCATTGAGACTCAGCGGCATGGGTTCCTCCTGCTTGCAGGATAAGCGAAGAACGCGAACCGCCACCCGCATCCGTTATTCTCGGCGCATCCACACATGGGGATGTGCATGTCCGGCCATAGCCAGTTCAACCTGCTCACGCAGCGCCGCTTCCTGCCTTACTTCACGGTGCAGGCGCTGGGCGCGTTCAATGACAACGTGTACCGGCAGGCGATCATCGGGCTGCTGGCATACATGGCGGTGAGCAGCAGCGACATGGGGCTGTATGCGAACCTGGCACCGGCGATTTTCATCCTGCCGTTCTTCCTGTTTTCGGCCAGCGCCGGACAGATCGCCGCGCGGATGGAGAAACAGAAACTCATCGTCATCACCACCTCGATGGAGATCGCCATCATGTCGCTGGCGGCGGTGGGCTTCCTGCTGCAGAACATGGTGGTGTTGCTGGTCGCGCTGTTCTGCACCGGCCTGCAGTCCACGCTGTTCGGGCCGGTGAAATATTCCATCCTGCCGTCGGTGCTGAAGCCGGAGGAATTGACCGGCGGCAACGGGCTGGTGGAGATGGGCACGTCGCTGGCGATCCTGCTGGGGATGGTGTGCGGCGGGCTGATTTTCCAGCTGGCCGGCAGCCACGGCCCGCAGGTGGCGGCGCTGGCGGTGATCGCGATGGCGGTGGCCGGCAACCTGGTGGCGCGGCGCATTCCCAAGGTGGATGCCGGCGACCCGGCCTTGAACGTGGACTGGAACATCGTGCGCGCGTCGCGGCGGATCTGGGCGCTGACCCGGCAGCGGCTGGCGGTGCGCAATGCGGTGCTGGGGGTCAGTTGGTTCTGGTTCGTGGGCACGGTGCTGACCGCGCAATTGCCGGTGTATGCGCAGGCCAACCTGGGCGGTACGCAGAACCTGTACATCTTCGCGCTGGCGCTGTTTTCGGTGGGTGCCGGGGTTGGCTCGATGTCGTGCGAAAAGCTGTCGGGGCGCACCGTGGAAATCGGGCTGGTGCCGCTGGGCGCGTTCGGCATCAGCGCGTTCCTGCTGGACCTGTATTTCGCCCGCCCCGGCCAGGCGCTGGCGGCGGGGCTGTCGGTGGCGCAGTTCTTCGCTGCGCCCGGCAGCTGGCGGATCATGCTGGATCTGGTGGGCGTGGGCCTGTTCACCGGCTTCTTCGTGGTGCCGCTGTTTGCACTGATCCAGAGCCGCACGCCGAAACACGAACTGGCGCAGGTGATTGCCGGGATGAACATCCAGAACGCGATGTTCATCGTGCTGGCGGCGCTGATCGGCATCGCGGTGCAACGCTATCTGGGCTGGAGCATCCCGCAATTGTTCCTCGCGCTGGCGATTGCCAACACGCTGGTGGCGCTGTGGATCTTCACCATCGTTCCCGAATTCCTGATGCGCTTCCTCAGCTGGGTGCTGGTGCGCACGCTGTATCGACTGAAGCTGCACGGCATCGAAAAAAACGTGCCGGACGAGGGCGCGGCGCTGCTGGTGTGCAATCACGTCAGCTTCATGGACGCGTTGATCTTGTCGGCGTGCATCCCGCGACCGGCGCGCTTCGTGATGTATTACAAGATCTTCAACATCCCGGTGATGCGCTGGATGTTCAAGACCGCCAAGGCCATTCCCATTGCCGGTGCGCGCGAGAACCCGGAGGTGATGCGGCACGCGTTCGACGCGGTGGATGCGGCGCTGGCCGAGGGCGAGCTGGTGTGCATCTTCCCCGAAGGCGCGTTGACCCAGGACGGCGAGATCGCGCCGTTCAAGTCCGGGGTGGAGAAAATCCTCGAACGCGCCACCGCGCGCGGGCAGGCAGTGCCGGTAGTGCCGCTGGCGCTGCGCAACATGTGGGGCAGCATGTGGAGCAAGCGCGACTCGCGCCTGCGCCGCATGCGCGTGCCGCGCCGGCTGCGCGCGCACGTCGAGGTGGCGGCGGATGTGCCGGTGCCCGGCCACGAGGCCAGTGCCGCGCTGCTGGAAGCCAAGGTGCGCGCGCTGCGCGGCGATGCGGCGTGAGCCGGCGTCAGCCCACCCAGCCTGCAATCACGAACAGCGCGATCAACGCCAGCCACAGAACCAGGATTCGCCACACCAGGCTGATGGCATCGCGCAGTTCCGGCAATTCGCCGAAGGCTTCCACCAGCGCGGTGGAAGCGGAAATGCCGGACTCGGTGTAATCGGCCACTTCCTCGGCGATCTCGCTGCGCACGCTCGCGCGCGCGGCGGTTTCCAGCAGGTCGTTGCAGAGCATCAAACTGGGTTTTCCCAGGTCGCGCCAGGCGCCGACCACCGCATCGAAGTTGCCGGCCAGCGCCAGCGACAGCGTCATCAGCTGGGTGACCGGCCATTCCAGCACCGCGAGCCAGATGCGCGCGCCACGGGCGGTCTCCGGTGCCAGCATGTCTTCATCACGCTCCGCGGCGAGCACGCTCAGCCGGTACAGCAGCGCACCGAACGGCCCCAGCACCCAGAACCAGAACAGCACGCCGAACCAGCGCCGCAAGGCGTTGCGGAACACGGCTTCGATCAGCGCGCCGCCATCCAGCTGCACGTTGCCGTTGGCCGGCCACAGGCGCGCGGCAGCGGCGCGCCGGCTGGCGGCATCGGGCGCATCCAGGATGGCCGCAACGTCCACGTCGAGATCGCGCGGGCCCCAGCAATAGAACAGCACCACGATGTCGAACAGCAGCCCCACCAAGCCCCATAGCGGCTGGTCCAGCGCCCATTGCAGCAGGCCGGTCACCAGCAGCGGCACCACCAGCGCCAGGGCGATGCCGAAGCGGCCGCGCCAGAGACTGTCTTCCGGGAATTGGGTGTTGAGCCAGCGCAGCCAGTTGTCATACCAGCCGTGCTGGCGGAGTCCGGCGGCCAGTTCCGGCAGCAGGTGCCCGATGGCGAGTGCGGTGACGACGGCGAGCAGGGTGGCGGCCATGGCCGGAGTTTACTTGCTGGCGTGGGCGGCGTCGTGCTCGTCCAGCCAGACGCCAATCACATGCCGCGCGATGGAGATCGGCGCGGACAGCACGATGCCGTCGCCGTCGCCGTCGGCCTGCCGCCAGTCGCGGGCCAGCCCGGCGCGCACATCGTCTGCGCTGAACCAGCGCGCGTCTTCCAGCTCTTCGCTGGCCGCCGGCTCGTCCGCCTCGGCGGTGGCGATGAACCCCAACATCAGCGAGCCGGGAAACGGCCACGGCTGCGAGGCGATGTAGCGCGCAGTGTGCGCATGCACGCGCACGCCGGTTTCTTCCATCACCTCGCGCGCCACGGTCTGCTCCAGGGTTTCGCCGGGCTCGACGAAACCGGCCACCACCGACCAGCGCCGCGCCGGCCAGCCCGCCTGCCGGCCCAGCAGCAGGCGCTGGCCGTCGGTGATCGCGACGATGATGGCCTGGTCGGTACGCGGGTAATGCTCGCTGTCGCAGGCATCGCAACGCCCCAGCCAACCCGCGCGCAGATACCGCAGCGCGCCGCCGCAGGCCGCACAGAATCGATGTTGGCAATGCCAGTGCTGCAAGGCGCGCGCCTGCGCGAACAACGTCGCTTGCCACGCCGGCCACTGCGCGGCGGCACGGCGCAGGTCGAGGCGCGCGGGGGCGTCAATGCCCGCGTTGCGTGCCTCGGCAAAGAACCAGGCGCAGCCCTCGCGCAGGCCAAGGAAGGTGTGGCCCTGCGGCCCGCCGGGCAACGCATCCCCACTCAAGACCCGCAAATTGAGCTGTTCATCGGCCAGCGCCTGGCCGTTTTCATCCAGGGCGATGACGCACGCAGCCGGCCACGCGGCGGCGAGCGCGGCTGGGTCGTCGCGCAGGTGGTCGGCGCGATCCAGCGCGCCATCGACAAAGGCAAACGGCGATGCGCCGGAACGCCCGGTCATTCGTCAGACCGTGAAGCTGCTGCCGCAGCCGCAGGTGGTTTTCGCGTTCGGATTGCGGATCACGAACTGCGCGCCGGACAGCGCCTCGACGTAATCCACTTCCGCGCCCATCAGGTATTGCAGGCTGAGCGGGTCCACCAGCAGGGTGGCGTCGTCGGTGACGATAGCGATGTCATCCTCGTCGCGGCCTTCGTCGAACTCGAAGCCGTACTGGAATCCGGAACAGCCGCCGCCCTGGATATAGGCGCGCAATTTGAGCGAGCTGTTGCCCTCTTCGGCCACCAACTCGCGCACCTTGGCGGCGGCTCTGGCAGTGAAGCGCAGCGGAACCGGCGGCGCAGCCGGGGCGTTCAGATCAAGCACTGGAAGGTCCATCCGCCAAGGATGGGGCGCAAACGCCGCCGATTCAACCTCCGGCGCCGGCAACCTCGGCCGCCGCGCTCCAGCTGAACGGAGTCTCCACTTCCGGCCCGGTGCCCGGCTGCAGGCGCACCAGCACGCGAACCGGCCGGGCGCCGCGCGGCAGCACGATATCGCCCTCGACCTGCTGGAAATACTTGAACGAATAGGCAACTCCGGGCGCACTGGCCTGCTGCCGCAGCACGTTCCAGTCCAGCCGGCGCATGCTGCCGCCATCGGTCACTTCCAGCGCCAATCGCAGCTGGCCGCTGCTGACCGCGCCGCGATTGAGGTTCTGGGTCAGGGTGGCGACGAAATGCCAGACCTGCGGGTCGCGCTGCGGCTGCAGGCGCAATTCGTGCACGGCCAGGCCATGGCGCTGCCCGGTGGCCCCGACGAACCGCTCATAGAACGCGATGTCGGCGCGCAGGCCGGCGACCTCTTCGTCGCGCTCGGCCAAGGTGGCCTGCAGGTCGGCATTGGCCTGCCGGCTGATCTGGTCGGAACGCGCCAACGTGGCCACCTGCTGCTCGAGCGCGTCGATCCGTCTCGCCTGCGCGCCCAGCTGTTCACGCGCATTGGCCGGCGCCGGCGCGAAGCTGCGCCAGGCGCCCCACAGCCCCAGCAGCAACGCCGCGGCCACCAGCAAACCTCGCGCCAGCTGCGGATGACCGGCATTGCGCGGGCGTGCGGACGGGGCGGCATTCGGCATGCCGTGGATATGGCATCCAGCGCAGGCCTGCGTCAAGCCGCAGTGCCGTATAGACTGGCCGCAGCCAGACGCATTCGCCCGCGGCCGTATGTTGCCGCGTTTTGCGTCAGAATCATCGTATGAACCTCCACCGCCCCCTCATGGAAACCCGCATCGCACCTGCCGCAACCTGCCACTGCATCCCGCCAGCCGCGCTCGTGACACCACCCGGTGCGTGGGCAGCGGACGCCCGCATGGAGCGATGCGCATGAGCACCACGCAGGACGCGGTCGCGACGGATACCCAGCCCTACCGGGTGCTGGTGGTCGAAGATGACCGCAGCCAGGCGATCTTCGCCGAGGCGATCCTGCGCGGCGCGGGGATGCAGGCCGAGGTGGTGGCGGTTCCCGAACGCATGATGGAAGCACTGGAGCGCTTCAACCCCGACCTGGTGCTGATGGACCTGCACATGCCCGGCGTCAGCGGCACCACCCTCACCTCGCAGATTCGCGAGCATCCGCGCTTCGTGCATACGCCGGTGGTGTTCCTGACCGGGGATCAGGACCCGGAAATGCAGCTTGAGGCGCTGGAACACGGCGGCGACGACTACATCCTCAAGCCGGTGCGGCCGCGCCACCTGATCGTGGCGGTGCAAAGCCGGGTTCGCCGCGCACGCGCGCTGGCCAGCAGCATGCACACCGCGCCGGACTTCGACCGCCATCCGGTGACCGGCCTGCATACCCGCCCGGTGTTGATGAAGGCGCTGGCCGGGCAAATTTCACGCGGCGCCCCGGGCGGCGCGCTGTTGCTCGAATTGGGCAACGCCCTCGCGCTGCGCAGTCACTATGGCTACGCCACGTTCGAAACCCTGATCAACGACGCGGGCCGTTTCCTCGGCAGCCTGACGCAAGAGCATGCGGCCGCGCGCCTGAGCGACAACGCCTTCCTGGTGCTGGTGAAAGATCGCGACCGTGCCTGGCTGGACACCTATGCCCGCAGCCTGCGCGATGGCATCGGGTATCACGACTTCACCGTGAACGGCGAGACCATGCGGCTGCGCTGCACGGTCGGCTACACCACCTTGGAGCACGGCTTCGCAGACGCCGGCGCCGCGCTGGCAGCCACCGAGGACGCCACTCGCGAAGCGCATGGGCTGCCGGCCGGCATCGCCGCATTCGTGCCGCCCACCGCCACCGTCACCGACAGCATGGTCAGCGAGCTGCGCGACGCGCTTTCGCCCGCCGGCAGCGGGCTGTATCTGGCATTCCAGCCGGTGGTGGCCGTGGCCGGCGGCGACGAAGCCCAGTTCCAGGTGCTGGTGCGGATGCTTGGCCCCGATGGCAACGTGCGCAAGGCCGGCGAATTCCTGCCCTCGGCACAGGCCAGCGGCCTGCTGCCGCAGCTGGATCGCTGGGTCATGGAACACGCGCTGGAATTGCTGCAGAAGCGCCGCGCCGCAAGCCAGCCGGTTCGCCTGTTCGTGTCGCAGTCACCGCGCACGCTGGGCCAGGACGGCTATGCCAGCTGGCTGCAACAGGCGCTGGAGCGCGCCGGCGTGGACGGCCCGTCGCTGGTAATCGACATGCGGCTGGAGGACGCCGTGGTACACACCGTGCTGCTGCAGCAGTTCTGCGAGCAGCTGGTGCCGGCGGGGGTGCAGTTCTGCCTCAGCCAGTTCCGCAGCAACGAAGACAGCAACCAGCTGCTGCAGATGCTGCCGCTGGGCTATCTGCGCCTGTCGGCCGACTTCGCCCAGCAACCGCTGCCGCCCGCATTGCACGACGAGATGCGCACGGTGATCGAACGCGCGCACCGGCTGGGCCTGCAGGTGATTGGGCAAGCGGTGGAAGACCCGCAAGCCGCCGCCGCGCTGTGGGTGGGCGGGATCGATTTCATCCAGGGCAACCTGGTGCAGCGCCCCGAGCAGGCGCTCGACTTCGACTTCCAGAGCGCCGCACTGTGAACAGCAATGCCGCCGGACTGACCCTGGCCACCGCGCGCTGGCTGACTCTGGGCGGCGCCGCCGGGGCGGCGCTGGCGCTGGCGGTGGACCAGCTGGGCGTGCAGGGGCCGTGGCAGATGATCGCGCTGGTGCTGGCGCTGCTGGCGCTGTTCGCGTCCATCACCTTCGCGGTCACGGTGCGCGCCAAGGAAGCGCAGCTGTTGCAGCAGTCGGAGCAATCCCGCCGCGACGAGGAAGAAATCAGCGCGCTGCAGAAAGAAATCAATCGTCATACCCAGCTGGAAACGGAGCTGACCCAGGCCAAGCAGGCGGCGGAATCGGCGGTGATGGCGAAGGGCGAGTTCCTGGCCACCATGAGCCACGAAATCCGCACGCCACTGAACGGCATCATCCCGATGCTGGACCTGCTGGCCAGCTCGAAGCTGGCGCTGGACCAGCATGAAATCCTCAAGACCGCCACCGCGTCGGCACAGCAGTTGCTGCGGATCGTGGACGACATCCTCGACTACTCGAAGCTGGAAGCCGACCGCCTGGAGCTGGAAACCACCGGCTTCAACCTGCGCGACCTGCTGCACAGCGTGATCACGCTGATGGATCGCCCAGCCGAGGCCAAGGGCCTGCACCTGACCCTGTACATCGACCCGTCGGTGCGGTTGCCGGTGCGTGGCGATCCGGTGCGGCTGCGACAGGTGCTCAGCAACCTCGTCAGCAATGCGATCAAGTTCACCGAACGCGGCAGCGTGACCGTCAGCGTCAAGCGCATCGGCGAGACCGCGGCCCAGCACCAGCTCCGCTTCGAGATACAGGACACCGGCATCGGCGTCCCGCCGGCGGTGCGCGAGAAATTATTCCAGCCGTTCAGCCAGGCCGACGCCTCCACCACCCGCCTGTATGGCGGCACCGGGTTGGGGCTGGTGATTTCCCAGCGCATCGTCGCCCTGATGGGGGGCCGCATCGGCGTGGAATCGCAGCCCGGGATGGGGTCGACGTTCTGGTTCGAAGCGCCGTTGCTGAAGGTCGCCGGCGACATGCCCTCGCAACAGGAAGACCTGCACGGCGGGCGCGTGCTGCTGATCACCACCGATGCGCGGCTGCGCATGCGGCTGACCATGCTGCTGCCCAACTGGGGTCTGCGGGTCACCGCCGTCGAGAACACCCACGATGCGCTGGAGCGCCTGCGCCTGGCGCATGCGCAAGGCGAGCCATGGACGTTCTCGGTGGTGCTGGCCGACCTGTCCAGCATCCGCAGCACGGCGCTGTCGCTGGCGCGCAACATGGAACGCCGCCAGCAGTTCGGCGAGGTGCGCCTGGTGTACCTGCGCGGCGACGAAATCACTTCGCTGGATCTGCCTGGATCGGCCAGCATCATCCCGCGCAACGCCGAGGATGCCGACCTGCGCGCGGCGTTGTCCGCTTCCGGGGTGTCATGGGCGCATCATGACCAGCATCCGGCACCCGCCTCGCGCGCCAGCAGCACCGACCCCTCGCAAAAACCGAGGATCCTGCTGGTCGAGGACAATCCGGTCAACCTGATGGTGGCGCAGCGGTTGCTGCAGGTGCTGGGCGCGGAATGCGACGCCGCCGGCAATGGCCAGGCGGCGCTGGAAAAGATGGATGCCGGCAGCTACGACATGGTGCTGATGGATTGCCAGATGCCCGTGCTGGACGGCTATGCCGCCACCCGGCGCTGGCGCGAGCTGGAACAGGAGCGCAAGGCGACGCGCCGCCTGCCGATCGTGGCGATGACCGCCAATGCGATGGCCGGCGACCGCCAGAAATGCCTGGATGCGGGCATGGATGACTACCTCGCCAAGCCGGTCACGCGCGCCGAGCTGGAGCAGTGCATCAACCGCTGGAAAGGCACCGACATGGCCGTGCCCGACGTGCTGCCCCCGGCAGCCCAGCTGGCGACGCGCACGCCCTCGGTGCTGGACAACTCCGTGCTGGGTGAACTGCGCGACGTGCTGGGCAGCGAAGTGGACCGGATCGTCGCGGTGTACCTGGAAGACGCGCCGCGACTGGTTGCGCAACTGGAGCGGGCGGTGGTTTCCAACGACCCGATCGCCCTGCGCGTGGCCGCGCACACGCTGAAGTCTTCCAGCGCGAATGTCGGCGCCACCACGCTGGCCGATGCCGCGCGCGACCTGGAACATGGCGCGCGCGACGGCACCCTCGCCCAGCCCGGCCAGGCGGTGGCACGCATCGTCAGCGAATTCGCGCAGGTTCGCGCCGCCCTGCAGGCCACGCTGCCGCCGGGCACCCTCGGCTAAGCCGGCGCCTCAGCCGCGATAGCGGCAGCCGGACGTGCAGGTTTCGTGCACCGCCACTTCCGACAACAACGGCACGCACGGCTTGAGTCGCTCCCAGATCCACATTGCCAGCCGCTCGCTGGTGGGATTTTCCAGGCCCTCGATGTCGTTGAGGTAGTGGTGGTCGAGCTGCTCGTACAGCGGCTTGAATGCCGCCTTCAGCTCGGCGAAATCCATCACCCAGCCCGTTTGCGGGCCCACCTCGCCGGACACGTGCAGTTCGATCCGGAAGGAATGGCCGTGCAGGCGGGCGCATTTGTGCCCCACCGGGACATTCGGCAACCGATGCGCTGCTTCGAGGGTGAAGCTCTTGAAAATATCCATCCGGCTCGTCCGCCTGCAAACAAAAAACCCCGCAAATCCGCGGGGTTAGTTCGTTCTGCGCGATGGTGGCTATGGGTGGACTCGAACCACCGACCCCAGCATTATGAGTGCTGTGCTCTAACCGGCTGAGCTACATAGCCAACGCAGAGCCGATCATTATCCGCAGTGCGCCCATCGCCGTCAAATCATTCGTGGACGGCTTGCCGACCGCCCGCGTCACTGGCACAGTCGTGACAGGCAAAGACTTGCGGGGTCCGCATCGTGATCGATCCGGACGGTTTCAGACCCAACGTGGGCATCGTGCTGATGCACGAGGATGGACGAGTGTTCTGGGCGCGGCGCGTGCGCCGGGATGGCTGGCAGTTCCCGCAGGGCGGGATCAATACCGACGAAACACCGCTGGAAGCGATGTATCGCGAGCTGCACGAGGAAACCGGGCTGCGTCCGGAGCACGTGGACGTGCTGGGAACCACCCCCGGCTGGCTGCGCTATCGCTTGCCGGTCCACGCGATCCGCCATCGCGAGCGGCTGGTCTGCATCGGCCAGAAGCAGGTCTGGTTCCTGTTGCGGTTTCGCGGCGCCGACACCGACCTGCGCCTGGACGTGACCGACACCCCGGAGTTCGACAACTGGCGCTGGGTGGATTTCTGGTATCCACAGCACCATGTGGTGACCTTCAAGCGCAGTGTGTATGCGCGCGCACTGGGGCACCTGGCCCCGCTGGCGCGGGCGGTTGCCGGCGCGCAGGCCGTGCCGGCGCCTGCTGCGCCCCTGGCCCCGCCTGTTGCGGGCCGCGCGCGCCACCGCTGAGCGCCCGCCCCCCCCCAGCCTGCGGGCCTGTCACGGCTGAATGGACTGCAACTGCAGCCCAGGAAATGTTGCATTGCAACAAATGCCCGGATATGCTGCACCGCACAACTCCGGCACACCTGCCGGTACAACAAAGCAGGAGATCGCCATGTACCAGTTCAATGATCAGTTCAGCACCGCGACCAGCCAGTTCGCCAACGTCGCTGCCAGCTTCAACCGCCTGGCCCTCGAGAATGCCGAGAAGGCCTTTGGCCTGCACCTGGCTGCGATCGAGGAAAACGTCAATGCCGCTTTCGCCTTTGCCGGCGAGCTGGTTGAAGTGCGCGATGCGGACGGCCTGAAAGCCGTGTGGCCGAAGGGCCTGCAGGTTGCCCGTGCCAGCGCCGAGCGCAGCCTGGGTGCCGCCCAGGAATCCTTCGCCGGCACCGTGAAGACCAACGAAGCCATCGGTGCGCTGGCCAAGACCCAGTTCGAGCAAGCCAGCTCGCAGGTCAAGGCCGAAGTCGAGAAGGCCACCAAGGCTGCCTCCAAGGCCGCCAAGTAAGTTCCCCCCTCCCCCTGGGGACGGCGCGCCGGTTGACCCCCTGGTTCCGGCGCCCAAAGCCCGGCAGCGCAAGCTGCCGGGCTTTTTCTTTGTGGCTCGCGTGATCGTGCACCCATGTCCAACGGCACGGGCGAACGTGGCGGACCGCGGCAACAATGCTGCACCGCCAAGTTCAGTATCCTGCTAAGCTTGCGAATCCGTCTCTGTCGCATTCCCGGATCTCCGCCCATGCCCCCCATCCCCTCCGGTCGCAAACCCAACCCCACCCTGCGCTGGGCGCTGATGTTGATCGGCGTCATCGTCATTTTCGGTGGCGTGTTTGCGTTCAAGGCCATGTTCGCCGCCAAGACCAATGCCTTCTTCGACAACATGCCGCAGCCACCGGCAACGGTGTCATCGGCGACGGCGCAAGCGCAGCGCTGGAGCGATGCCGGTGAATCGGTGGGCACGCTGGTGGCCATCAATGGCACCGATGTCACCACGGAAGCGGGGGGCGTGGTCAGCCGCATCGAATTTGAAGCCGGCCAGCCGGTGCGCGCCGGCACGGTGCTGGTACGCCTGAACACCGCCAACGAGGACGCCACGCTGAAGGCACTGGAAACCTCGGCCAGGCTGGCCGAAGTGCAGGCGCAGCGCTGGCAGCAACTGGGCAAGGACAAGCTGGTCTCGCTGGACGACGTGCAGCAGCGCACCGCCGCTGCCGCCAGCGCCCGCGCGCAGGTGGAGGCACAGCGCGCGCTGATCGCGCAGAAGACCATCCGCGCGCCATTCTCGGGCGTGCTGGGCATCCGCAAGATCAACCTCGGCCAGTACCTCGCACCGGGCGCGCCGATCGTCAGCCTGCAGCAACTGGACCCGATCTACCTCGACTTCAGCATGCCCGAGCAGCTGATCGGCACGCTGGTGGAAGGCAATATGGTGCAGGCGTCGGTGGACGCGGTGCCGGGCAAGGTCTTCGAAGGCAAAGTCACGGCGGTGGAGCCGCTGGTCGATGCCAGCACCCGCAACTTCAAGTCGCAGGCGACCCTGCGCAACCCCGACGGCGCGTTGCGCCCCGGCAGTTTCGCCAAGGTCAAGTTCGACCTGGGCAGCGAACGCGACGTGGTGGTGATCCCGCAGACCGCAGTCAGCTTCAACCCCTATGGCAATGCGGTGTTCGTGATCGGCAAGCAGGCCCGCACGCCGGGCGAGGCCGACATGCAAGGCAAGCCGCTGACCGGCGACAAGCTGGTCGTGACCCAGCGCTTCATCAAGACCGGCGCCACGCGCGGCGACCTGATCGCAGTCACCGACGGACTCAAGCCCGGCGAACAGGTGGTCACCTCCGGCCTGCTGAAGCTGCGCAACGGCGCCGAAGTCACCATCAACAACCAGGTCCAGCCCAGCGCCGACGCCAAACCCAGCATCGAAAACCGCTGATCGCCGCGCGCGGCCCGGCCGCGCCGCCATAACCCCGACCTCCCCCGTGCGCGGCGGAGAGGAAACGAGGACACGATGAAATTTACCGATCTCTTCATCAGGAAACCGGTGCTGGCGATGGTCGTCAGCCTGTTCATCCTGCTGTTCGGCCTGCGCGCCTTCAGCGAATTGAACGTGCGCAAGTACCCGGAAATGCGCAACGCGGTGGTCAGCGTCAGCACCACGTATTTCGGCGCCGATGCCGACCTGATCCAGGGCTTCATCACCACGCCGCTGGAGCGCGAGATCGCCAGCGCCGAGGGCATCGACTACATGTCGTCGACCAGTTCGGCCGGGGTGAGCAACATCCAGGCCTACATCCGCCTGGACAAGGATCCCAGCGAAGCGCTCACCCAGATCTCGGCCAAGGTCAACAAGATGCGCGGCCAGTTGCCGCCGCAGTCGGAAGACCCGGTGATCGACCTGCAGCAGGGCGAAAGCATCGCCGCGATGTACGTGTCGTTTTCCAGCGACACCCTGACCGCCAACCAGATCAGCGACTACCTGACCCGGGTCATCCAGCCCAAGCTGGTCACCATCGACGGCGTGCAGCGCGCGGATATCCTCGGTGCCGGCACCTTTGCCATGCGCATCTGGCTGAAGCCGGAGAAAATGGCGGCGCTGAAGGTGACCGCCAGCGATGTCAGCACTGCACTGCAGTCCAACAACGTGCTGGCGGCGGTGGGTTCCACCAAGGGCCAGATGGTCGCCATCGACATGACCGCGCGCACCGACCTGCGCAACGTGGACGAATTCCGCAACATGGTCGTGCGCGAACAGGATGGCGCGATCGTGCGGCTGGGCGACATCGCCGACGTGGCGCTGGGTTCGGAAAGCTATGGCACGTCGGTGCGCATCAACGGCAGCAATGCCGCGACGTTCATGGGCATCTACGTTGCGCCGGACGCCAACTCGCTGGACGTGATCCGCGCAGTGCGCAAGACGTGGGACAACGAGATCGTGCCGCAGCTGCCGCAGGGCCTGCAGGCCACCATTCCATACGACAGCACGCAGGCGATCCAGGACGCGATCAATGAGGTGATCCGCACGATCATCGAGGCATTGGTGATCGTGATCGTGGTGATCTACCTGTTCCTGGGCTCGATGCGCAGCGTGCTGATCCCGGCACTGACCATCCCGTTGTCGCTGATCGGCGGCCTGTTCCTGATGCTGCTGATGGGCTTCACCATCAACCTGCTGACTTTGCTGGCGATGGTGCTGGCGATCGGGATCGTCGTAGACGACGCGATCATCGTGCTGGAGAACATCCACCGCCACATCGAGGAAGGCATGAGCCCGTTCGATGCGGCGATCCGCGGCGCGCGCGAGCTGGCGTGGCCGGTGGTGGCGATGACCACCACCCTGATCGCGGTGTACCTGCCGATCGGCTTCCAGGGCGGCCTGACCGGCGTGCTGTTCACCGAGTTCGCCTTCACCCTGGCCGGCGCGGTGCTGCTGTCGGGCGTGATCGCGCTGACGCTGACGCCGATGATGAGCTCGAAGATCCTGCGGCCGCACGATCCCGACCATCCCAAGAGCAGGTTCGAGAACTGGCTGGACAGCAAGTTCGACACGCTGCACAACAGCTACCAGCGGCGCCTGCACGGCGCGCTGGAAACCAGGTCGGTGATCGCCGCGTTCGGCCTGATCGTGCTGGTCAGCTGCGCCTTCCTGTACATGACCGCACCCAAGGAGCCGGCGCCGCTGGAGGATGAAGGTTTCATCTTCGGCATCGCCAGCGCCGACCCCATCGCCACCCTGGACTACGTGGAGCGCTTCACCGGCGAGATTTCCAAAATCACCCAGGGCGTCCCCGAGATCCAGAACGCCTTCCTGTTCAACGGCGGCTTTGGCGGCGGTGGCGGCGGCGCCAGCCCCAGCGCCATGGCCGGCTTCGTGCTCAAACCGTGGAGCCAGCGCACGCGCTCCACCAACCAGGTCCTGCAACAGGAACTGCAGCCGAAATTCGACCAGATCAGCGGCTTGAAGATGTTCGCACTGGTTCCGCCTTCGCTGCCCAGCGCCGGCGGCGCGGGCGGCGGCGAGTTCGTGGTCGGCGGCGTCGGCAGCCTTGACCAACTGGCCGACCTGGCCGACCGCATCGTGCAGAAAGCCATGGCGAGCAAGCGCTTCATCTTCCTCGACAAGGACCTGAAGATCGACAAGCCGCGGATCGAGGTGAACATCGACCGCGACAAGGCGGCCACGCTCGGCATCGACATGCGCACGCTGGCGGCCGACATGTCGGCGATGCTGGCCGGCGGCTACTCCAACCTGTTTTCCATGCAGAACCGCGCGTATCGGGTGATCGCGCAGGTGCAGCGCAGCGACCGCCTCAACGCCTCCCAGCTTTCCAACTACTACACGCGTACCCGCGACGGCACGCTGATCCCGCTGTCCACCATCGTGACGCTGAAGGAAACCGCGCAGCCGCAGTCGCTCAAGCGCTTCCAGCAGCTCAATGCGGTGTCGATCACCTTTGCCCCGCGCCCCGGCGTGAGCAAGGGCGAAGCGCTGGCGATCCTGGACCAGGCGGCCAAGGACGTGCTGCCGCAGGGCTACAGCGTGGACTATGCCGGCGAGTCGCGGCAGTTCAAGCAGGAAGGCTCGGCCATGCTGATGACCTTGGCGCTGGCCTTGATCGTGATCTTCCTGGTGCTGTCGGCGCAGTTCGAGAGCTTCCGCGATGCGCTGATCATGCTGCTCACCGTGCCGATGGCGATCTGCGGCGCACTGCTGGCATTGAACGTGCTGGCACTGCTGGCGCAGATCCTGCAATTCGCCGGGATCGAAGCCTTCCCCGGCATGAGCATCAACATCTACACCCAGGTGGGTTTGGTGACGCTGGTCGGCGTGATCTCCAAGCACGGCATCCTGATCGTGGAGTTCGCCAACAAGCTGCAGATCGAGCAGGGCCTGTCCAAGCGCCAAGCGATCGAGGAAGCCACCGGCATCCGCCTGCGCCCGGTGCTGATGACCACGGCGGCGCTGGTGTTCGCGATGATCCCGCTGCTGCTGGCGAAGGGGCCGGGAGCGGCCTCGCGCTTCTCGATGGGCGTGGTGATCGTGTCCGGCATGACCATCGGCACGCTGTTCACCCTGTTCGTGCTGCCGGCGTTCTATCTGTACCTGGCGCGCGACCACGCGCAAGCCCCGGCGCACGATGGCGCAGGCACGCAGCCAGCGGAACCGCAGCAGCACGGCTGATTGCGGCGCGAATGCGGCGAATTGGAAACGCCCGGGGCAACCCGGGCGTTTCATTGTCCGCTACGGCTGCTTGCTGCCTTCCAGTTGGGCAGCCACGAACGCCTCCAGCGCGGCATTCACCTCGTCGCTGTGCACGCCCTCGCCCAACACGAAATCCGGCTGGTCGGCATCCAGCGTGCCGTGCTTGATCGCGGCGATCCGCACGCCGGCATCGCGCGGCGAATCAAAGCCGGCGCTCTGCAGCAACACGCGCTCGCCCTGCACCAGCTTGAAATAGAACTTGCCGTCGGCATCGCGATACTGCTTGAACATCGGCAGGGCGGCATCGCTGCCTTTCTTCGCCTTGCCCGCATCACCTGCCACCGCGACCTGCGACAGGTCCCGCAGGCCCACCGCTTCGCGCAGGCGCAGCAGCGCCGGCGCGGCGCAGGCCGCACGCAGGCGCGCCGCGCCATCGCGCAGGATCGCCTCAATCTCGCCAGGCCTGGCCATCAGCGCCTCGTACTTCTCGCGCAACGGCGAGACTTCGGCATCGATGCACTCGAACAGCCGCTGCTTGGCATCACCCCACGCGATGCCCTCGGAAAATGCCAGCGCGAACGCGGCGGTCTGCTCGTGCGTGGCAAACGCCTGATACAGCTGGAACAGCGCCGAACCTTCGGTGTCCTTGGGTTCGCCGGGCGCGCGCGAATCGGTGAGGATGCCGGCGATCAGCTTCTTCAGCTCGGCACGCGGGGCGAACAGGGGAATGGTGTTGTCGTAGCTCTTGCTCATCTTGCGGCCGTCCAGGCCCGGCAAGGTCGCCACGTTGTCGTCCACGACCGCTTCAGGCAGCACGAAGTGCTCGTGCCCGTAAATGTGGTTGAAGCGCTGCCCGAAATTGCGCGCCATCTCGATGTGCTGCACCTGGTCGCGCCCCACCGGCACCCTGTGCGCGTTGAACAGCAGGATGTCGGCGGCCATCAGCACCGGGTACATGAACAATCCGGCGCTGATGCCCGCATCGTCGTCCTCGCCCTCGGCGCGATTCTTGTCCACCGCCGCCTTGTAGGCATGGGCGCGATTGAGGATGCCCTTGCCCGCCACGCAGGTCAGCAGCCAGGTCAGCTCCGGGATTTCCGGAATATCGGACTGGCGGTAGAACCACACCTTGTCCGGCTCAAGCCCGCAGGCCAGCCATGCCGCGGCGATTTCCAGCGTCGAGCGCTGGGTGCGCGCCGGATCCTGCGCCTTGATCAGGCTGTGATAGTCGGCCAGAAAATAGAAGCTCTCCGTCTGCGCCACGCGCGAAGCAGCGATGGCCGGGCGGATGGCACCGACATAGTTGCCGAGGTGCGGGGTGCCGGAGGTGGTGATGCCGGTCAGGACGCGGGTTTTGCTCATGCGGATGGGCGTGCAGTACGTGGCTTGTGCGAATTGCATTCTAACCGGCAGGGGCGTCAACCCCGCCGCCGCTGGCCGCGCGTTGACAGTCTTGCAGCGCAACGCCTGCGCTTCCCGGAGACCGCCATGTTCCGCCGATTCCTGCCCGCACTCTTGCTCACCCCCGCTGTTGCCTGTGCAACCCCGATGCGCTCGCACGATCTGGTTCAACTGGGCATCATCGACCGCGACGCCGCCCAGGTACTTACCGAATACGATTGCCGCGGCACCCGCTGGGTGGCGGGCATCCCCGGCCACCGCTATGCGGTACGGCTGACCAACAGCAGCGGCCAGCGCGTGCTGGTGGTGCTGTCGGTGGATGGCGTGAACGCCGTCAGCGGCCAGACCGCCGCACCGTCGCAGGCCGGCTATGTGCTGGGCCCATGGGAAACCGCCGACATCGCCGGCTGGCGCAAGTCGCTGGACGACATCGCCCAATTCGTGTTCACCGACCTGCCCGACAGTTACGCCGCCCGCACCGGCCGCGCGGACAACGTCGGGGTAGTGGGGATTGCCGTGTTCCGCGAAAAACAGGTTGCGCCAGTGCATGCCCCGCCGCCGGTGGCGCCTGGCGCGCCCCGTGGCCAATGGATGGGCAAGGCGGCCGCGCCCGCCAGCGCCGACCGTGCGATGGCGGCCGAGGCCATGCCGCAGCGCATCGGCACCGGTCACGGCCAACGCGAATGGGCGCCCGTGGGCCAGACCGGCTTTGATCGCGCCTCCTCCCGCCCGGACCAGATCCGCCAGCTGCGCTATGACGATGTCGCTGCGCTGGCACAGCTTGGCGTGCTGCCGCAGCCGCCTCGGCCACTGGCCGGCAGTTCCCCCCACCCGCAGGCGTTCCCGGGTGGTTTTGTGCCGGATCCGCCGCGCTGGTGACGGCAGCGCGCCTCCGGCGCGGATTACTTCGCCGCGCCCTCGATCTTCTCGCCCGCCTTCTTGAGGTCCTTGCCGGCACCTTCGATGGTGTTGCACCCCGCCAGCAGTGCGCTCGAAAGGAACGCCAGCACCGCCAGGATCATCGCCGTACGCTTCATTGCCGTCTCCATGTCGCCGCAACCGACCACCGGTCCAGCATTCGCCAAGCGTAGCCAGTACCGGGATGCCGTTGCAATCATCGGGGCAGGTTCCTGCATCGCCCCGGCAAGATCGCCGGGGCCGGATGCAAAAAGACGGACCGCGTTGCCGTGGCCCGTCCTGCTTCCCTGCGTTGCTGCTTCCCGTGAATCGACGAAAGGCGCTAACCCATCGCGCGCCGGATCAGCACTTGGCGTCCTTGCAGTCCTCGGCCTTCTGCTCGACCTTCTCGCCGACTTTCTGTACGTCCTTGCCTGCACCGGCAACCGTATTGCAGGCGGTGAGTGTCAATGAGGAAAACGACACCAGCATCAGTAATGCAATCAAACGCTTCATGGGAGCTCCTGCTGATCAGGATGATCGGGCTGTTGGAAGCGCCACCGACTGGTCGGCGCTGCGGCCATGAATGCACCTGCATGCGTGAAGCTGCCGTGCAGATTCGTCTTCTTGCCAAACCCCGGATGAACGGGAGATGCCGATGCGACCTCAATCGCGCATCAGCGTGGACTTCCCGAACAGGCTTTCCACCAGATCCACTGCCAGCCTGGCGGTCATGTTGCGGCGATCCAGCGCCGGGTTCACTTCCACCAGATCCAGCGAGCCAAGGCAACCGGAATCCGCCACCATCTCCATGATCAACTGCGCTTCGCGATAGTTCACCCCGCCCGGCACGCGGGTGCCGGTGCCGGGGGCAATGGGCGGGTCCAGCATGTCCACGTCGAAGCTGACGTGCAGATGCGTATCGGCGTCCACGCCTTCCAGCGCTTCTTCCATCGCGCGACGCATCCCGACCTCGTCGATGTAGCGCATGTCGTAGATATCCAGACCATGCTCTTTCACCAGCCGCTTTTCACCTGGATCGACCGACCGGATGCCGATTTGGCGCACTTGATCGGGCTTGATCGCCGGGGTTTTGCCGCCGAAGCCGGTCAATGCCGCCGGCCCCATCCCGCACAGGCAGGCCACCGGCATGCCGTGGATGTTGCCGCTGGGCGTCAGTTCACGGGTATTGAAATCCGCATGTGCGTCCAGCCACAGCACGCGCAGATACTTGCCGGTCGTCCGGCAATGCGCCGCCACGGCGGCAATCGAACCAATGGCGAGGCAATGGTCGCCACCGAGCAGGATCGGCATGCGACCGGCCTGCAGCTCGCGCGTACTGGTGTCGAATACGCCGCGATTCCACGCCACCACTTCGTCCAGATGCCGATAACCGTCCACCGGGGCGCTGACCGGATTGCGCGGGCCAACCACATCGCCGACATCGCGCACCTCCACGCCGCGGGCCGCGATGGCCTCTACCAGGCCCGCCACGCGCAGGGCTTCGGGCCCCATCGATGCGCCGCGCCGGGAGGCGCCGATATCGGTGGGAACGCCGAACACGGAAACGGGAGGATAGCGACGGCTCATGGCGGCTCCAGCGAATGCGCCGCGCACGCGCGCGGTCACGCGGCGCGAAATCAGGAATGGTGCCGCTTGTCCGAATCGAACGGACGACCTACTGATTACAAATCAGTTGCTCTACCGACTGAGCTAAAGCGGCAAGGGGTGCAATTCTAGCCTGTCATGCCAACCATTGCCGGCGCTCAGCGCGGCCGCGCGCATTGCAACGGTTGCGATGGCGCGATGGCCGCCAGCGCGGCGGGCTCCATCCCGGCGGGCAGGCGCGCCTGCAGCCATTGCTGCGCGGAAGGCTCGCCCAGCGGTTCCAGTTGCGCGGCAACGCCCTTGCCGCGCAGTTCTGCCAGCCGCCGCTGCGCCGCATCCTCGCTGCTGAACCGGCCCAGCGCAATGCTGTTGGCCTCGTCGCCCTTGCTCATCACGTACAGATCGCTGACGCCCGCGGCCTTGAGTTTCGCGGCCTGCGCCTGCGCTTCTTCATGCGATGCCAGCGCCGGCAGGTACACCTTCCACCCGCGCGCCGATTTCGATGCGGCCGCATAGGGCGATGCCGAAACGCCGGCCGCCGCCAGCGCCGCACGCGCCACCTCGCGCGCCGCGGCGTCAACGAAGGGGCCAAAGCGCAGGCACACCGGCAGGCCAGCCGTCGCGACCGTTGGCGCGGCCACCACGGCAACCGGCAACGATGCTTGTTCCGCAACCGGTGGGTGGATGGGCGCGGCCTCGGTCAACAACTGAAGACCTGGCACTGCGTTTTCCCCCGCGTCGGGGGCAGGCACGGGCAGCGACTGCGGATGGAAGGCCCACCATCCGGCAGCCCCCAGGTTGAGCATGACCAACATCACGATGGCAGGGCGCAGCAGCATCGGCGCAGTTTATGCGATCCGCAGCGCGTGCCAGCGCGCCAGCCCCTGCAACACCGCATCCGGCGCCCAGACGTGCGTTGGCAGGCGTTCGCGAAGCAGCGGCGCGCCACCACCATGCAGATACAAGCTCACCGCTTCGCCAAGCAGCACCTGCGCGGCATGCAGGCTCTGTTCGACCAGCGCCAGCGCTGCCCCCTCGCAGCCGGAAGCCAGCGCGTGATCGGTGTCATCGGCGAATGCCGCGTAGCCTCCGCCCGCCACCGGCAGCTGCGCGGCGCGCGCGTGCAGGCTTTCGCGCATCAGCTGCGGCGACGGCGCGATGCGGCCACCGCGATGGCGCCCGCCGGCATCGATCAAGTCGATGGTCAAGGCCGTGCCGACACCCGCCACCAACCGCGCACCGCCGCCGCAGGCCGACAGCATCGACAGGAACCGGTCCACGCCGAGATGCGAAGGGTCCGCATAGGCGATTTGCAGCGGCCCCAGCGCAGATTCGGCATGCACGCAATGCAGGCGCACGAAGCGCGCGCACAGCGCCTCCAGCAGCGCCGTCCTGCGTGCCATCGACGCCACGCTGGCGATGCAGGCCACCTCGCCGTCGGGCAGCGCGGCCAGCCAGTCGCCGGCCGCGTCGTGGGCGACAGCCCGCACGTCGCCAATACCGCCATCGGCCAACAACGGCGCGCATTTCAGGCGCGTGTTGCCGAGGTCGAACAGCCATGTCGTCATGCGCGCACGCTCACGTCACCGGCATGCACGCAGCGCTCACGTCCGGCTTCGTCACGCACGCGCAGCGCGCCGTCATCGGCAAGGCCAAGAACCTGCGCGTCCCACGCCTGCCCTGGCTCATGCACCCGCACCCTGCGTCCAGCCAGCGCGTCCAATGCCGCGTATCGCGGCAGGAATCCCGCCAACCCCTGCGCATCAAACTCCTGCAGCGCCGGCAGCAACCTCGCCAGCAGCATCGCCACCACTGCGCTGCGCGATGGCAAGGCTTGCGCAAGCGCAGCCAGCTCCGTCCAGGGCTGGTCGATCCCCGCCGCCGCAGGCGGAATCCGCACATTCACGCCGATGCCGACCACCGCCCGCACGGCGCCACCGGCTTCGCCTCCGCCCTCCACCAGCAAGCCGCCGAGCTTGCGCAAACCATCGCCCTCCCCGATCACCAGATCGTTTGGCCACTTCAGCCGAACCTGGGTGAAACCGAGTGCATGCAGCGCTTCACAAGCGGCAACACCGGCCACCAGACTGAGCCCGCCAAGCCGCGCCAAGCCGCCCGCAAAACGCCGCCCCAGCGAGAGCGAGATCTGGGCCGCCAACGGCGATTCCCAGCGGCGCCCACGGCGGCCGCGCCCACCCGTCTGACGCTCGGCCAGCAACGCCGCGCAGCCGTGTTCCGGGGTTTGCCGGCGCAGCAATTCGCTATTGGTCGAATCCAGCGACCAGGCCACGTCCAGCGTTGCCAGCGCCCCATTCACCGACACCGGCAGCGCGGCACGAATGGTCGCCGCATCCAGCAGATCCAGTGACTGCGCCAGCCGGTAGCCGCGGCCTGGCGAAGCTTCAATGGCTACACCCAGCGCGCGCAATGCATCGATGCGTTTCCACACCGCCGCGCGGGTCAGCCCGGCCTCCTGCGCCAGTGCATCACCGCTGACCGGGCCCGCACGCAAGCGCAACAGCAGCGCACGCTCCTGCTCCGCACTCATGCGCGCATTCTCAGGCGATGCAACAGCCGCGCGCGTTCAAAGCGCGACTCGTTGCCCCGCCACAGACGCTGCAAATTGGCGCGATGGGTGAATGCAAGAAACAGCGCCACGCCGATGGCAAACAGCATGCGCGTGCCATCGATCCCCAGCAGCCAGCCCCACAGCGGCAGGCTGGCAGCGGCCAGCACGGTGGCCAAGCCGACATAGCCGGTAAGGCCCAGCACGAGCAGCCAAACCGCGACCAGCAACGGCACCGACAGCGGCCACAGCAGCAGCAGCGCCCCGACTGCGGTCGCCGCCCCTTTGCCGCCACGAAACCCGTGCCACAGCGGCCACACGTGCCCTGCCACGGCCGCGCCCGCCGCGCCATATGCCAGCACGTCCGGCGTGACCATGGCATCGGCCGGCGCCAGCCGCAGGGCCAGCCAGACCGCCAGCGCACCCTTGCCGACATCAAACGCGACCACCTGCAACGCGAACCTCCATCCAAGCGTGCGCAGCGCATTGGTGCCGCCCGCATTGCCACTTCCGTGCTGGCGGATATCGACATCGCGCAACCGCCCCAGCAGCAGGCTGCCCGACAGCGCGCCCAGCAGGTAGGCGAGCAACAGCAGCAATCCTGCAGAAAGAGTCGGCGGCATGCCGCTCATGATACGGGCGCGGGCTGCAGGCCCACGAGCAGCGTCCCCGGCCCCGCATGCGCGCCGATGCCCGGCCCCACTTCCACCACTTGCGCCTCGCACACCGGCAGGCGCGTCCGCAGCGCGTCGAGCAAACGTTCGGCGTCGGCAAGCGCATCGGCATGCCCCACGATCAGCCGCCAACCCGCGGTTGCGGGCACGCGCCGCGCCACATGGCGAGCAAACGCCTCGGCGGCCCGGCGCCGTGCAAACAGCCCGCCGGCCACCTTCAGCAAGCCATCCGGATTGACTGCGGCAACCGGCATCAGCCCACTGAAACGCATCACCGGCGCCGCCCAGCGCGGAATGCGCCCGCCGCGCACCGCGTGCCTGATGTCGCGTGCCATCGCCCAGGTCAGGGTCAACGGTTTCAACCGCGCCAGCTCTGCCTCGATCGCCTGCATGTCCGCGCCGGCCTCGGCCAATTCACCGGCGCGCCAGGCCAGCAGCGCCTGGCCCACGCTGGCGTTGCCACTGTCGAAGCAGTGCAGCGGCCTGCGCTGCCCGCGCGCCGCCGTTTCGGCCGACTGCAGCGTGCCGGACAGCGGGCGCGACAGGCCCACATAGACGCCGCCCGGCTGGTAGCCAAGCACATGCTCGAAGACCCGGCGGAAGTCGCCGGGGGGCGGTTGGCTGGTCTGCGGCAGCCCCGCACTGGCGGCCATCCGCCGATAGAACTCGGCGGCGGTCAGGCCCAGCCGGTCCAGATAGTCGCGGCCATCCAGGCTCACCCGCACCGGCACCACGTGGATGCCGAAACGCTCGGCGATCGCGGGGGGCAGGTCGGCCGCACTGTCGGTGATCACCGCGATCCGCGCCGGCGACTCCACGCTGCGCTGCTGCAGGATCATGTCGTCGGCCTTCATCGCCTGCAGCTGCCCGAACCCGGCGCAGACGTCGAACAGCACTTGCGGCGACCCCGCATGCCCATGCACGCGCACCCGGCTGTTGCTGCCGGCCACCACCAGCGAATCGATGCCCGTTGCCAGCAATGCAGCGCGCAGCGCGTCGCGATCGATGCCCTCGCCAACCAGCAGGCATTCGGTGCAATAGCGCCGCTGCGGGTCCACGTCCTGGTGCAGGTGCGGGATCACTTCAGTTTCGCCCGCCGGGGCCGCCGTGCCGCGCAGGCGCAGCACACGCGGGCCGTCCTGCGCATAGTCGGAGATGCCCTCCAGCCAGTCCACGAACCCGCGCGCACCGGCATCCACGACGCCGGCCTTCTGCAGCAGCGGCAACTGCTTCGGGGTCTCTGCCAATGCCGCTCGCGCGCGCTGCAGGGCGCTGGAGAAAGCAGTTCGCGGGCTGTTGCCAAGGCGCTTCGCGCTTTCTTCCAGCGCATCGGAAAAGGCCGCGATCACGCTCAGGATGGTGCCTTCCACGGGCTGTGCCAGCGCGGCACGCGCGCTGTCCGCACCGCGCCGCACGGCCGCCACCAGCGCCGGCAGATCCAGCGTCGGCAGGCTGCGCGCCTGCTCGGCCAGCCCCGCCAGGAACTGCGCCATGATCGCCCCGGAATTTCCGCGCGCACCGTCGATGGCATCGTTGCCCACCCGCGTGAGCAATTCGCCGATATGCCGGCTGCGGCGACTCAAGGCGCCGCTCAAGACGCAGCCCAGGGTCGAGGCGAGGTTGCTGCCGGTGTCGCCGTCCGGCACCGGGAATACATTGATGCGGTTGAGCTCGTCGCGGGCCGCAATGACCCGGTGGGCGCCGGCAATCAGCGCGCGGCGCAGCGCGGCGGCGGTCACGACGGCGGCGGACTGGCCATTCAGCGTGGTGTCGATCATGCGTTCAGTTTGCAGAGGATGCGTCGATCACGCTTGCTGCGTTGCAGCAGCCCGCGTCCGATTTCGCTGCTATATTTCGATGCGGGGACATGCGCTTGGCATCTCCCGATTCCTGCCGGGTATCTCTCATGCGCATCCCCACGATGCATCAGTTGCTTGCTTGTTTCGTCCTGACTGGCGCGTTCGGGCATGCGGGCGCCTACGAATTGCGGCATCCAGCCACGGAAAGCGCAGCCGGCAGCGATGTCGTTTCAGTCCCCGCGGAGCGCCCCGACGATATCGACATCGATGCCGCCGTGACCGCCAGCCGCGCGCAACACCCGTCCAAGCCCAAGGCACAGGCCCCGGCGCTGCCGACGCGGACCGCGGGCGATACCCGCACGATGCCTTCGCGCTTTCACAGCTTCCTGCCGGGCATGTTTCGCTGAGCGAACCGCGCGCGGACTCCACGATGCCGCTGGCAAGGCGCTTACAGACCGCTTGGCAGCACCACCTCGAAACGCGCGCCACCCAGCTCCTGCGAGCGCCCGACCTGCAGCTCGCCGCGATAGCTCCTGACGATGTCCTGCACGATCGACAGGCCAATGCCGTGGCCCTGCACGCGCTCATCGCCGCGCACGCCACGCTGCAGTACGTAGGCGATGCGGTCATCGGCAATGCCGGGGCCGTCGTCCTCCACGGTGAGCACCACGCCTGCGCGACGGCCCGGCACTTGCGCGCCCTCCGTCACGGTCAGCAGCACCCGTGACCTGGCCCATTTGAACGCGTTTTCCAGCAGGTTGCCGAGCAGCTCCTGCAGGTCACCGGTTTCGCCGTAGAACCGCGCATCCGGCGCGATTTCGAACTCGCACAACACACCCTTGCCGGCGTACACCTTCTCCAGCCCCACCACGATCTGCTCGGCCTGCGGCTCGATCTCGATCGGCGCCGCGAACAGCTGGTGGCCGGAGCGCGCCGCGCGCGCCAACTGGTACGACACCAGGTCGTTCATCCGCCGCAGCTGCGTATCCACTTCCACGCGCAGCTCGGCCTCGCCGGTGTCGCTGTCCAGGCGCGTGCGCAGCACCGCCAGCGGTGTCTTCAGGCTGTGCGCCAGATCGGCCAGCGTGTTGCGCTGGCGCTCGAGGTTTTCGCGCTCGCTCTGGATGAAGGCATTGATGCTTTCGGTCAGCGGTTCCAGCTCGCGCGGGTGCGCATCGCTCATCCCGGCAGCCGTACCCGCCTGCACGCGCTTGAGATCGTCGATCACGTCGCGCAGCGGGCGCAGGCTCCAGCGCAACACCAGCACCTGCAGCAACAGCAGCACGGCGCCCGCACCGCCCAGGTAGCGCCACAGCGCGGCGCGGAACGCCGCCACCTGCCGCCCCAGCGCGGTGGTGTCTTCCATGATGTAGACGGTATAGGGAATTTCGCGCCCACTGGCGTCGGCATCCGACCACAGCAAGCCATAGCCGAAGCGGTACACCTCGCCGGGCGTGCCGTTGATCCGGGTGATGGGCAACGGCCCTTCGAGCTGTTGCTGGCCCGGCCCCAGCATGGCGCCGTCCGGCAGCTTCGGCCCCTGTGCCGAATCCGACTCCCATTGCCCCGAGTCCAGCACGATCTGCGCATACAGCCCGCTGCCGGGCCGTCGGAAGCGCGGGTCCGGCGGATCCCACGGCGGGATCACGCTGCCGTCGCGGGCGAAATCGCTGCTGGCGTAGGCCAGCGCATAGCTGTGCAGGCGCTCGCGCATGCCGCTCTGCGCGGTGCTCTGGAACGCGCGATCCAGTGCGTAGCCGGCCAGCGCAAGGAAGGCGATCAGGCCCAGGCTGGCCGCCCAGACCTGGCGCGAGCGCAGTGAGCGCGGCTGGGCGATGCGCAGCCGCCGCGCGCGGGGCGCGGGGCGCGGATCCGGTTCAGCAGGCGCGGGCGTCATGCGCCTTGCAGCAACCCGGGGTTATTCGCCGCTGCGCGCGATGGCGAAGCGATAGCCGCGGCCGCGCACGGTCTCGATGGGCTTCAGCTCACCGTCCGGGTCGAGCTTCTTGCGCAGGCGGCCGATGAACACTTCCAGCACGTTGGAATCGCGATCGAAATCCTGCTGGTAGATGTGCTCGGTGAGGTCGGCCTT
The DNA here is from genome assembly GCF_024498955.1 of Thermomonas paludicola. Lineage (GTDB taxonomy): Bacteria > Pseudomonadota > Gammaproteobacteria > Xanthomonadales > Xanthomonadaceae > Thermomonas > Thermomonas paludicola. The sequence goes on along the minus strand of NZ_CP093311.1, from coordinate 261,355 downwards.
CGACACCAGCTCGCCCGCGTGCATCATCAGGTATTCCAGCACCTTGTATTCGTAGCTGGTCAGGTCCACGTTGGCGCCACCCACGCTGACGGTCTGCGCGGCCAGATCCAGCATCACCGGCCCGCATTCCAGGGTGGGCTTGCTCCAGCCTGCGGCGCGACGCACCAGCGCATTGACGCGCGCCAGCAATTCCTCGACGTGGAAGGGCTTGACCAGATAGTCGTCGGCCCCCTGCTTGAGGCCATCCACCTTGTCCTGCCAGCTGGAGCGCGCGGTCAGGATCAGCACCGGGAACTTCTTGCCTTCCTCGCGCAGCGCGCGGATCAGCTCCATCCCGCTCATCTTGGGCAAGCCAAGGTCGATGATGCCCACGTCAAACGGCACTTCGCGGCCCATGTACAGGCCCTCTTCGCCGTCCTGGGCGGCATCCACCGCGTAACCTTCGCGCTTCAGCCGCGCGGCCAGGGTTTCGCGCAACGGGGCTTCGTCTTCGACGAGCAGGATTCGCATGGTGACTCCTTGGAAAGCTGTCTGGAGGAAAAACGCGCGCCTTGGCGCGATCAATCGTCGTCGTCGCGCTTGGATCGCTGCTGCCCGCCGCTCGTGCGCGACGGCTCCTGCATGAACACCCGCACGCGCCCCTGATCATCCACGACCTTGACCCGGTGCATGTCGCGCCCGTCGTACTGGACGCGCTCGGCCGACAGCACTTCGCCGCGGGTCGTGCGTTCCACCCGGCGCACCGCATCGGACAACGCCTCGCGCGGCGGGCGATCCGGACCACGATCCTGGCTCCTGTCGCGCTGCGGTGGCACCGGGGCCTGTTGCGCCCAAGCCGACGCCACCGGCAATGCCGCCAGAATCGAGGCGGCAAGCAGGTTGGGCAATGCAGAATGACGACGGGACATGGCGGTTGCACCGGGCAGCGTGGGACAAGGGCATTCTTGGAAGGACGGGGTGAACCCCCCCTGAAGTTTCCTGAACAGGATACCCCGCCGTTCAGCGTCTTGCCGCGCAATGCTCAATAGATCTCGCCGATGCAGCAGCGCAGCGAGCCGCCGGCGGCCTCGATGGCATCCAGCGCCACCGTTTCCAGCCGCAACCCGGCATCGGCCAACACCTGTCGATGCGCGGGTGTCAGCGCCGCGCCGGCCGCGGCGCTCATCCACACCGAATCCTGCGACAGCGCAATGCAGTTGCCGGCGAACGCGGCATGTTCGGCATCACTGCACACCACCGCATGTGGCGCGTACAGGTGGGCGATGGCGTCGGCCACCGCCGCATCGGCAAACCCGCGCGGGCACACCACCGCCGCCCGCCCGGCCAGCACCGCCAGCACCACGTTGGTGTGGTATTCGCCGGCCGCCAGATCAAACATCAGGGTGGCGCGCAGCCCGAATGCCTCGTGCATCAGCCGCGCACCGGCCTCGTCGCAGCGCTCTGACAGCCCGCAGAAGCCGAGCCCGCGCGCACGATCGATCACCAGCGCGCCGGTCAACTCACAGGGGCTGGCCTGCGCGGACAGGTCGATTTCCCGTCGTCCCAGCACGTCGCGGAAGAACGCCCGGATGTCGCCACGCGTGGCTTCGCGCTGCCGCACTGGGTGACGCATGCGGCCAACCACGTAGCGCCCGGCCGCCGTGCCGAACACATTGTTCGGAAATACCGCGTCGGGCGTTTCCGGATTGCCGGCGAAACAGATCGCGGGCACGACCCGCGAGATGGCGCGCTGCAGCTCGCGATGCTGCGCCGACGCGCGCGCGGCATCGAAGGCGGCCGCATCGGCCATGTAGGCGTTGTCCTGCGCGGACTGTTCCGCCAACGAAAACCCGTCCGGGGCAACCAGAAAGGCAGCGTGCGCGGTGGCCGGGCCAAAATCGCTTGCGGCATTGCGTGCCGCGGCAGAAAACGCATCAAGATCACGGGTAATCATGGTCGCTCAAGGTCACTGTTGCGGGAGGATTCGGCAGGCGCCAGCGCACGCTCAATCAGCGTCCAATCGGCACCCGGCTTGTGCGCGCCTTCGCTGAGGATTTGCCGGAAGGCCCGGCCACCGTACTCGCCCGAAAACAGGCCGAGCAGGTGGCGGGCAATGTGCTTGAGCAGCGCACCGGCTGCAAGCTGTCGCTCGACGTAGGGCCGATAGGCGCGCAACAGGGCACCGCGCGACTGCAGCGCGCCGCCGAACCACGCCACGTCCAACTGATGCAGCAGATACGGCGTGTGGTACGCGGCGCGTCCCAGCATCGCGCCATCCACATGCGCCAGATGCGCGGTGGCTTCCCCGGCGTCGGCAATGCCGCCGTTGACGATGACCTGCAAGGCCGGGCGCTCACGCTTGAGCCGATAGGCCCAGTCGTAACGCAGCGGCGGCACTTCGCGGTTTTCCTTCGGGCTCAGCCCCTTCAGCCAGGCATTGCGCGCATGCACGACGAACATCCGGCAGCCCGCCTCGGCAATGGTGTCGATGAAGGCGAGGAAGTGCTCCCACTCGTGGTCGTCATCCACGCCAAGCCGGCATTTCACCGTGATCGGCACGCCCGGCACCGCGGCGATCATCGCCGCCACGCTGTCCGCGACCAGCGCCGGCTCGCGCATCAGGCACGCGCCGAACCGCCCGGCCTGCACGCGGTCGGACGGGCAGCCGCAGTTGAGGTTGATCTCGTCATAGCCCCAGTCGGCGCCGATCCGCGCCGCCTGCGCCAGCAGCGCCGGCTCGCTGCCACCCAGCTGCAGCGCGACCGGATGCTCGCCGGGGTCCATCGCCAACAGCCGCGCGCGATCCCCGTGGATCACCGCGTTGGCGTGCACCATTTCGCTGTACAGCCGCGCATGCGGCGCCAGCAGCCGGTGGAACACGCGGCAGTGCGAATCCGTCCAGTCCATCATCGGGGCGACGGACAGGCGCAGCTGATCGGCGGGGATGGCGGGCGAGGCGGTCATCGGCATGCATTGTACGGAGCGGGCCGCGGGCGGTGCCGACCCCGATGCGCGACAATGGCGCTTTGCTGCTTGCCCAGTCCAACACCATGAACAACAGCTACCGCAAATACCTTCCCGGCACCGCGCTGGACTACTTCGATGCCTGCGAGGCGGTGGAGGCGATCAAGCCTGGCGCTTGGGCGGCCCTGCCCTACACCGCGCGGGTGCATGCCGAAAACATCGTGCGCAAGGCCGAGCCCGCCCGCATCAACGACTATCTGGTGCAGTTGATCGAACGCCGCCGCGACCTGGATTTCCCGTGGTTCCCGGCGCGGGTGGTCTGCCACGACATCCTCGGTCAAACCGCTTTGGTGGATTTGGCGGGCCTGCGTGAAGCCATCGCCGCGCAAGGCGGTGACCCGGCGCAAGTGAACCCGGTGGTGCCGGTGCAGCTGATCGTGGATCACTCGCTGGCGGTGGAAGCCCCCGGCTTCGACCCGCAGGCGTTCGCCAGGAACCGCGCCATCGAGGATCGCCGCAACGTGGACCGCTTCGATTTCATCGAGTGGTGCCGGCTGGCGTTCGACAACGTGGACGTGATCCCGGCCGGCAACGGGATCATGCACCAGATCAACCTGGAAAAGATGTCGCCGGTGATCTACACGCAGGACAGCGTCGCCTTCCCGGACACCTGCGTCGGCACCGACAGCCATACCCCACACGTGGATGCGCTGGGCGTCATTGCAGTGGGCGTGGGCGGGCTGGAAGCGGAAAGCGTGATGCTGGGCCGCGCCTCGATGATGCGGCTGCCCGACATCGTGGCGGTGGAGCTGGCAGGCAAGCCGGGCCCCGGCATTACCGCCACCGACGTGGTGCTGGCGCTGACCGAGTTCCTGCGGCAGCAAAAAGTCGTGGGCGCCTATCTGGAATTCCGTGGCGAAGGCGCCTCCGCGCTGACCATCGGCGACCGCGCCACGATTTCCAACATGGCGCCGGAATACGGTGCCACCGCCGCGCTGTTCTTCATCGACGACAACACCCTGGACTATCTGCGCCTGACCGGCCGCAGCGATGCGCAGGTGGCGCTGGTGGAGACCTATGCCAGGACGCTGGGCCTGTGGGCCGACGACCTGAAGTTCGCGCAGTACGAGCGCACCTTGCACTTCGATTTGTCGTCGGTGGTGCGCAACATGGCCGGCCCGTCCAATCCGCATCGCCGCCTGCCGGTGAGTGCGCTGCAGGAGCGCGGCATCGCCGACACCGCCAAGCTGGCGGCGGCGCATGCCGAGGAAGCCGACGGCCTGATTCCCGACGGCGCGGTGATCATCGCCGCCATCACCAGCTGCACCAATACCTCCAACCCGCGCAACGTGATCGCCGCCGCGCTGCTGGCGCGCAACGCCAACGCGCGCGGACTGACCCGCAAGCCGTGGGTGAAGTCCTCGCTGGCGCCCGGCTCGAAGGCGGTACAGTTGTACCTTGAGGAAGCGAACCTGCTGTCCGAACTGGAAACGCTGGGCTTCGGCATCGTCGGCTTTGCCTGCACCACCTGCAACGGCATGAGCGGCGCGCTGGATCCCGCAATCCAGAAGGAAGTGACCGAGCGCGACCTGTACGTCACCGCCGTGCTGTCCGGCAACCGCAACTTCGACGGCCGCATCCATCCCTATGCGAAGCAGGCGTTCCTGGCCTCGCCGCCGCTGGTGATTGCCTATGCCATTGCCGGCACGGTGCGCTTCGACATCGAAAAGGACGTGCTGGGCATCGACGCGCATGGCAACGAGGTCCGCCTCCACGACATCTGGCCCAGCGACGCCGAAATCGACGCAGTGGTGAAAGCCAGCGTCAAGCCGGAGCAGTTCCGCCGCGTGTACGACCCGATGTTCGCGCCGCGCCACGACGGCGGCCGCGCCAAGCCGCTGTACGACTGGCGCGAGATGAGTACCTACATCCGCTGCCCGCCGTACTGGGAAGGCGCACTGGCCGGCGAGCGCACGCTGCGCGGCATGCGCGCGCTGGCGGTGCTGGGCGACAACATCACCACCGACCACCTCTCGCCGTCGAACGCGATCCTGCGCAGCAGCGCGGCTGGCGAATATCTGGCGAAAATGGGCCTGCCGGAAGAGGACTTCAATTCCTACGCCACCCATCGCGGCGACCATCTCACCGCGCAGCGCGCCACCTTCGCCAACCCCAAGCTCATCAACGAAATGGTGGTCGTCGATGGCGAAGTGAAACAGGGCTCGCTGGCGCGGATGGAGCCCGAGGGCACGGTGGTGCGGATGTGGGAAGCCATCGAAACCTACATGCAGCGCAAGCAGCCGCTGATCATCATTGCCGGCGCCGATTACGGGCAGGGCTCCAGCCGCGACTGGGCCGCCAAGGGCGTGCGCCTGGCAGGCGTGGAGGCCATCGTCGCCGAGGGCTTCGAGCGCATCCACCGCACCAATCTGGTCGGCATGGGCGTGTTGCCGCTGCAGTTCCAGGCCGGCACCACGCGCAAGACGCTGGGCATCGATGGCAGCGAAACCTTCGACGTGCTCGGCGACGCCGCGCCCGGCGCCACCCTCACGCTGGTCATCCGCCGTCGCAACGGCGACACCGTGGACGTGCCGATGACCTGCCGGCTGGATTCGGATGAAGACCTGTTGATCTATCAGGCGGGCGGCGTGCTGCAGCGGTTCGCGCAGGATTTCATGGCAGCCAGCAGCGCCGGCTGAACCGATGCTTCGCTTCCGCCTGACCGAACCGCTGGTGATGCTGGCCACGGTGCTGCAGTGGCTGGTGCTGGCCAGCTTCACCGGCGTGGTGGTGGGGCTGGGTTGCACGCTGTTCCTGCGCGCGCTGTTTGCCACCGAGGGACGCGTGTATGCAGCGCCGTGGTGGTGGTTGCTGCTGCTGTTGCCGCTGGGCGGGCTGGTCAATGGCCTGCTGCTGCATTACGGCTACCGGCTGCGGCGCAGCACGTTCATCGACAACCCCATCGTGGCGGTCAACGAGCAGCAGGGAAAGCTGCCGTTCCGCACGATGTGGATCAAGCCGCTGGCCGCCCTGGTCACGCTGGGGTGCGGCGGTTCGGCCGGCAAGGAAGGGCCGTGTTCGCATATCGGCGCCAGCCTCGCCGCGGCCATCGGCCGGGTGCTTGGCCTCAACCGCGAAATGCGCAAGCGGCTGCTGGCCTGCGGGGTCAGCGCCGGTTTCGCCAGCGTGTTCGGCACGCCGATCGCAGGCGCGATCTACGGCGTGGAGATGCTCGCCATCGGCCGCATTCGCCACGACTTCCTGTTCCCCGGCATCGTGGCGTGCGTCGCGGCGCTGCAGGTGTCGCGCTACCTCGGCGTTCCCTACCCCAGCTACCACATCGATTTTGCCGGCCACTTCACCGAGCTGCTGTTCCTGAAAACCGTGTTGATCGGGATTCTGTGCGGCGGGGTGGCGTGGATCTTCGTGGAGCTTCTGCGCCAGGCCAAGCGCGTGACCCACCGGGTGCGCACGCGCTGGGCGCTGTGGCCACCGCTGATGCCGATGCTGGGCGGGCTGCTGGTGGCGCTGCTGGTGGCGCTGCTGGTGCTGGCCGTCCCCACCGATTACCTGGGCCTGAGTCTGCCGGTCATGGAGCGGGCGCTGGCTGGCGCCAACATGCCGGTGACCGCGTTCTTCTGGAAGGCACTGCTGGTGGCAATCACTCTGGGCTCGGGTTTTTACGGCGGCATCATCACCCCGCAGTTCGTGCTGGGCGCCCTGGCCGGCGGCGCCTTCGCACCGTGGCTGGGCATCCCGCCCGCGCTGGGCGCGGCGGTCGGCTTCGTGTCCGTGGTCGCCGCTGCGTCGAATGCACCGATGGCCGCCATCGTGATGGGCGCCGAACTCTTTGGCAGCGATTCCACCCTGTACGTGGCCGGCGCCTGCGTGGCCGCGTACCTGATCATCGGCCACCGCAGCGTCTATCCGGAACAGCAGATCGCCTTCAGCAAATCCTCGTGGATCTTCGCCCATGCCGGGCTGCCGGTGGGCGAGGAAAAAGTGCGTCTGTCGTACGGGCTGCTGCGCTGGCTGCAAAAGCGTCGTCGCCGGGGCGCGTGAAAGAGTACCATTACGGTACTGATTGCGATCCGGAGCCACGCCGATGTCTTCGTACAACGACAACACGCGCCCCGACTGGGACCAGGCCCTGATCGACATCGTCGATTACGTGCGTGACTTCAGACCCGAGGGCACGCTGGCCTGGCACACCGCCCGGCACGTGTTGATCGACTCGCTGGGCTGCGCGATGGAAGCGCTGGACTATCCGGCCTGCCGCAAACTGCTGGGCCCCTGGGTGCCCGGCGCCACCCTGCAACACGGCGCGCGCGTGCCCGGCACCGGCTTCCAGCTCGACCCGGTCAAGGCCGCGTTCGACATCGGCACGATGATCCGCTGGCTGGACTACAACGACACCTGGCTGGCCGCCGAATGGGGCCATCCGTCGGACAACCTCGGCGCGATCCTCGCGGTGGCCGACTGGATGAGCCGCAACGCGGCGGCATCGAACCGGGCGGCGTTGACCATGCGCGAGGTGCTGGCCTGCGTGATCAAGGCGCACGAAATCCAGGGCGTGATCGCGCTGAAGAATTCATTCAACCAGGTCGGCCTGGACCACGTGGCGCTGGTGAAGCTGGCCTCGACCGCGGTGGTGTCATCGCTGCTCGGGCTGAACCGCGAGCAGTCGCTGGCGGCGCTGTCGCAGGTGTTCGTGGATGGCCAGAGCCTGCGCACGTATCGCCACGCGCCCAATACCGGCTCGCGCAAGAGCTGGGCTGCGGGCGATGCCTGCTCGCGCGCGGTGCGGCTGGCGCTGATCGCGCAGACCGGCGAGATGGGCTATCCAAGCGCGCTCACCGCACCGGCCTGGGGCTTCTACGACGTGTCATTCCAGGGACGCGCGTTCCGCTTCGAACGCGACTACGGCAGCTACGTGATCGAAAACGTGCTGTTCAAGATCAGCTACCCCGCCGAGTTCCACGCGCAAAGCGCGGTGGAAGCCGCAATGACGCTGCACCATCGGCTGCGCGAGCTCGGCCACAGCAGCGACGACATCCAGAAGATCGTCATCCGCACCCAGGCCGCGTGCATCCGCATCATCGACAAGGACGGCCCACTCGATAATCCCGCCGACCGCGACCACTGCATTCAATACATGGTCGCGGTGCCGCTGATCTTCGGCCAGCTGACCGCTGCCGATTACGAAAACGACGTCGCCGCCGACCCGCGCATCGACACCCTGCGCGCCAAGATCCGCTGCGTGGAAGACCCGCAACTCACCGCCGATTACCATGACCCCGACAAACGCAGCATTGCCAATGGCCTGACCGTCCACTTCAAGGACGGCAGCGTGCTGGAGGAGGTGCTGGTCGAATATCCCATCGGCCATCCACGCCGGCGCGACGAAGGCCTGCCGCTGCTGGAGGAGAAGTTCCGCCGCAACCTGGCGCGGCGCTTCGATGCGACGCAGCAGCAGCGCATCCTTGCGGTGTCAATGGAGCAGGCGGCGCTGGAACGCATGCCGGTGCATGACTTCATGGATCTGTTCGTGGCCTCCCGTCAGCACGGATAATTCAAATCAACTTGCCGATACCAGAACCAGACATCGATGACACACGCCCCCCAACTCCGCATTCCCGCCACCTACATGCGCGGCGGCACGTCGAAAGGCGTGTTCTTCAAGCTCGATGACCTGCCCGAAGCCGCGCGCGTTCCCGGCGCGGCGCGCGACGCGCTGCTGCTGCGGGTGATCGGCTCGCCCGACCCCTACGGCAAGCACACCGATGGCATGGGCGGCGCGACGTCGAGCACCAGCAAGTGCGTGATCATCGCGCCGGCCTCCGTGCCGGACCACGACGTCGATTACCTCTACGGGCAGGTCAGCATCGACAGCGCGTTCGTGGACTGGTCCGGCAACTGCGGCAACCTGAGTTCGGCGGTCGGGCCGTTCGCGATTGCCAATGGCTTGATCGATGCATCAAGGGTGCCGCGCGATGGCATCTGCACGGTGCGCATCTGGCAGGCCAATATCGGCAAGACGATTGTTGCGCATGTGCCGGTCACCAATGGCGAGGTGCAGGAAACCGGCGACTTCGAGCTGGACGGGGTCACCTTTCCTGCAGCGGAGATCGTGCTGGAGTTCCTTGACCCGTCCGACGATGGCGATGCGGGCGGCTCGATGTTTCCCACCGGCAATCTGGTCGATGACCTCGACGTGCCGGGCATCGGCACGCTCAAGGCGACGATGATCACCGCCGGCATCCCCACCGTGTTCGTCAATGCCGCCGACCTCGGCTTTGCCGGCACCGAGCTGCAGCCGGCGATCAACGAAGACAAGGTCGCGCTGGCGAAGCTGGAAGCGATCCGCGTGGCCGGCGCGCTGCGCATGGGGCTGATCAAGTCAGCGGAAGAAGCGTCAACCCGCCAGCACACGCCGAAGGTGGCCCTGGTTGCGCCAGCGCAGGACTACGCATCGTCCAGCGGCAAGCACATCGGCGCAGGCAGCATCGATCTCAACGTGCGCGCGATGTCGATGGGCAAGCTGCATCACGCGATGATGGGAACGGCGTCGGTTGCGATCGCCACCGCAGCGGCGGTGCCGGGCACATTGGTGAACACCGCGGCAGGCGGTGGCACCCGCGATGCCGTCAACTTCGGCCATCCCTCCGGCACGCTCCGGGTGGGCGCGTCGGTGCAGCAGATCGACGGCCAGTGGCAGGTGACCCGCGCCGTGATGAGCCGCAGCGCGCGGGTGCTGATGGACGGCTGGGTGCGCGTGCCGCCACCCGGCTGACCGCGCCAAAGCGTCAGTCGTGCGGGACGCCGGCCTTGTCCAGTTCGTGACGGGCCTGGTCGAACCCTTGCGACGGCACGAAGTCGTTGTCGCGGCTGCTCAGCTCCGCCCACTGCTCCAGGATGGCCTCGGCACTCGCCGCTGCACCCAATTGGATGCCCTGGGTCAGCGCGATGTAGGCCAGCTCGAAGCCACCCGCGCCGGCGCTGAGGATCGCGCGGTTGGGCGCATTCTGGGCCACCAGCGCCAGCACCGCCGGGCTGACCAGCTCCGGCTTGAACTTCGCCAGCTGCTCGGGCGGCAGGATGCCTTCCATCATCTGCGTGGCGCCGGTGGGCGCGAGGCAGTTGACGCGGATGTCGTGCTTGGCACCCTCGATGCCGAGGGTCTGCATCAAGCCCACCAGGCCCATCTTGGCGGCGGCATAGTTGGCTTGTCCGAAGTTGCCGTACAAGCCGCTGCACGAGGTGGTCATCACGATGCGGCCGTAGTCCTGCGCGCGCATCGCGTTCCACACGGCCCTGGTGCAATTGGCCGCGCCCATCAGGTGCACGTCCAGCACCAGCCGGAAATCGGCCAGGTCCATCTTGGCGAAACTCTTGTCGCGCAGGATGCCGGCATTGTTGACCAGGATGTCGATGCGGCCCCAGTCGGCCAGCACATCGTCCACCATCGCCTGCACCGCCTCGGCATCGGCCACCGAGCAAGTCACCGCGCGCGCCTGGCCACCCGCGGCGCGGATCTCATCGGCCACCGCGCCAGCGCTTTCGCCCAGGTCGTTGACCACGACCCGCGCGCCGCGCGCCGCAAGCAGCAGCGCATGCGAGCGCCCAAGCCCGCCGCCGGCGCCAGTGACGATGGCCACCCGGCCGCTGAGGTCGATGCGTGAGGTCATGCGATTGGTTCTCCGTGTCCGTGAATTCGCGGATGCCGGGCCAGCGCATCCAGTTCCTGCAATGCCTGCGGCAACTCGGCGATGGTACCGACCGCGCGCATGCGCGACTGCCCGCCGCGCAGCTCGGCCGTGGCTTCGTGCGCCCAGGTGGTGTGGTAAGGCACGTGCACGCCCCAGCCGCCCAGCGCCAGCACCGGCGCGATGTCCGAGCGCAGCGAATTGCCCACCATCAGGAAATCGCCGCCCGCCACACCGAATTCCCCCAGCAGGCGCGCATAGGTCTCGGGGTCTTTCTCGCTGACGACTTCGATGCGGCGGAACAGGTCGGACAACCCCGACTCGCGTACCTTGGCTTCCTGGTGGAACAGGTCGCCTTTGGTGATCAACACCACCGGGTACTGTGCGGCGACCGCCTCCACCGCGTCGCGCACGCCAGCCAGCAGCTCCACCGGATGCCGCAACAAATCCTTGGCAAGGGTCACGATGCGCTTGATGTCGGATGCACGGATGCGGGAGTCGGTGATTTCCACCGCCGCTTCCACCATCGACAGCGCCATGCCTTTCACGCCGTAGCCGAAGAACGCGATATTGCGCGCCTCGTATTCGTACAGGCGCTTGCCGACGTCGGCCAGGTCCACGTAGCCGGCGATGATCCGTTCGAACTGCGCCTGCGCATCGTCGAAATAATCCTGGCTGCGCCAAAGCGTGTCATCGGCATCGAAGCCGACCAGGGCGATGCCGGCGCGAGCGTGCAGGGAATCCATCCGCACAGTGTACGGAAGCGGCCCGCCTGCGGCACCCATGCGGCTAGACCGGTAATGCGGTGGTTTTCTTCACCGTGCGCAGCGCCAGCGTGGTCTGCACGCGGGTCACCCCGGGCAGCTGGGTGAGGATTTCGGTGTGGATGCGCTCGAAATCGGCGGCATCGGCATAGGCCACGCGCACCATGTAGTCGGCGGTGCCGGCCAGCAGGCAGCATTCGGTGACCTCCGGCTGGCCGTGGATGGCCGCTTCGAAGGCATCCAGCGCGCCCCGCCCCTGCTGGTCCAGGGTGACCAGCACGAAGGCCGTGCCCGCCACGCCGGCCAGCTTTTCGTCCAGCAGCATCACGTAGCGGGCGATCAACCCGGACTCTTCCAGCAATTTCACCCGCCGCAGGCAGGCCGAAGGCGACAGATTGATGCGCTGCGCCAGCTCCAGGTTGGTCAACCGGCCATCGGCCTGAAGCAGGCGCAGGATGGCGCGGTCGCGCTCGTCGAGAGAAACAGAGCTGGCACGCATTTGATGCGACATATTTGATATTCAGTCGAATTTAGCGCGATTATCACCCGAGAATGGTCGACATATTCGCGCCTAAATGCAGATTTCAAAGCGCATACTGCCGCTCTTCTGGTGCCGGGAAGGCCGGCGCCTGTCAGCCAGGAAATCATCATGCGCATCGGCGTCCCCAAGGAAATCAAGAACCACGAATACCGCGTAGGCCTGATCCCCTCGTCGGTCCATGAGCTCATCCATCACGGCCATGAAGTGGTGGTGGAGAAAGGCGCCGGCCTCGGTGCCGGGCTGTCGGACGATGACTACCTTGCCGCTGGCGCGACGATCATGGCGACTGCCGATGACATCTTCGCCACTGCCGACATGATCGTGAAGGTGAAGGAGCCGCAGGCCGATGAGCGCAAGAAGCTGCGCCCCGGGCAGATCCTGTTCACCTATCTGCATCTGGCCCCGGATGCGCCGCAGACCAGAGACCTGATCGACTCCGGCGCGGTGTGCATCGCATATGAAACCGTGACTGCCGCCAATGGCTCGCTGCCGCTGCTGACCCCGATGTCGGAAGTCGCCGGCCGGCTTGCCCCGCAGGTGGGCGCGCATTCGCTGGAGAAGGCGCAGGGCGGCCGCGGCGTGTTGCTGGGCGGCGTGCCCGGCGTGCCGGCGGCAGAAGTGGTGATCCTGGGCGGCGGCGTGTCCGGCACCCACGCGGCCACCATCGCGGTGGGCATGGGCGCCAAGGTCACCGTGGTGGATCGCTCGGCCGATGCGCTCAAGCGCCTCGCTGCGCAGTTCGGCACCGCGATCTCCACCGTGTTCTCCACCCGCGCCGCGATCGAGGAGCTGGTGCGCCGCGCCGACCTGCTGATCGGCACCGTGCTGATCCCGGGCGCAGCGGCGCCGAAGCTGGTGACCCGCGCGATGCTGAAGACCATGAAGCCGGGCGCGGTGATCGTGGACGTGGCGATCGACCAGGGCGGCTGCGTGGAAACCTCGCATGCCACCACCCACGCCGACCCGACCTACGTGGTCGATGGCGTGGTGCATTACTGCGTGGCCAACATGCCCGGCGCAGTGGCGCGCACCTCCACCTTCGCGCTCAACAACGTCACCCTGCCGTTCGCGCTGGCGCTGGCCGAGAAGGGCTGGAAGCAGGCGCTGATCGATGATGCGCACCTGCGCAACGGCCTGAACGTGTGCGAAGGCAAGGTCACCTGCGAGCCGGTGGCGCAAGTACACGGCCTGTCCTACGTCAGTGCCGAGAGCCTGCTGGGCCTGTAACCGGTCGCCACCCTCCAGTGCGATGAAAAAGGGGACGGCATGCCGTCCCCTTTGCATTGCCCCGCGGCGGCGCATCCACGACGGCAATCAGACTTTCTTCACGAACTCCGACTTCAGGCCCATCTGGCCGATGCCGTCGATCTTGCAGTCGATGTCGTGGTCGCCATCCACCAGGCGGATATTGCGCACCTTGGTGCCGACTTTCACCACCGACGACGAGCCCTTCACTTTCAGGTCCTTGATGACGGTGACGGTATCGCCGTCCTGCAGCAGGTTGCCCACCGCATCCTTGACGATCCTTGCCGCGTCAACAGCCTCCTCCTGCGCGGCTGGCGACCATTCGTGCGCGCACTCGGGGCAGACCAGCATCGCGCCGTCTTCGTAGGTGTATGCGGAATTGCACGTCGGGCAGGGTGGCAAGGTCGTCATCGCGTTACTTCGTTTGCAGGAGAATCCGCAATTTTACGCCGCCGCACGCGGAAGCGGATGCGCGTCGCCGGCAGTCGTCGTATCGAGTGCCGCCGAACACAGGATCTTCGCAACCGCTCGACAACCCGGCTGCTCCGTCAGCGGCGCAGCCAGCACCAGCTTTTCAACCGGATATCCCCGCCGCGCGTGGGTGCGCGATGAAAACGTCGCCGCACTATTCATGCGCGCAAAACGGAGGGCAATCCGCGCTTGCAGCGGCTCGGCATCCGCACTCATGGCTTGCGCGCAACGATGATTTCGCTGACCGGCATGAACGCATCCATCTGCTGCTTGAGTTGCTGCCCTTTCTGCGTTTCCAGCAGCGCGCTCCATGCCGCGGTCCAGTGATCGAGCACCGGGTGCGCGGGATCATGCAGCGCCACCTCGCAGCCGTAGAACAAGGCCCACCAAAGTGACCAGAAGAATCCGCTCCGGGTGTGCTCCTGCACCACCAGTCCTGCATCGGCAACCCAGCGTGCAAAGGCCTCGCGCTCGATGATGCGCAGCGCAGCGCCCGGCTGGTCGCGCCAGGCCGGCGGCAACACGGTCTCTTGCAAGCGCTCTTGCAGGGCACCTGGCACGCTGAGCAGGTACAGCGCGCCGGGCGCACCGATGCGGACCAGTTCGGCCAGCATGCGTTGCGGATCTTCCACGTGCTGCAGCACCTCGGTGCAGATCACCCGCGTGGCCATGCCGTCCTCCAGCGGCAGCGGGCTGGCGTCGCTGAGCAGCGTGTGGTACGCGGTTGCGCGTTCAAGGCACAACTGCGCGCGCGCTTCGCGGAGCATCTGCGGATTGTTGTCGACGGCATGCACGGTTGCACCGTGACGCGCGCAGAACGCGCTGTTGAACCCGACTCCGCAACCAACATCCACCACCACGTCGTCGGCGCCGATCGGCATGCCGCGAAACAGCTCTCCGCTGTCTTCGCGATACCAGCCGGCCAGCCTGGCATCGCGCAAGCCGACCTCGGAGGGGCCATGCACGCTGCCATCGGGTGCAGCGGCATCGGGATATTCAAAAAAATCGGACATGGCTGACCTTTGGGGCGACGGGCCGCGTCACTTGCGGCAGCGCATTTTCCAGCATCACGCGCGCAGCATCGGCGGTCCGGCTCCGGCAGAATGCGCTTGCGGCCACTTGGCTGGAACAAAAGGGCGACGATGGACGTGATCGATCTGCGCAGCGACACCGTGACCCGGCCGACTGCCGCAATGCGGGCAGCCATGCTGGATGCGGTGGTCGGCGACGACGTGTATGGCGAGGATCCCACGGTGATCGCGCTGCAGCAGCGGCTGGCCAGCGACCTGGGCTTCGATGCCGGCTTGTTCGTGCCCAGCGGCACCCAATCCAATTTGTTGGCGCTGCTGGCGCACTGCGAGCGCGGCGACGAATATCTGGTCGGCATGGATGCGCACACCTACAAATTCGAAGGCGGTGGTGCGGCGGTGCTGGGCTCGATCCAGCCGCAGCCCATCGTGCAGGCCGAAGACGGCTCGCTGCCGCTGGAGGACATTGCCGCGGCAATCAAGCCGGTGGACCCGCACTTCGCGCGCACTCGCCTGCTGGCACTGGAGAACACCTGGCATGGGCGCACGCTGCCGCTCGATTACCTGCGCGACGCGCACGCGCTGGCACGCGCGCATGGGTTGGGCCTGCATCTGGATGGCGCGCGGCTGTACAACGCCGCCGTGGCCTGCAAGGTGCCGGCACGCGAGATCGCCGGCCACTTCGATAGCGTGTCGGTCTGTCTGTCCAAGGGCCTAGGCGCGCCGGTCGGCTCGGTGCTGGTCGGCTCGCAGGCGCTGATCGACACGGCGCGTCGCTGGCGCAAGGTCTGCGGCGGCGGTTGGCGCCAGGCGGGCATCCTCGCCGCTGCCGGCCTGCATGCGCTGGATCACCATGTGCAGCGACTGGCGCAGGACCATGACCGCGCGGCGCGGCTTGCCGGCCTGCTCGGCCAGATCGACGGCATCGACCTGCTTGGCCAGCACACCAACATGGTGTTCCTCCACGTCCCCGCCGAGCGCCTGCGCGCACTGGATGCCCATCTGCGCGACGCGGGCATCCGCATCAGCATCGGTTACCTGCCGACGCTGCGCCTGGTGACCCATCTGGATGTCGATGATGACGGCATCGAACGCACGGCGGCCGCATTCGCGCGGTTTTTTGCGGCGCATTGAGCTGCCACGCAGCGCGTTGCCGCCGCAACCGGGCCCGCCGGGGTCAGCGCGCCGATGCAGTCTCGAGATGCGTCAGGTACAGGCGCAGGTCGAACTCCAGTTGGTGGTAGTCGGGCTCCATGTGCGTGCACAGCCGATAGAACGCCTTGTCGTGCCCGGCTTCTTTCAAGTGCGCCAGTTCATGCACCACGATCATCCTCAGGAACTCTGCGGGCGCATCGCGGAACACGGCGGCGATGCGGATTTCCCGGCTGGCCTTGAGCCGGCTGCCCTGCACCCGGGAGATGCTGGTGTGGGTGCCCAGCGCGTGCTTCATCACCTGCAGCTTGCCGTCGTACATCACCTTGCCCAGCGGTACGGAGGTGCGCAGATGGCGCGCCTTCAGCGTCTGGACGTAGTCATGCAACTGGCCGTCGCTGCGCACCGCGTGCAGTTGCCCGTACCTGGCCTCCAGCACGGCGCCCAGGCGCCCCTGCGCCATCAGCGCCTGCACTTTTTCAAGCACGTGCGGCGGGTAGCCCGCGAGGTATTTGAACATTTCCATCGGCAGCGCAGACCACCGTATCCTCGGGGGGCGGCGGGTATGATGGGCCGGAATTCCCCATTGCGGAACCCGGACATGGCGAAGGCGAATCCGCTCCAGGAACAGTTGCTCAAGGCCGGGCTGGTCAAGAAATCCAAGGTGGCTGAAGTCGCGCGCGAGCAACTCAAGGCGCGCCATGGCAAACGCCCGGCGGATCCCAACGACATCCGGCGCGACGCGGAGCGCGCCCGGGCCGAGAAGGCCGAACGCGATCGCGCGCTTGCGGCCGAGCAAAAGGCCAGGGCGCGCATCGTTGAACTGCGCGCGCAAGCGCGACAAATCATCGAAGACAAGCAGGTCCCGCGCTCGGGCGAGAGCGAATACCGCTTCACGGCCGATGGCGCCATCCGCACCCTGCTGGTCAATGACGACCTGCGCAGACTGCTGTCCGCGGGCGCGCTGGTGATCGCCCGACTGGGCGAGCGCTACGCGCTGCTGCCGCGCGCGGCAGCCGACAAGGTGCGCGAACGCGACCCCGGCATGATCGTGCTCGATCACGGCAACGCGACAGAGCCTGCGGCTGCCAGCTCGGAGGACGATGCGTATTACGCGCAGTTCAAGGTGCCGGACGACCTGATCTGGTAAATGCGCGCAGGGAACGCGATTCGCGGCCAACCCGCGTTTTCAAGGCGGACAGCCTGCCCGCCCGGCCGCAGCGGCTGGCCCGCGTGGCGGCGAACCGGTGAAACCGCGCCAGATCGCCCTCTTGGGCTGCAACCAAGGCCACTGGCAGGGGGGATTGCCGGTGCGCAAGCACCCGAATGGATTAATCGCCCCTGATGATGTTTGACCTTTTTTGGACACCCTGCCCGAAAGTGCGGTAGTGTGGGCGCACTGTTCAAAGCGGGATCACGGTACATCGTGGCTCCGATGCGGTTGATCAACAGGCTACAAGGTCGAAGCCGGCCTCTCCAGACGATCTGCTCCATCGCTTCGCGTTACCCCTTGCTCGATCAGTCACGGCGCCGCGTTGCGCGAGTCGTGCTTCCTCAATGTTCCAAGGAGTAACACCATGTCAGATCGTCAAACCGGCACCGTCAAGTGGTTCAACGACGCCAAGGGCTTCGGCTTCATCACCCCGCAGAGCGGCGATGACCTGTTCGTCCATTTCCGTTCGATCCAGGGCAACGGCTTCAAGTCGCTGCAGGAAGGCCAGAAGGTCTCGTTCAAGGTTGCGCAGGGCCAGAAGGGCCTGCAGGCCGAAGAAGTGCAGGCCGAGTAACTCTACTCGACGCTTGCGCCGCGTCAGCGGCAACAAGACCCCGGGCGGCAACGCCCGGGGTTTTTTGTTGCCGTCGTCATTCCCGCGAAGACGGGACGACGACGGCGCTTCAGAACATTCTTACTTTGTGCTGGCATTCACGGCGCGCAGCGCGCGTGCGGCGTCCACATACTTCGCCGTCTTCGGGTTGGCGGCGTTCCAGCGCGGCGCCTGCGGATCGCTGGCAATCATCAGGACTGCCAGCGCCACGGTACGATCGATGGCGGCCATGTTGGTGTAATCGATCTTGTCCCAGGTGTCGGCGGCGCCGTGGTAATCCGGATACTCGTAGGCGACGCTGACGGTGTGCGCCGGCACGCCCAGGTCGGCCAGCGCCTGGTTGTCGCTGGCGGCGAAATAGCGGTCGCTGTTCACGGGATGCCTGGTGATGCGGATGCCGGTCGCTTCGCCGGCCTTGCGCAGCACGTCGCCCACCTCGGAGTAGTCGGCGCCGGTAACCGCGGCGGCGCGCATCTGCGGCCCCTCGCTGTCGTCGGTGCGGCCGATCTGCTCCAGGTTGATGTCGGCCACGGTATCGGCCACCGGCACCAGCGGATGCTTGCCGTAATAGCGTGAGCCGACCAGGCCGTGCTCTTCGCCGAACACGGTCATGAACACGATGCTGCGCTTCGGCCGCACCTTCTGCGCGGCGAATGCGCGGGCCAGCTCCAGCACCGACACCGTGCCGCTGCCGTCGTCGTTGGCGCCGTTGTAGATGGGATCGTCGCCCTTGCCCTCGCGGATGCCGAGATGGTCGTAATGCGCGGTCACCAGCACGTAGGTCCTGGACAGCGCCGGGTCGGAACCGCGCAGCAGGCCGACCACATTGCGCACCGGCAGCGGCGCCAGCGCATCGGCGTACTTGGCATGCTCGCGGGCCGGCGCGATCTCGCGCCAGTCGGCGGTCTGGAAATAGCCGTCGTCGCCCAGCGGCTCCAGCCCGGCGGCGCGGAACTGCGAGGCGATGTAGTCGGCGGCAATGTCCAGCCCGCGCGACGGCGTGCCGCGCCCTCCCAATGCATCCGAGGCAAGAAACGCCAGATGCCCGCGCATTGCATCGGCGGAAACGGTGGCGAGCAACTGTGCTTGATCGGGTCGCAACTGCGGCTCGCCCGCCAGCGCAACAGACGCCGTGAACAGGGTGGCCGCAAGCATGGCGCGCAGCGTCGGGATGGCAGGCATCGACGGTTCTCACGGAAGGGATCGTTCGCAGTCTAGCGTTCGCCTGCGGCAGCCACTGCTGCCATTAGTCCTGCCTTTTCACCCTTTCCCGCAGCAGGATTCGGATTCCCGGCAGCCCGATTTCGAACATGGCGGCAGGGGGCGGGATGCGCATGGAAAAAACGGGACTAGCGGCTTCCGGCTACTGTTGATTCAACAGCGCGCGAAATTAAGCCACGACATCAAGCTACTTGTGGGCGGTTCCACGAATACGCCCGAAATAAAGGTTGTGCCGTCGATGCAGACGGCACCAGATAACTGTCCAACCATGGACTCCGCCCTCCGTAGAAATGAAAAAAACGCCTTTTGGCGGTTTTTCCGCCCCAAGCCGCCGGGTCAACTCGATGACGACGGCAAGGGGGATGGCAAGGCCATTGACCCACTCCACATAACGCGTTTTCAACCCATTGCGCCGCGCCGTTCAGGAACCAACATCACCCGCACTTGCTATACCCGCAATTCAAGCAGGTCGCGCACCCATCCATCAGCACCAGCGCCTTGGTGCTGCACTTGTGGCACATGGTGGCAGTGGGCGGGAAGGTGGCGCCTTCGCCAGTGACTTCGATGTCTTCCGGATGATCGGCGGCGCTGCTCAGGCCGGCCAGGGCGGACTCAGCGTTTTTTTTTGAGCGACCTTCGTATTGCTTGCGCTTCTCGGCGATCAGCGCCTTCTGGTGCTCGCTCATTTCGGGATCGTGCAACAGGCCGATCGACTTCAGGTGGTCTTCCACGATGTGGCCGAGTTCCGCCACCAGCGACGGCATGTACACGCCGCCGGCCTTGAAGTAGCCGCCGCGCGGGTCGAACACGGCCTTCATTTCATCGACGATGAAGGTGACGTCGCCCCCCTTGCGGAACACGGCGGACATGATGCGAGTCAGCGCCACGATCCACTGGAAATGCTCCATCGACTTGGAGTTGATGAAGATCTCGAACGGGCGACGGTGCTCATGCTCGGAGCCGGCATTGAGCACGATGTCGTTGATGGTCACGTAGAACGCGTGTTCCACCAGCGGCGACTTGATCTTGTAGGTGCTGCCGATCAGGACTTCCGGACGCTCGATGCGCTCGTGCATCTGGATGACGTTGTCGTCGGGCTGGTCGGCCGGCACGGCCGCAAGCCTGGCGGCTTCCTTGGCCTTGTCGTCTGCGGTGACGACAGTGTAGCCCTTGATTTTCTTTTCGATCCTGACGGTCATGGTCCTGACTCTGCGTGTTCGCTGCTGCGTTCTGGATTGCACGCCGCGCCCGGGGTTGCCGGACGCGGCGGCGTGTACGTGCTTATTTTTTCGCGGCCTTCCTGGCGACTTTTTTCACCGCTTTCCTGGCAACGGCCTTCTTGGCGGGCGCTTTCTTCACCGCTTTTTTGGCTGCGGCTTTCTTGGCGACCGCTTTCTTGGCTGGCGCCTTCTTCACCGCTTTCTTGGCGGCAACTTTCTTGACGGCTTTTTTCGCCACCGCTTTCTTGGCAACGGCTTTTTTCACCGCCTTTTTGGCGGCCGCCTTCTTGCCGGCCACCTTTTTCTTCAGGCTTGCCACTTCCTTCTTCGCATCCGCGCTGGCGGTGGCAAGCTTCTTCTTCGCCGTGGCCACCGATTTCTTGACCGCCTTCTTCGCCTTGGCGATATCGGCGCTCATCGTCTTCCTGGCCTGGGTCGCCGCCTTTTTCACCCGGGTCACCGTGGAACTCGCGGCGTTGGCCGCTGCCCCGCCCATCTCGGCGACTTTTTCCTTCGCAGCTTCAACGGCATCCGACAGCGTTGCCGTTACTCCATCTCCATTGCTCATGTGCCCTCCTGATCGGGCGTGGTTGGTGGGTACCGCAGCACCGATCCTATACCTGCCAAGGTGCACGTGCAGCAAGGCTTTTCAGCCGACCAGACACGCGCACCGGGCCGGGTCAGAACTTGCCGTAATACCCCTCCTTGAGGGCATCGAACAGGTTGGCGGCGGTGTGCATTTCGCCGTCGTACTCGATTTTCTCGTTGCCCTTCACCTCGACCACGCTGCCGTCTTCCAACTCGAAGCGGTACGTGGTGTTTTCGAGGTCGGCTTCCTTGACCAGCACGCCCTGGAAGGCGGCGGGATTGAAGCGGAAGGTGGTGCAGCCCTTCAGGCCCTGCTGGTAGGCGTAGCGGTAGATGTCCTTGAAGTCCTCGTACGGGTAGTCGGTGGGGACGTTCGCGGTCTTGGAGATGGAGGAATCCACCCACTTCTGCGCCGCGGCCTGCACGTCCACGTGCTCCTTCGGGCTGATGTCGTCGGCGGCGATGAAGTAGTCGGGCAGCTTGGCGGCCGCGTCCTCGGCGTAGGGCATCGCCTTCGGGTTGACCAGTTCGCGGTAGGCCAGCAGCTCGAACGAGAACACGTCCACCTTTTCCTTGGACTTCTTGCCTTCGCGGATCACGTTGCGGCTGTAGTGGTGGGCGAAGCTGGGCTCGATGCCGTTGCTGGCGTTGTTGGCCAGACTCAGCGAGATGGTGCCGGTGGGCGCGATGGAGCTGTGGTGGGTGAAACGCGCGCCCACGTCGGCCAATGCATCGACCAGCTCCGGCGCAACCTTCGCCACCTGCTGCATGTAGCGCGAGTACTTGGCGTGCAGCACGCGGCCCTCGATCTTCTGCCCGACCTTCCAGCCGTCCTTCGCCATTTCCGGGCGCTTGCGCAACATGCCGGCATCGACGGTGAACACGTCGCTCATGATCGGCGCCGGGCCCTTTTCCTTCGCCAGCGCCAGCCCGGTTTCCCAACCGGCCACGGCCATCTCGCGCGCAATGCGCTCGGTGAATTCGCAGCTCGCCTTGCTGCCGTACTTCATCTTCAGCATGGTCATGCTGCTGCCCAGCCCAAGGAAGCCCATGCCGTGGCGGCGCTTGTGCATGATCTCGTCGCGCTGCTGCTGCAACGGCAGGCCGTTGACCTCCACCACGTTGTCCAGCATGCGGGTGAACACGCGCACCACTTCCTTGTATTCCTCCCAGTCGAATTCGGCCTGGTCGGTGAAGGCGTTGCGCACGAACTTGGTGAGGTTGACCGAGCCCAGCAGGCAGGCGCCATACGCCGGCAGTGGCTGTTCGCCGCAGGGGTTGGTGGCGCGGATGGTCTCGCACCACCAGTTGTTGTTCATCTCGTTGACCTTGTCGATCAGGATGAACCCCGGCTCGGCGTAGTCGTACGTGGAGACCATGATCATGTCCCACAGGTGGCGGGCGCGGATGTGGCCGTAGATCTTGCAGGCCACCAGGCCGTCCTCGCGGGCGATGTAGTTGCGATGGGTCGGCCAGTCGCGCCAGACCACCTGCGTCGGGTCGTCCAGGTCGATTTCGCCGCGTTCCTTGATGTTCACCGGGAACACCAGCGGCCAGTCGGCGTCGTCCTCCACCGCCTGCATGAAGCCGTCGGTGATCAGCAAGCTGAGGTTGAACTGGCGCAGGCGGCCGTCTTCGCGCTTGGCGCGGATGAAGTCCCGCACGTCGGGATGCGACACGTCGAACGTGCCCATCTGCGCGCCGCGGCGGCCACCGGCGCTGGACACGGTGAAGCACATCTTGTCGTAGATATCCATGAAGGACATCGGGCCGGAGGTGTACGCGCCGGCGCCGGCCACGAACGCGCCGCGCGGGCGCAGCGTGCTGAACTCGTAGCCGATGCCGCAGCCGGCCTTGAGGGTCAGGCCCGCTTCGTGGACTTTCTCCAGGATTCCGTCCATCGAATCCTCGATGGTGCCGGAGACGGTGCAATTGATGGTCGAGGTGGCCGGCTTGTGCTCCAGCGCGCCGGCATTGGAGGTGATGCGGCCTGCGGGAATGGCCCCGCGGCGCAGCGCCCAGGTGAAGCGCTCCTGCCAGTATTGCTGCAGCTCGACGGTGGGCTCGGCTTCGGACAGCGCCTTGGCGACGCGCTGGTAGGTGCCGTCGATATCGGCGTCCAGCGGCTCGCCCTGCTTGGTCTTGAGGCGATATTTCTTGTCCCAGATGTCCAGTGACGCAGGCTGCATCGGGATGTCCTGATTTGCGTCCGTGATCACTGCTTCCAACCTCGCCGTGCTCATGCCTGATGACACTCCTGTCCTGTATGACCCGCCCTGCCGGCGGGCCGTTGCCCAAGTTCCACGCCCGGCATCGACCGGAGGCGGCGATGCAGCCCGCGTCACGACGCAGCCTGCGATTTCATCGATTTGTTTGCGTTTCCGCCTGCTTCTGCATCGTCACGCGCCGCTCCATCATCGACGTCGCTTCCCTTGACCAGCGGCGCCCCCTGCGCCACTAGAGTTGGGACTTCCCTGCAAAACCAACCACTAGATCTAGTGGATCAATCCGAAGGACATTAGCCATCGGCCGAATCCAAGTCAACGCAAAAATTTGCCCCTTCCGGCTTGCAATTCCGCCTCTTCGCCCAAGACGCGCATGGCGCCGGGCTTTGAACCGGACTGCGACATATTTTCCAGCGAACATGAATACGCATGATGCTGCGCTGCATGATCAAATGCGGCCATCGGCAGCCCATTCCGGCTGCCTTCAGCGTCGATTGCACGTCGCCACACGACACTGGGCAGTATTGCCTGCACCGGGATCCACGCCATGAAACCTGCCACCAAAACCTTGCTGGCCCTGTCTGCTGCGGCCACGTTCGGCGGCTTTGCCGCCACCGGGTTGAACCTGATGCTGGAGCGCCCGGCCATGGCCGCGCCGGCCTCCGCAAGCACCGCCATACCCGTTGCCGGCTCGCTGCCCAGCGCCGTGGCCGGCACGCCGATGCCGTCGCTGGCGCCGATGCTGAAGCGCGTGCTGCCGGCCGTGGTCAGCGTGAACACCAAACAGCGGGTGCGGGTGAACACGCCGTTCGGCGATGACCCGATCTTCCGCCGCATGTTCGGCATTCCCGAAGAGCGCATCGCGCAATCGCTGGGCTCCGGCGTGATCGTCGACGCCCAGCGCGGCCTGGTGCTGACCAACAACCACGTGGTGGAAGACGCCGACGAGGTGCAGGTCACCCTGGCCGACGGGCGCTCGCTCAAAGCCGAATTCGTCGGCAACGATCCCGATACCGACATCGCGCTGATGCGTATTCCCGCGCAAAACCTGACCGCGATCCCGGTGGCCGACAGCGACAAATTGCAGATCGGCGATTTCGTGGTGGCGATCGGCAACCCGTTTGGCGTCGGCCAAACGGTGACCTCCGGCATCGTCTCCGCGGTGGGCCGCAACAACCTGCCGGGCGCAGGTTTCCAGAACTTCATCCAGACCGACGCCAGCATCAATCCCGGCAACTCCGGCGGCGCGCTGGTCAACCTCAACGGCGAGCTGGTCGGCATCAATACCGCCAGCTTCAACCCGCGCGGGTCGATGGCCGGCAACATCGGGCTGGGTTTCGCCATCCCGGCCAATTTGGCCAGCCGCATCAAGGACCAGCTGCTGGCCGGCGGCGTGGTGCGGCGCGGCACGCTGGGCATCGACAGCCAGGACGTGGATGCCCGCATCGCCAAGGGCCTGGGCCTGACCGACGCGCGTGGCGCGGTGATCACCCGCATTTTCCCGGGGTCGGCAGCGGGCGCGGCCGGGCTCAAGGTGGGCGATGTGGTGGTGGCGGCCAATGGCCAGCCGATCGACAGCGCCGAGGCGCTGCGCAACTTCCAGGGCCTGCAGGCGCCCGATGCCAAGGTGACGCTGGAGCTGCGCCGCGACGGCAAGCCGCTGCAACTGGTCAGCGGGCTGCGGGATGCGCCGAAAGCGCTGAACGGCGCGCAGCTGGATGCGCGCCTGGGCGGCGCCAGCTTCGCCGAATTGCCGGAATCCCTGCGCCGCCAGGGGCTGGCCGGGGTTCTGGTGGAGGACGTGCAGCGCGGCAGTCGCGCGGCGCAAAACGGGCTGCAGCGCGGCGACGTGATCCTGGCCGCCAGCAGCGGCGACTTCAGCGATCTGGGCGGCTTCCGCGCCAGCCTGGCCACCGTGCCGCAGCAGCTGGTGCTGCGGGTGCTGCGCGGCGGCGCCAGCGGCCAACTGTTGATGCGCTGACGCCCTCGTCACGCAAACGGTGCGACACTGATCCAATCCTCCTTCCGGAACCAGGATGCGGCAGATGAGCGAACATACCGAAGCGGTCAAGAGCAACCTCGGCGAAGCCGGCACCCACCTGAAGCAGGCGGCATCGGCTGCGGGCGGCGCGGTCAAGAACGCAACCAGCTCCGCCGGTGACGAGTTGCGCGTGGGCAAGGCACAGGTCAAGGCGGAACTGGCCGATGGCGCGGTGGCCGGGCTCAGCGCCGCCGAGCACCTTGGCGGTGCGGCCGGCGAGCAGATGGACGCCCTGATGGGCAAGGGCCGCGACCTGCTGGACAGCGCGTCGGAGCTGATCCGCGAGCGCCCGCTGGCGGCATTCGGCGTGGCGTTTGCCGCCGGCTGGATCATTTCCAAGCTCGGCCGCAGCGACAAGTAAGCCGCCCGGCATGACCGGCGACGCGCAGGCAGACGACGCACGCGAGGACGCAGCCGCGCCGGACGTGGGCGAGACCCTGCACGCGCTGGGCGAAGGCGCGCGCGCAAGTGCGCGCAGCGCACTGGGCACCGGCCGTGCGCTGCGCGCACTGGTGGCGGCCGACCTGGCGCTGGCGCGCAGCGCCCTGGCGCGCACGCTGGCATTTGGCGGCGTCGCGGTCGCGCTGGGTGGCTCGTCCTGGTTATTGCTGATGGCCGCCTTCATCGCCGCACTGCGCAGCACCGGCCTGTCGTGGCTGGCTGCCCTGCTGCTGGCTGCCCTGGTCAGCAGCGTCGGCACACTGGCGGCGGCATGGGCGGCCATGCGGCATTTCGAACACAGCGGGATGCACGCAACCCGCCGTCAATTGGCAAAGCTGGGCGCAGCCGCCGCCCGCACCGCTGCCAAGCAGGAATCGGCATGAGCCTGGCTGCGCAGATCGCCCGCGTGCAACGCGCCGAACATGCGCTGGAAGCCAGCCGCGCTGATTCCATCGCATGCTGGCACCAGCTCAAAACACTGTGGCGCACCAGCTGGACGCCCGGCCGGATTGTCATCGCCGGCCTCGCAGCGGGGTTTGCCGTTGGCCGCGCGCGGCCACTGCGCCTGGCCAGCAGCGGCGGCCTGCTCAATCTGGTCAACGCGCTGTCGGGCCTGTTTGCGGCGGGCCGTGCGCAGGCTGCGGCAGAGGCCGCCGATTCGGCCCATGAAGAAACCTCACCCACCGCCGAGGCTGCGCAGGCGCCCCCCTTCGAAACGAATGCCGCATGAGCAGCGACGGCGACACCACAGCGCGACCCCCCTCAACGGAGACAGCCGTACTGCCGCGCCCGCGCGGGCCGCTTTCACTGCTGGTGCTGGCCGTGCTGGCGGTTGGCTTCACTTTGTGGGCCAGCCAGGACCTGATCCTGCCGGTGCTGCTGGCGGTGTTTCTTGCGCTGATCGGCAACCCGATCATCCGCCTGTTGCAACGCGCCCATCTCCCACGCTTCGTCGCCGCGCTGGTGGTGCTGTGCAGCGGCATCGCGCTGGCGCTGCTGCTGGGGCAACAGCTGGTGCAACCAGCCGCCGACTGGGTGCATGAAGCGCCACGCGAGCTGCGCACGCTGGCCCCCAAGCTGCAGAAGTTGACCAAGCCGGTGCAGGAGGCGAATCGCGCGGCCGAAAACATTGCGCGCGCCGCCGGCGGCGAGAACACCGCCAAGCCGGTGCAGATCGTTCGCACCGAAGTGAACGACCCGTACAAATCGCTGGCTGCCACGCCCATGCTGGTGGCTTCGGTGCTGGCCGTGGTGCTGCTGACCTTTTTCTTCATGGTCTATGGGCAGGATCTGCAGCGCCACGCGCTCGCGTTGTTGCCGGACCGGCAAAAGAAAAAGCTGACCGTGGACATCCTGCAGGCGATTGAAACCGAGATCAGCCGCTATGTATTGACCATCAGCGCGATCAACGCCGTGGTCGGGCTGGTGTTCGCCAGCTGCCTGTTTTTCTTCCTCGGCGTGCCGCTCGACGAAGCCCTGCTGTGGGGCACCATGGCGATGCTGCTCAACTACGCGCCGTATGTCGGCCCGCTGATCGGCATCATGGCGATGCTGCTGATGGGGTTTGCCAGCTTCGAGGAGCCGCTGCGCGCATTGGTGCCGGCCACGATTTACCTGGGCCTGCACACGCTGGAGGGGCAACTCGTCACCCCCATCGTGCTGGGCCGGCGCATGGCGCTGTCGCCCCTGATCCTGATCCTGGCCCTGATGCTGTTCGGCTGGCTGTGGGGCATCGTCGGCCTGCTGCTGGCGGTGCCGATGCTGGTCTGCGTGAAGATCGTGCTGGCCCGGCTGGACGGCATGGACGGTTGGGCCAGGCTGCTGGAATAACCGGCCGGGCCTACAATGGCACCGTGAATTTCCCCATCCGCGCCATCACCCTCGATCTCGACGACACGTTGTGGCCGTTCGCGCCGATCGGCGAGCGCATCGAGCGCGCGCTGCACGCCTGGTTTTCCGAGCACAGCCCGCGCACTGCCGAGCGCTTTCCCATCGAGGACATGCGCGCGCTGCGCGAGCGGGTGTTCGCCGAGTTTCCGCAGCACGCGCATGACCTCGGGCTGCTGCGGCGGCTGACCATCGAGCGCGCGCTGCATGAAAGCGGCGACGATCCGGCGCTGGCCAGCGCCGCCTACGCGATCTTCTTCACCGAACGCAACCGCGTGGACTTCTATCCCGATGCCCGCGACGGCCTGCAGCGGATGTCCGCGCGCCTGCCGATAGCGGCGCTGACCAATGGCAACGCCGACCTGGCCGCCATCGGCATCGCCTCGCTGTTCCAGTTCCAGCTGGGCGCGCGCGAATACGGCGCGGCCAAGCCGGATGCCGGCCTGTTCCACGAAGCCTGTCGCCGCCTGGACGTGGTGCCCGGGGAGGTCCTGCACGTGGGCGACCACCCAAGCATGGATATTGCCGGCGCGGCCAAGGCGGGGATGCGCACCTGCTGGATCGACCGCGGCGACCACGCCTGGCCCGGCGAGCTGCCGCGCGCCGATCTGCACGTCACCACCCTGACCGCGCTGGCCGACTGGCTGGATGCGGGCGCCCATTCCAGAAGATCCACATGAGCCTTCCCACTGGTTTCACCGCTGCCACCCAGGCCGCGCTTGCATTGCACGTCGTCTCCAAATCCGATCTCGCCGCGTGGCGCGAGACGCAGCCCGCAGCGGTGCAGGCATGGCTGTCCGCGCAGCGCTTCGACGCCAGCGCCGGCAGCGCGCAAAGCTGGGCCGATGGCGAGGGCCGGATCGCCGGCGCGGTGCTCGGCATCGACGATCCGCTGGATCCGTTTGCCTACGCGCATGCACCGCGCGCGCTGCCCGCCGGCGATTGGCAACTTGCCAGCGCGCTGGATGGCGATGCACGCAAGGCGCTGCAGCTTGGCTGGGGGTTGGGGCTGTACCGCTTCAGTCGCTACAAGGCCAACACCTACACCGCACCCCGGCTGGCGGGTGACTTCGATGCGGAGACCTTCGACTTGCTCGCCGCCTGTGCGCGCGTGCGCGATCTGGTCAATACGCCCACCGAACACATGGGGCCAGAGCAACTGGAAGATGTCGCGCGCGAACTTGCCAGCGCGCACGGCGCAACGCTCGAGGTGATTGCCGGCGACGACCTGCTGGCGCAGAACTACCCGGCCATCCACGCAGTGGGCCGCGCTTCGCATCGCGCGCCGCGCCTGCTGGAACTGAGCTGGGGCGATGCCTCGCATCCCCACCTCGCCCTGTGCGGCAAGGGCGTGTGCTTCGACACCGGCGGACTGGACCTCAAGGGCGCCGCCGGCATGCGCAACATGAAGAAGGACATGGGCGGAAGCGCGCATGCCATCGCGCTGGCGGAATTGATCATGGCGCGCAAGCTGCCGGTCCGGCTGACCCTGCTGGTTGCGGCGGTCGAAAATTCGGTAGGCCCCAACGCCTTCCGCCCCGGCGAGGTGATCGCCACCCGCAAGGGCGTCAGCGTGGAGATCGACAACACCGACGCCGAAGGCCGGCTGGTGCTGTGCGACGCGCTGACCCGCGCCTGCGAGCTGGCGCCCGACCTGCTGCTGGACTTCGCCACCCTCACCGGCGCGGCGCGCATCGCGCTGGGCCCCGACCTGCCCGCGCTGTACGCCAACGATGACGCGCTCGCGAATGATTGGCTGGACGCAGGCAACCGCCTGCGCGATCCGCTGTGGCGGATGCCGCTGTGGCGCCCGTACCTGCGCTACCTCACCAGCGGCATCGCCGACCTGGCCAACAGCAGCAACACCACCATGGCCGGCAGCGTCACCGCCGCGCTGTACCTGGAGCGCTTCGTGGTCGAAGGCCAGCGCTGGGCGCATGTGGACGTGTATTCGTGGAACGACAGCGACCGCCACGGCAAACCAGCCGGCGGCGAGGCGCAGGGCCTGCGCGCGGCCTATGCGATGTTGAAGTCGCGCTACGCCTAGCGGCGCAGACTCGGCCTTACAGCCAGCCCTTCTGCCGCGCCAGGCGCGCCGCTTCGATGCGGTTGCTGACCCCCAGCTTGCCGATGCACTCGGACAGGTAGTTGCGCACGGTGCCGTGCGACAGGCCAAGCTGCGCGGCGATATCGCCGGCCGACCTGCCTTCGCCCGCAAGCCGCAGCACCTGCCGCTCGCGGTCATTGAGCGGGTCGGCCTCCGACCACGCGTCCATCGCCAGCTGCGGATCGATGGAACGACCGCCGCGATGCACCTGGCGCAGCGCGTCTGCCAATTTTTCGGCCGGCGAGTCCTTCAGCAGATAACCGGACACGCCGGCATCCAGCGCACGCCGCAAAAATCCGCTGCGGGCGAAGGTGGTGACGATCACCACCTTGATCGGCAATGCGTGGCGCGCGATGCGCTGGGCCAGCTCCAGCCCGGTCAGGCCGGGCATTTCGATGTCGGTCACCAGCACGTCGGGTTTGAGGCGCTGCAGCTCCCGCCACGCGATTTCGCCATCGGCGGCGGTGCCTACCACGTCGATGTCGGATTCCATTCCGAGCAGTGCCGACAGTGCGCCGCGCACCATTGCCTGGTCTTCGGCCAGCAAGATGCGGATCATGGTGTTGTCTCCGGTCGTGCTTGAACGTCAGGCAGCGATGAAGCGCATTGAGGCGCAATCGGCGCGCGCGGTTGGCGCAGCGGAATCTTCACCAGCAGGCGCGTACCGCCCCCATTTGGCGAATCGATCCGCAGGTTTCCGTTCAGCGCCGCCACCCGTTCGCGCATTCCAGCCAGGCCGTTGCCGTCCGCGGTGACGCCGCCGCACCCATCATCGGCAATGCGCATCTGCAGCGTATCGCCATCGCACAGGAACGCCACCTGCGCACGCCCGGCCTGCGCATGTCGGGTGATGTTGGTGACGGCTTCACGCAGCACCAACGCCACTCCGCGCTCCAGGACTTCAGGCAGATCGACGGGCGGCGGCTCGTAATCCAGATGGACCTGTGAAGACTCCAGCATCAAACGCGCCGAAGCCAGCTCGGCGGCGAGATCCGCCGCGCGAAAGCCGGTCACCGCGCTGCGCACCTGCGCCAGCGCGTCGCGCGCCACCTGCTCGGCTTCTTCCAGTTCGCGGCGCGAGGCCGCACTGTCGCGATCAAACAGCTTGCGCGACAGTTCCAGCTTCAAGGTGATCAGCGACAGGGTGTGGCCAAGCAGATCGTGCAGGTCGCGGCCTATGCGCTCGCGCTCGGCGGTGGCGGCCAGCCGGCGCACTTCGTCGTGCGACAGCGCCAGCGCCGCGTCCTTTTCCTGGCTGGCATGTTCGACATTGATGATGACGCCGATGATCAACGTCATCACCGGCACCCACAGGAACATCTGCGCCGGATAGCCGATCCACGCGGCAACCCCGACGTACACCACGTTCATCGCCAGCAGTTGCAGCAGATAGCGGCGCAGGGTCGGGCGTGCGCCGGACACGCGCAACATCACGCAGCCGAACACGAAATAACTCAAGCCCGACGGATACCAGCGCAACAGCAGCAGGCTCAACGCCGACATGCCAAGCGCATAGCGCCAGCCATTGGCGCGCGGCGCGATCAGCACCTTCGCAAACAGCCACAGGAAGATCGGGTAGGACAGCAGCGTCAGTGCCACCCAAAGCAGGTCGTAGCCATCGCCCAGCAGCGGGGTAATGAAAATCCACAGCGACCACAGCAGGTGCACGCTGTCCGTCCACGGCGACTTGCCGCGCCGGATGGCATCGGCTGCGGCGGAATCCGCCGCGGGGGTCATCCTGCGATTCAACCATGCCGGAAATTTCATGCGCGCATCCTACGTCAGTCGCAGCAGGCATAACCGACCTCAGCCATGCCGGCGCAGCCGGCGCGCGGCCAGCCACAGGAACACGCCGGTGAATCCGCACAGCACCAGCACATGCTGCAGCAGCGGCGCCTGCGTCACGCCCAACGCACGCAGTGCGATCTGGTCCAGGTGATAACTGGGCCATGCCGGCGCGATGTGCTGCAGCGTCGCCGGCAGGACCTGCAACGGCACCCACAGGCCCGACAGGAACGACATCGGCAGATACACCAGGTTGAGCATGCCGGGCGCGCCCTGGCCCTTGACCAAGGTTCCCACCAGCATGCCAAGTGCGCAGAACGGCAGCACGCCCAGCGTGCCGGC
Source organism: Thermomonas paludicola (assembly GCF_024498955.1). GTDB lineage: Bacteria > Pseudomonadota > Gammaproteobacteria > Xanthomonadales > Xanthomonadaceae > Thermomonas > Thermomonas paludicola. The sequence goes on along the minus strand of NZ_CP093311.1, from coordinate 229,822 downwards.
AAGCAGCAGCGCAGCGGCCTGCCGGGCGGTCAACACCACGCCCGCCACGCCCACCGCCAGGCCCAGCAGCAGCACGACGACCAGCGCAGCGGCGATCATCGCCATCACCATCTTGCCCAGCAGGTACGCGGCGGGCGGCATCGGCAAGGCGCGCTTGAGGGTGAGCAGGCCGTTGTCGCGCTCCATCGCCAGCGACACGCCAAACCCGAACAGGCCGGGGCTCATCACCCCGAACGTGGCGTAGCTTGCCAGCAGGTAGCACGCCATGCCCGGTGCCTGTGCATGCGCCAGCACCACCCCGAACATCAGGTAGAACACGGTGGGGAACAGGATCACCGGCAACAGGAAGCCCGGGTTGCGCAGGTAGCGCAGGAGTTCGCTGCGCGCTTCCTGCAGGTAGGCGTTGAACGCGCGCGCGCGCGGCATGCCGCCGCCTGCATGGGTCGTGATTGCGTTCATCAGGCGGCTTCCAGCAATGCGGCGGCGTTGTCGTCGCGGGTGAGTTCGGTGAAGGCTTCAGCGAGGCCGGCGGCGCGCACTTCCAGCCCGCTCAGCGCGGCATCTTGCGCCAGCAGGCGGCGCACCAGCAGCTCCGGATATTCCGTGGACAGGCACAACCGATTGCCATCCATGCGCGCCTCGACCACTTCCGGCCATGCCCGCAGCTCGCCCAATGCAAGACGCGTCGAACACCAGACCCGCTTGAGCGCGATCCGCGCGCGCAACGCATCCACGCTGCCTTCGCTGATGATCCGGCCGCGCGCCATCACGCAGACACGGCTCGCCAGCGCCTCGGCCTCTTCCAGGTAGTGGGTGGTCAGCACCACCGAATTTCCCTCGCCCACCAGATGACGGATCGCTGCCCACAGCATCTGCCGCGCCTCGATATCCATGCCGACCGTGGGCTCGTCGAGGAACAGCAGGCGCGGGCGCCCGCAAAGCGCCACCGCGAATTGCACGCGCCGCTGCTGGCCGCCGGACAGCTTGCCGTAGGGACGCTTGAGAAGATCGGCAACCCCCGCCAGCTGCGCGCTTTCAAGCACGCTGCGCGGGCTGGGGTAATAGCTTGCCGACAGCCGGATCAGCTCGCCGACACGCAGAGTCTGCGGCAGGGCCGCGTCCTGCAGCATCACGCCAATGTTGCGGCGTGCGCGGATATCTTGCGGATCCAGGCCGAACAGGCTGACCTCACCGGCGTCAGCCCGAATCAGGCCGAGAAGCAGGCCAATCGCGGTGGTCTTGCCGGCCCCATTCGGGCCGAGCAGGGCGAGCAGTTCGCCTTCGCGCAGGCGCAGGTCGATGCCGTCCAGCGCGCGCAGCGTGCCGTAGGACTTGCTGGCGCCGCGCAGTCGCGCCAGCTCGCCGCGCCCATCATCGGTCGTGGTGGTGTTGCCATCGTCGCGCATCGCGCCGCTCCAGGAAGGTGTGCGGTGACGATAGGCGCGCCTCGGCTGCGGCGGCAGTCGCGCCCATCATCGCAATCGCATGACAACCATCAGGTGACCGCTCCGCTGGCTTGCCCTAGCCTGTCTGCATTCCGCTGCCGCCCGCCGCCCCGATTGGCGGCAAACGCTGCAGCCGTCACACTTGGCGTTTCCGTTGCTGGAACCAGATTTCGATGAGCGCTTCCAATACCGACCTGTTGAAATCCCTGAAGATCGACCGCAGCGCGCCACCGCCCGCGTCGAAGCGTGGCCTGTGGATCGCGCTTGCCGTGATTGCCGCACTGTCGGCGCTTGGCCTCGCCGGTTGGGCGCTGCTTGGCCGCGACAAGGGCATCGTCGTGCAGACCGCAGACGTGGTTGCAATCGGCAACGGCGGCGGCAGTGCCTCGGTGCTGGACGCGACTGGCTATATCGTTGCGCGGCGGATGGCCACGGTGTCCTCCAAGATCACCGGCAAGGTGCTGGAGGTGTTGATCGAGGAAGGCCAGCGGGTCGAGGAAGGCCAGGTGCTGGCGCGCCTGGATCCGGTGGATGCCAATGCCCAGCGCACGCTGACTGCCGCACAGCTGGCCGCGGCGCAAAGCCAGATCGCCGGCGTGCAGGCGCAGCTGAAGGAAGCCGAGGCCAACGCCACGCGCCTTTCCACGCTGGTCGCACAGAAGCTGGTGTCGCGCGCACAGTACGACCAGGCCATTGCCTCGCGCGATGCCTTGCGCGCGCAGATCAGCACCGCGCAGCGCAACGCGCAGGTGGCGGGCGACGCGCTGCGCATCGCCGACAACGGCGTGGACAACACCATCGTGCGCGCGCCGTTTGCCGGCGTGGTGATCGCCAAGGCCGCGCAGCCGGGCGAGATCGTGTCGCCACTGTCGGCCGGCGGCGGCTATACCCGCACCGGCATCGGCACGATCGTCGACATGGATTCGCTGGAGGTGGAAGTCGAAGTCGGCGAAGCCTTCATTGGCCGCGTGAAGCCGGGCATGGCCACCGAAACCGTGCTCAATGCCTACCAGGACTGGAAGATCCCCGGCAAGGTCATCGCCATCATCCCCGCCGCCGATCGCGGCAAGGCCACGGTCAAGGTGCGCGTTGGGCTGGAGACGAAAGATGCGCGCATCGTGCCGGACATGGGCGCGCGCGTGGGCTTCCTGGAAGAGGCCAGGCCGGCGCAGGCCAATGCCAAGCCCGGCGTGCTGGCGCCTGCCGCCTCGATCACCCAGCGCGCGGGCAAGGATGTCGCCTTCGTGGTCGAAGGCGAGCAGGTGAAGGCGCGCACGCTGACGCTTGGCCGTACCCTGGGCGATGACCGCGAGGTGCTGCAAGGCCTGAGCGGCGGCGACAAGGTGGTGATCGACCCCTCGGACAGCTTGGTGGATGGGGCGCGCGTGCGCCTGGCCAGTGAGCAGGCCGACGCTGGTGCGAACAACGAATAGCCGCATCCCACCCCGCTTGCGCGCCCCCGCCAGCGCAGGGGCACGCGAAAAGAATCACGACGACCCCTACGGAGCACGCACGCCATGTCCACCCTCGTCAGCATCCGCAACCTGCACAAGACCTATCAGCGCGGCCCCGAGAACGTGGACGTGCTGCGCGGCATCGACCTGGACATCGATGCAGGCGATTTCGTCGCGTTGATGGGCCCCTCCGGCTCCGGCAAGACCACCCTGCTCAACCTGATCGGCGGCCTGGATTCCCCCAGCTCCGGCAGTATTGAAATCGCGGGCGCACACATCGAGCAACTCGGCTCCGGGCAACTGTCGCAATGGCGCAGCAACAACGTCGGCTTCGTGTTCCAGTTCTACAACCTGATGCCCACCCTGACCGCGCAGAAGAACGTCGAGCTGCCGTTGCTGCTGACCCGGCTGTCGGCCGCGCAGCGCCGGCAGAATGCCGCGATTGCACTGCAGCTGGTTGGCCTGGCCGATCGCGGCAAGCATCGCCCGAACGAGCTCTCCGGCGGCCAGCAGCAGCGCGTGGCGATTGCCCGCGCGATCGTGTCCGACCCCACGTTGTTGATTTGCGACGAACCTACCGGCGATCTTGACCGCGCGTCGGCCGAGGAAATCCTGGGCTTGCTGCAGACGCTCAATCGCGAACACGGCAAGACCATCGTGATGGTCACCCACGACCCCAAGGCCGCCGAATACGCAACGCACACCCTGCACCTGGACAAGGGCAACCTCGTCGAACAGACCCACCACGCGGCATAAGCGGAGGCAGACATGAAATACCTGCATCTGATCTGGGCCGCGCTGTTCCGCAGCAAGACCCGCACCTTCCTCACCCTGCTGTCGGTGATTGCCGCGTTCCTGCTGTTCGGGATGCTGGATTCCGTGCGCGTGGCCTTCAATTCCGGCGGCCAGGTGGCCGGCGCCAACCGCATGATCACGTCGTCGCGACTGTCGATCACGCAGATGCTGCCGTACAGCGTCGTCGAGCAGATCCGCGCCACGCCCGGCGTCAAGCAGGCGACGTACGCGGCCTGGTTCGGCGGCATCTACCGGGATCCCAAGAATTTCTTCCCGAACTTCGCGGTGAGCCCCGATTACCTGGACCTGTATCCGGAATTCGCGTTGCCGCAAGCGCAGAAGAAGGCATGGCTCGCCGACCGGACCGGCGCCGTGGTCGGCGAGGCCCTGGCCAAGCGCTTCGGCTGGAAAGTGGGCGACACCATCCCGCTGCAGGCCACCATCTTCCCGACCAAGGGCAGCAACGACTGGTCGTTCACCCTGCGCGGCATCTACACGATCAAGGAACAAAAACAGAAAGGCCAGGAGAACGCGATGTTCTTCCACTGGAAGTACTTCGACGAAGCCAACGACTACGTCAAGGGACGCATTGGCTGGCTGGTGGTGCAACCCGGCAGCGGTGACGGTGCCGACCGCGTGGCGTTGGCGATCGACAAGCTCAGCGCCAATTCCGATCACGAAACGAAAACCCAGAGCGAGGCCGCATTCAACCAGGCCTTTGCCAAGCAGTTCGCCGACATCGGCCTGATCGTCAGCGGAATCATGGGCGCGGTGTTCTTCACCCTGCTGCTGCTCACCGGCAACACCATGGCGCAAGCGGTCCGCGAGCGCATCCCGGAGCTGGCGGTGCTCAAGACCATCGGCTTTTCCAACCGCAGCGTGCTGTGGCTGGTACTGGCCGAATCCGTGCTGCTGGTGGTGCTGGGTGGGTTGATCGGCCTGTGCATCGCCGCGGCACTGGTGCCGATGATCACCACCGCCAGCGGCGGCATGATCCAGCTGCCGCCGATGGCGATGCAAACATGGCTGACGGGATTGCTGCTGATGCTGGTGATCGGCGTGATCGTCGGGCTGCTGCCGGCGATCCGCGGAATGCGCCTGAATATCGTCGATGCATTGGCTGGCCGCTAACTGAAGGCACATGACATGAAACGTCTCAAAGGATTCCTGCTTGGCCTTGGCACCGTGCTGGCACTGCTTGCCGCGTTGGTGGCCTGGATCATGCTGCCCTGGTATGCGGTGCTCGGGCTCGCGGCATTCATCGCGCTGTGGCTGGTGCTTGCCCGCAGCGGAAAGCTGGCCCTGGCTGCCGCCTCCATCGGCATCGCCGGCCTGCCGCAGCGCTGGGGCGCGTCGGCGGTGATCGTGGTCGGCATCGCCGGCGTGGTCGCGGTGCTGGTGGCGATGCTGGCGATGGGCGAAGGTTTCAAGGCGACGCTGGACAAGACGGGTGGCACCGACAGCGCGATCATCCTGCGCGGCGGCTCGCAGGCCGAAACCAACTCGGTGATCATGCGCGACCAGGTGCCGTTGATCGGTTCGCTGGCGGGGATCGCCAGAGGCGCGGACGGCAAGCCACTGGCATCGCCGGAGCTCTCGCAGGTGGTGAACCTGCCCTCGATGGCCGACGGCACCGATGCCAACGTGCAGTTCCGCGGCGTGGGCGAGGCGGCGTGGACACTGCGGCCGCAGCTGAAGATGATCGAGGGCCGCAGGTTCCAGCCGGGGCTGCGCGAGATCGTGGTGGGGCGCGGCGCGCAACAGCAGTTCCGCGGGCTGCAGGTCGGCAAGCAACTCGAGCTGGCCAACCAGATGTGGACGGTCGTCGGCGTGTTTGAATCCAGGGATTCACACGACTCCGAGCTGTGGACCGATGCCGATGTCCTGGGCCCGGCCTACCAGCGCAGCGCGTTCCAGTCGGTGACCGTGAAGCTGGACGGCAAGAACGGCTTCAAGCAGCTCAAGGCGGCGCTGGCCGCCGACCCGCGGCTGAAGCTGGATGTGGAAACCACCCACGACTATTACGCCAAGCAATCCGAAGGGCTGACCAAGCTGATCAACATCCTTGGCAAGGTGATCGGGGCGATCATGGCGATCGGTGCGGTGTTCGGCGCGCTGAACTCGATGTATGCCGCCGTGGCCGGCCGCGCGCGCGAGATCGCGACCATGCGCGCGCTGGGCTTCCGCGGCCTGCCGGTGGTCACCGCGGTGATGCTGGAAACCATGCTGCTGGCGCTGCTGGGCGGGCTGCTGGGCGCTGGCCTGGCGTGGCTGGTCTTCAACGGCTACACGGTCAGCACGCTGGGGCAGAACTTCAGCCAGGTGGTGTTCCAGTTCAAGGTCTCGCCGGAGCTGCTGTGGACCGGGCTGAAGTGGGCACTGGGGATTGGCTTGGTCGGTGGCTTGTTCCCGGCACTGCGCGCGGCGCGGCTGCCGGTGACCGAGGCCCTGCGCGCGGCGTGAACAGCGCGCTTCACACCAGCTCACCCACCTCGTTGTCCATCTTGCGCCGCCACAGGCCTTCGCCCACGAACACCAGCAAGGCCAGCCAGATGCAGGCAAAGCCCACCAGGCGGGTGCGGTCGAAGGCTTCGTGGAGGATGAACACGCCGATCAGGAACTGCAGGGTCGGCGCGATGTATTGCAGGATGCCCACGGTGGTCAGCGAGATCCTGCGCACCGCATAGGCAAAGCCCACCAGCGGCAGCGCGGTGACCAGGCCCGACAGCACCAGCAGCGCGCTCAACCCGGCGCCGTAACCGGGCGCACCATTGATGGGCAAGAAGCCGCCCGCGCCATGCAGTTCACTCCACAACAACGCGCCCAGCACCGGCACGAACAGATAGGCGCTTTCCACGCCGAGCCCGGCGACGGAATCCACGTGCGCCAGCTTGCGCAGCACCCCGTACAGGCCGAACGAACACGCCAGCGCCAGCGCGATCCACGGGAATTGGCCGTATTGCACGGTCAGCCAGGTCACGCCGGCTGCCGCGATCGCCACCGCCACCCACTGCAGCGGGCGCAGCCGCTCGCGCATGAACAACACGCCGATCACCACGTTGAGCAGCGGATTGATGAAATATCCCAGCGCGGTTTCCACCACGTGGCCGGCGTTCACCGCCCAGATGTACAGGCCCCAGTTGCAGGAAATCAGCACGCCGCTCAGCGCCAGCATCCACCACAGCTTCGGTTGTCCGCGCAGGGTGCTGCGAAGCCAACTGCGACCATCACGCCAGAACAGGAACACGCCGACGAACAGCGCGCTCCATACCACCCGGTGCAACACGATCTGCAGCGACGGCACCGCCACGAGCAGGTGCCAATACAGCGGCGCCAGCCCCCACATCACGAACGTGGCGATGGCAACCCAGGTGCCACGCACGGCATCGTCGCCGGATCTCATGCCTTGGCGTTCCCGATTTTGGCCAGGGTAATCGCGACCACCCCCAGCAGGATCACCGCCATTGCCGCCAATTCGCGCGGGCCGAAATGCTCGTGCGCCAATGCCGCGCCCAGCACCACCGCAATCGCCGGGTTCACATAGGCATAACTGGTGGCCAGCGCCGGGCGCACGTGATGCAGCAGCCAGATGTAGGCCGAGAATCCCGCCAGCGACCCCAGCACCACCAGATACCAGAACGCCCCGATGGCGTGCGCGGTGGGCAGGCCGTGGAAGCGCTCACCCAGGCCCGCGCCCAGCAGGCTCATCGCCAGCCCGCCGCACAACATCTGTCCCGCCGCCGCCATGAACGGCGGCGGCAGATCGCGGCCGCGGCTCCAGATCGAACCAAACGACCACGCCAGCGACGCCACCAGCAACGCGGCCAGCCCGCCCGGGGTACCCGCCAGGCTGCCACCGGCACTGAGCCAGAGCACGCCCAGGAAACCGATTGCCAGCCCCAGCCACTCCATGCGATTGGGCCGATGCCCGCGCAATGCCGCAAACACCCCCATCCACAGCGCGGACGACGACACGATGACGGCGGTCATGCCGGACGACACGGTTTGCTCGCCGAAATTCACCATGCCATTGCCCATCAGCAGCAACAGCACGCCCATGACCAGCAGGTTCCGCCATTGCGGGCGCGTCGGCGCCGCCACCCCGCGCCAGCGCAGGACGGCATACAGCAGGCCGCCGGCCACCAGGAAGCGGATGCCGCCAAGCAGGAATGGCGGAAAGCCCCCCTCCAGCGCGAAGCGGATGGCCAGATAGGTGGAGCCCCAGATCAGATACAGCGCGGCCAGCGCAAGCGCAACGCTGGCGGCGGCGGGCGTGGACGCGGCGGAAGATGAGGAAGACGCCATTTGCTGACCTGCCAGACAACGGCGGGCACCCGAAGGTGCCCGCTGGGGAATGCATGAAGAAATTGAAGGTCGCGTGCGGTCAGTCGGCCCAGTGACCGGACGCGTTGCGCGTGGCCGGCAGCACCTGCGCCGCAAGCTTGGCATCCTTGCCCAGCAGGGCGACGGCATCGGCAAGGATTGCCGCGGATTCGCGCAGCAGCGGATCGGTGAGCTTCTTTGCAGCCTCTTCGCGCGCCACCGAATCCGCCACGTTGCGCTCGTCGGCGGTCAGGCCATCATCGGCGCGCGCATCCAGCAGCGGATCCAGCGCAATGCCGAGGCGCTTGCGCTCTTCGGTGCGCTGCTTGCGCTGCGCCTCGAATGCATCGCGCTCGTCGCGGCGCGCGGCTTCATTCAACGAAATCGACTTCTTGGCCTGTTCCTCGCGGAACTTGCGCACGTCCTCGACCCACCACTGGTATTCCACGTCCTTGGCCGAGCGCGCCTGGTGCAGCACGGCCAACTGCGGCAGCAGCGGCGTGAAATTGCCGTAGCGCACATGCGGTGCGGCAGCAATGCGCGTCCACGGCAGCGCGTTGGGATAGGTGCTCTCGCCGAACTCACTGGCATCCACGCTGACCGGGAACGCCACGTCCGGCTCCACGCCCTTGTTCTGGGTGCTGCTGCCATCCGGGCGGAAGAACTGCGCCACGGTCAGCTTGATCTCGCCGAAGCGCGGCTTCTCGTTGGCCGGCCAGCGATCCAGGTCCAGCATGGTCTGCACGGTCCCCTTGCCGAACGTGGTCTCGCCGATGACCAGGCCGCGCCCGTAATCCTTGATCGCACCGGCCACGATTTCCGACGCCGACGCCGAGCCGCGATTGACCAGTACCGCCAGCGGCCCGTCCCAGGCCACGCCTGCATCCTGGTCGTATTGCACGTTGACCCGGCCGCCCGACTCGCGCACCTGCACCACCGGGCCCTTGTCGATGAACAGCCCGGTCAGCTCCACCGCTTCGCTGAGCGAGCCGCCGCCGTTGCCGCGCAGGTCCAGCACCACGCCATCGAGCTTCTGCGCGCGGAACTCCACCAGCATCCTGGCCACGTCGCGGGTGGCCGATGCGTAATTGGGGTCATTGCGGCGGCGCGCATCGAAGTCCTGGTAGAAGCCGGGCAGCTTGATCACGCCGATCCGGCGCGCGGCCTGTCCGGCAGCCGCCGGCACCACGATGGTTTCGGCCTTGGCACGCGCATCCTCGATGCGCACCTTGGCGCGGGTCAGCTGCACCAGCTGCGGCTTGCTGTCCAGCGGTGCTTCGGCAGGAACCACGTCCAGGCGCACCTGGGTGTTGGCCGCGCCGCGAATCATCTGCACCACGTCATCGATGCGCCAACCGATCACGTCCTTCATTTCGCCGCTGCTGCCCTGGCCGACGCCCACGATGCGGTCGCCCGACTTGAGCTTGCCGCTGCGCGCAGCCGGGCCGCCCGGCACCATCTCGCGCACCACCACCACGTCGTCCTGGCGGAACAACACGGCACCGATGCCTTCCAGCGAATTGGACATCTGCACGTTGAAGTTTTCCGCGCTGCGCGGATTCATGTAGTCCGTGTGCGGATCGATGCTGCCGCTGTAGGCATTCATGAAGCTCTGGAAAATCTCGTCACCCTTCAATTCCTGCACGCTGGAAATGAGGTTGGCATAGCGCTTGTCCAGCGTCTTGCGGATCTCGTCGGGCTGCTTGCCGGCCAGTTTCAGGCGCAGCCAATCGTTCTTCACCGACTGCCGCCACAGCTGATTCAGGGCGGCATCATCAGCCCACGGCGCATCCTTGCGGTCGTAGGCGTAGCGCTCATCCTTGCTGAAATCGAAATTGCCCTTGAGCTGCTCGCGCGCATACGCGATACGCGCTTCGACGCGCTGGCGGTAGATCGCGAATATTGCCCATGCCGGATCCACCTGGCCGCTTTTGATCGCATCGTCCAGCGTGGTGGCGTACCTGCCGAAGCCGGCGACATCCTGGGCGGTGAAGAACACCTTGCCCGGATCCAGCGCTTTCAGGTACCCGGTCAGGATCTCGCCCGACAGCGCATCATCCAGCGCACGCGGGCGATAGGCATAGCGACTGTCGGACAGCACGCCATACACCATGCGCGAGGTGGTGGCCTGGTCCTGGGTAGGGCCGGACGCGGGGGCGATGTCGCTGCTGCCGGCCAACAGGGCAAGCGGCGTGGCCAATGCCAGCGCCAGGGAAAAAACGAGCAGGGGTCGGTTGCGAATCATCGTGGTTCCGCGACGTGGGGGCCGCATGGGGGATACGGGCAGGATGGGTGAAGCATCGACCACGCACCAGTGCTGAAAGTTGCACCACTGCGTTGCATTTCACTGTAACGGCCCGGGGTGCGGTTATGTGAACGCCGCCCTCACGAGGCGGCTCAAACCGGTGCGCCCGCATCGGCGGTGGCCAGGCGGGCAGCCGCCTGACGGTCGGCGTGGTAGCTGGAGCGCACCATCGGCCCGGACGCGACGTTGGCAAACCCGAGCGCGTGGCCGTAATCCGCCAAAGCCTGGAACTCGTCCGGCGTCCAGTAACGCAGCACCGGATGGTGATGCGCGCTGGGCTGCAGGTACTGGCCGATGGTCACCATTTCCACGTCGTGCGCGCGCAGGTCGCGCAGGGTGCCCTGCACCTGCTCCATGGTCTCGCCAAGGCCAAGCATGATTCCCGACTTGGTGGGAATGGCCGGGTGCTGCGCCTTGAACTTTTGCAGCAGGGTCAGCGACCACTGGTAGTCCGCGCCAGGGCGCACGTTGCGGTACAGGTCCGGCACCGTCTCGACGTTGTGGTTGAACACGTCCGGCGGATTGACCGCAAGAATCTCCAGCGCGCGATCCATGCGCCCCTTGCCGCGGAAATCGGGGGTGAGGATTTCGATTTTGGTAGCGGGCGTGAACTCGCGAATGGCGGTGATGCAGTCCACGAAGTGGCCGGCGCCGCCGTCGCGCAGGTCGTCGCGATCCACGCTGGTGATCACCACGTAGCGCAGCCCCATGTCCTTCACCGTCTGCGCCAGCCGCAGCGGCTCGGCGGGATCCGGCGGCTGGGGGCGGCCGTGGGCCACGTCGCAGAAACTGCAACGGCGGGTGCAAACCTCGCCGAGGATCATGAAGGTCGCGGTGCCGTGGCTGAAGCATTCGTGGATGTTCGGGCAGCTGGCTTCCTCGCACACGGTCACCAACCGGTTCTCGCGCAGCTTGGACTTCAGCGCCTGCACGGCGTTGCCGGCGGGAATGCGCACGCGGATCCAGCTCGGCTTGCGCAGCACCGGCGCGTCGGCAAACTGCACCGGCGAACGCGCGATTTTCTGGTCGGCCACCTGGCGCACGCCCGGCTCCAATGAAGGGGCGCCATCGGCAACGACGGCGAGCGGAATGCTGCGGGGATGAGTGCTCATGGCGCAATTATCGCGCACAACCGGGCTCAGTCCGCCAGAGGCCCCGGCAGCGCCGCGTCATGCTCCCATTGCAGCCGGAACTGCCGGCCCAGCTGGGCCTGCAACACCGGCTTGACGGCCTCCAGCGAGGACGGGCCGCCCAGATCCTGCAGCGCCACCACTTGCAGGCCCGCATAGCCGCAGGGATTGATGCGGGCGAACGGCGGCGTGCTGTCGCCGGTGATGTTGAATGCCAGCCCGTGGAAGGTGCAGCCACGGCGCACGCGGATGCCCAGCGAGGCGATCTTGGCAGCGCCCACGTACACACCCGGCGCGCCGTCCTTGCGCGCGGCGCCGATGTTCCATTCGGCCAGCGTGTCGATGATCGCCTGCTCGATCTTGCAGACGTACTCGCGCACGCCGATCTTCAGACGCTTCAGGTCCAGCAGCGGGTAGGCCACGATCTGGCCGGGCCCGTGGTAGGTGACCTGGCCGCCGCGATCGACGTGGAGCACCGGGATCGCGCCCGGCAACAGCACGTGTTCCGGCTTGCCGGCCTGGCCCAGGGTGAACACCGGTTCGTGCTCGACCAGCCACAGCTCATCGGGGGTGGCATCCGTGCGCGCATCGGTGAACGCCTGCATGGCGCGCCACACCGGCTCATACCGTTGGTGACCCAGATCGCGGGTGATGCCGGTGCGCGCCGCCGCCGCACCCGACGCTTGCAGCGCGCAGGGAGAGGCCTCGGACTTCACAGCGTCCACTTCACCTCGGGATGGTCGCGCAGGGCCTGGTGCGCGCGGTCATAGTCCTCGCGCGAATCGGCGCGAAACGCGATCCGCACCGACACGTACTTGCCGCTGGAGGAATGCCGCCAGTTCACCGATTCGCTCAGCACTTCGATGCCGGCGTCCAGCAGATGCTGCGGCAGTTCGCTTTCCAGGTGCCGTTCGGCCGCGCCCATCGCCGACAGCTCGAAGGTGCCGGGGAACTGGAAGCCGTGCTCGGGGTTGTCCGAGTTCGGCATCATCCCTGCCACCACATCAGCAGTTCGTGCCACAGGCGCTTGAAGAAGCCGCCCTCTTCCACCGCCTCCAGCGCCACCAGCGGCGCCTGCGCCACCGGCTTGCCGTCGAACATCACCTTCACCGTTCCCAGCCGCTGGCCCTTGGCGATCGGCGCCACCAGCGACTTCGGCAGGTCCATGCTGGCCTTCAGATGCTCGTACTTGCCGCGCGGCGTGGACACCAGAAGCGGCTGCGCCACGCCGACCTTGACCACGTCGGCCGCGCCCTTCCACACCTTGGGTGTTGCCAGCGACTTGCCCACGTCATACAGGCGATGCGATTCGTAGAAACGGAAGCCCCAGTTCAGCAGCGCCTGCGCATCCACCGCGCGCTGGTTCTCGCTGGTATCGCCCATCACCACACTGATCAAGCGCTGGTCGCCACGCTTGGCCGATGCCATCAGGCAATAGCCGGCGCGGGAGGTGTGGCCGGTCTTGATGCCATCGACCGAGGCATCGCGCCACAGCAGCAGGTTGCGGTTGGGCTGGGTGATCGGGCCGACCGTGAATTCCTTGAGCTTGTTGTAGGAATAGGCTTCCGGGAAATCGTGGATCAGCGCACGTCCCAGCAGCGCCAGATCATGGGCGGTGGACACATGCCCTTCGGTGGACAGCCCGTGCGGATTGACGAAGTGGGAATTGCGCATTCCGATCTTCTTGGCATAGGCGTTCATCAGCTGCGCAAAGGCTTCTTCGCTGCCGGCCACGTGTTCGGCCAGGGCAATCGCGGCATCGTTGCCCGACTGCACCACCATGCCCTTTTCCATTTCCACCAGCGGCGCGGTCTTGTTGACCTCGAAGCCGCTGTAGCTGCCGTCGGTGGCGGCGCCACCTTCGCGCCAGGCGTGCTCGCTCATCAGCACGGGATCATCCCGCTTGACCTTGCCTGCGGCCATTTCCGCGGCGATCACATAGCTGGTCATCACCTTGGTGATGCTGGCCGGCTCCACCGGGGTGTCGATGTTGTCGCCGGCCAGCACCTGCCCGGTGGCGGCATCCAGCAACACCCACGCCTTGCTGACCTTGGGCGCGGGCGCGTCCGGAATCGGCAGTGCATCGCTGAGCGCAACCGGGCGGGCAGGCGCGGGAATCTGGGCGATAGCCAAGCCTGAACCCAAGACGATGCCGGCGGCGGCCAGCGACACGAACAACAGCGAACGGGGATGCATTCCGGGACAACTCCTGAGATTGCGCAGACGCGGCGCACGTGTATTTCAAACGGGCATTTTACCGCGCCCGATCAGTTCCTGATCCGTTGCGGCTGGCCGAATCCCAGACCCACGATGCGCGCCGCAAGTTCCGCAGTCACGGCTTCGCTGACCGGGCCGATCCTCAGCCGCCAGATTTTCTTCCCGCCCACGTCCACATCCTGCAGCTGCGCGCGCGCGATCGCCGCCTCCTGCAGCAGGGACAGCGCACGCTGCGCGTTCTGCGGATTGCTGAAGCTGGCCACCTGCAGGGTGACCTCGCCCGCCACCGGCGCGGCAACCACCGCCACCGGCGTTTCGGGCTGCGCCGCGAGCGGCGCCGACACCGCCTGCGTCGCCAGCGCCGTTGCCGCAGACGCCATCGCCAACGCCGGCTTGCCGGTGGCCACGCGGATGCGCCGCGAACGCATCCACGCATCGAATTCGTCGGCCCCCATCACCCGCCCATCCTGGCGCATGTCAAAGCGGTTGCCCGCCGGCGACGACGCAGCGTCCGCGGGCAGCTTTCCGATCAGCGTGTCCATCGCCGTGTGCGGCGCGTCGCCATCGTCGTCCGCCGTCAATGCCTCAACCCGGACCCGGGCGGTGCCTTTTTCCCGATAACCCAGCTTGACCGCCGCCGCATAGCTGAGGTCGATCACCCGCCCCGGATGGAAGGGGCCACGATCATTGATGCGCACGATCACCGACCTGCCGTTGTCGAGATTGGTCACCCGCGCGAAGCTGGGGAGCGGCAGGGTCTTGTGCGCCGCGCTGAAGGCGTACATGTCGTACACCTCCTGGCTGGAGGTGCGCCGGCCATGGAATTTGTTGCCGTAATACGAAGCCAGGCCTTCTTCGACGTAACCGGAAGGATTGTCCAGCACCGCATAGCGCTTGCCCAGCACCGCGTAATCGCGATTGCCGGTGCGCGCACGCGGTTCGTCGCGCACCTCCGGCTCGGGAATCGCGTCCACGTCGGGAATCTCATCCGGCACGGTGTCGGACTCGCCGGGGCGGAACAATCCTCCTGCCACGTAGTCGCCGCGCTTGGACGGATCTTCCTGCGCGGGCGCATAGGGCGAGACCTTGCCCTTGTGCGCGACAGGGGCGGGCGGCGGCGCGCTGCCGGCCTGCACCGGCGCCTTGGCCGCGCCTCCGGTGGTCGCACAGGCGGCCAGCAGCAGCGGCAACGCGGCCAGCAGCAGCGCATGCGCCTTCATGCGGGATCCGTCGCGCGACCGGCAATGGCCTCGGCCAGCTGGAACACGGCGGTCGCGTACAGCCGCGAGGTGTTGTACGCGGTGATCGCCTTGAAATTGTTGAAGACCAGCCAGTATTCCGGCCCGGCCACGCCATCCAGGGTGACCAGGGTCGCCTGCGGCCCCGCATCGGTGTAAACGAAGCGCAGATCGACCGGGCGGTAGCCCTTCGCCTGCAATGACGCCAGGGTTTGGTCGAGGCTGACCGCATTGCCTGGATTGACGAAATCAGCCGCACCCGGATCGCGGGCCGCGCGCGCCATCACCGGCCCGCTGCGCTCCCACTTGCCCTTCTTCGCGAAGTAGTTCGCCACCGACGCGATCACGTCGTCGAGATCATTGAACAAATCGCGCTTGCCGTCGCCATCGCCATCCACCGCGTACTGGCGGTAACTGGACGGCATGAACTGGCCCCAGCCCATCGCGCCGGCATAGCTGCCTTTCAGCTGCGTGATGTCGACCCCTTCCTCTTTCCCAAGCGCGAACAGCTGCGCCAGTTCGTCGCGGAAGAACGCCTCGCGCTTGTCCTCGTAGGCCACGCGCGCCGGATCGCCGCTGCGCGGGTAGGCGAAGGCCAGCGTGTACAGCGCATCCACCACCGGATAGCTGCCCTTGTTGCCGCCGTAGCTGGTTTCCACGCCGATGATCGCGGTGACGACTTCCTTTGGCACGCCGTAGGTGTCTTCGGCGCGCTGCAGCGCGGCGCGATTTTCTTCGAGGAAGGCGCGCCCCCCATCGATCCGCGCCGGCTGGATGAAGATCGGCCGATAGTCCCGCCACGGTTTCGCTTCGGCCGGCCGCGCCATCGCCCTGACGATGGAATCGCGGATCTGCGCGTGGGCCAGCACCGCTTCGATCTGCGCGGCGGGAATGCCGAAGCGCTGCGCGGTGGTGCGCGCGAACTCGGCGCGGGCGACCTCCATATCGCGCTCATGCGCCGCTGTCGGCAGCGGTGTGGCAGCCACCGGCAGCGGTGTCGGTGCGGGCACCCGCGACGTCTGGGGTACGGTCGCGCACGCGGCAAGCGCGAGCGCGGCAAGGCTGGGCAAAGTGCGTCGGGTCATCGGCGCGGAGGGTAGCACGCACCGCAAACAGAATCGGAATGGCGCATTCAGTTTGAACCGTGAACCGGAGCCCCTGCGCCGGGACACGAAACGCATGTCACCGATGCACCGGCCGGTGCGCTTTCAGCGCCATCACCACGCCAAAGCCCAGCAGGATGGTCACCGCCGAGGTGCCGCCGTAGCTCAGCAGCGGCATCGGCACGCCCACCACCGGCAGCAGGCCGGAGATCATGCCGCCATTGACCAACACGTACACGAACAGCGACAGTCCGATGGCACCGGCCAGCAGGCGCGCATAGCCATCGCGCGAGTCGGCCGCGATCCACAGGCAACGCGTGATCACGCACAGGTACAGCAGCAGCACCACGGCCACGCCGAGCCAGCCGAAATCCTCGGCCAGCACCGAGAAGGCGAAGTCGGTGGTGTGCTCGGGCAGGTAGTTCAGGTGCGACTGGGTGCCCTGTCCCCAGCCCTTGCCGGTCAGGCCGCCGCCGCCAATGGCGATTTGCGATTGCAGGATGTTCCAACCCGCGCCCATCGGGTCATTGTCGGGATTGCGGAAAGTGAGGATGCGGTTCTGCTGATAGGGCCGCAGGAAGCCCAGCCACGCGATCGGCGCGAACATGGCCAGCGCGAAGCCGCCGCCGCCCACCGCGCCGGCCGCGCCCCACCACCACCAGGAGGTGCCGGCCAGGAACAGCACGAACACGCCGGTGGCCAGGATCAGCACCGCCGTGCCCAGGTCGTGCTGGAGCAGGGTCAACCCCACCGGCAGCGCGATGATCGCCACCGCGCCAAGCAGCACCGGGAAGCGCGGCGGCAGGCGATACCGGTCGAAATGCCAGGCCAGCATCATCGGCAGGGTCAGCTTGGACAACTCGGACGGCTGCACGTTGAAAAAGCCGAGGTTGATCCAGTGGTTGCCGTACTTGCCGCTGCCGATGAACAGCACCAGCACCATTGGCAGCAGCGAGGCCACGAACACCGCTGGCGTGGCCTGCTTGAGCAGATGCACCGGCACCCGCGACACGGCCCACAAGGCACCCAGGCCCACGCAGAAGAACGCACCCTGCATCACCACCCCGCGCACGGACTCATTGCTGGCGCTGTACTGGGTGACCAGGCCAATCCCCATCAGGGCCAGCAGCAGGGCCAGCAAGGGCAGGTCAAGGCTGCGCGTGAACCGCTGCAGCAGCTCCAGCAGCCAGCGCAGCAGGAAGCTCATTTACCCTCCTTCACCGGCGACGGCACGCGGTCGGCACCGGGACTGCCGATGACGTTGGAAAAATCCGGAAGCGTGGCCACGGGCAGCAGCGTGCCTTCCGGCTTCGGCGGCTCCGGCTTTTTGCCCAGCAGCCACGCATCGAACACCTTGCGTGCAATCGGCGCGGCGGTGGCCGCCCCGTAGCCGCCACCCTCGATGGCCACGGCAATGGCGATGGTCGGCGCATCGGCGGGTGCAAACGCGATGAACAACGCGCGATGGCGAAGATGCATCGGCAGGCTGCGCGGATTCAGCGCCGCCGTCCCGCGCCGGCTGACCACCTGTGCCGTGCCGGTCTTGCCGGCAATCAGATAGGTCAGCCCGGGGCGGATGTTGGTGGCCGTTCCGGGGCCGTGCACGGTGGCGATCATGCCTTCGCGCACCGCCTGCAGATGGGCCGGGTTGTCGCTGATGCGGCGGGCCGGCTGCAGCGGCACGGGGGCCCACGGCGCCTGGAACCCGGCGCGCATGTCCTTCACCAGATGCGGTGGCCGCAGCCAGCCGCTGGCCAGCCCGCCGGTGGCCTGCGCCAACTGCAGCGGCGTCACCTTCCAGAAGCCCTGGCCAATGGCGGTGATGACGGTATCGCCCGGATACCAGTGGCCCTGCTTCGGCGCATATTTCGCCTTCCACTGCGGCGAAGGCAGATTGCCGCCGATTTCGCCCGCCAGATCCACTCCGGTCGGTTTGCCGAAGCCATAGCGCGCCATGTAGTCATCGACGCGGGCGATGCCCATGTCCAGCGCCAGCTTGTAGTAGTAGGTGTTGACCGATTCGTAGATCGACTTGCGCAGGTCGGTCCAGCCGTGGCCACCACGGTGCGAATCGCCATAACCGCGTTTCTGCCCCGGCAGGTAGAACATGCCGGTCGAAAGTATCTTGTCCTCGGCGCGGCGCGTGCCGCTGTCCAACCCCGCCAAGCCCAGCAACGGCTTGATGGTGGAGCCCGGGGCAACGCCGCCCAGCACCACCCGGTTGAACTGCGGGCGCGAGGGATTGTCATTGAGCGCCCTGAACTCGGCGTGGCTGATGCCGTTGACGAACAGGTTGGGATCGAACGCCGGCAGGCTGACCATTGCCAGGATTTCGCCAGTGCGCGGATCCACCGCCACCGCCGACCCTTCCAGCTCGCCAAATGCATCGGTCATCGCCTGCTGCAGGTCGATGTCGATCGACAGCCGCAGATCCGCGCCCGGCACGGCAGGCACCGTGTCCAGTGCGCGCACCGTGCGCCCGGCCACGTTGGTTTCCAGCCGCCGATAACCCGGTTTCCCGCGCAGCTGCACTTCGTAATAGCGCTCCAGCCCCGACTTGCCGACGTGGGTATAGGCACCGCCGGCATCCCCCAGCCCCGCCAGATCTTTTTCATCGGCGCGCGCGACATAGCCCACCACGTGTGCCAGCAGTGCCCCATAGGGATACACACGCCCCAAATACGGCACCAGGTCCACCCCCGGGAAGCGCCAACGATTGACCGCGAAGCGGGCCGCTTCGTCGTCGCTCACCCGCAGTTTCAGGGTCACCGGCTTGAACGGCCGCGCCGCACGGTAGTCGCGCAGGAACTGCGCCTGCTGCTCGGCATCCAGCGCCACCACGCCCTGCAATCCAGCCAGCAACGCGGCACCGTCTCCCGCACGCTCCGGCACCGCATCCAGCCGCCAGGCCGCCACGTTGTCGGCCAGGATCCGGCCCTTGCGGTCGTAGATCAGGCCGCGCGCGGGCGCCACCGGCACCAGCCGCAGGCGGTTGCTCTCCGAGCGGGTGGCATACAGCGCGTGCTGCACCACCTGCAGCTTGAAATACCAGAGGCCCAGCGCTCCCAGCCCGACCAGCACGCCAAGGAAGCCGACCAGCGCGCGCCGTCGGAACTGCGCGGCCTCGGCAGCGTGGTCCTTGAGGATGCGGACACGGCGGATCATGGCTCAGCCACGCCGGCGCAGCCGCAGCGCGTCCAGCAGCAGGCGCAGCGGCGGCCACAGCAGCATGCCCAGCAGCGGCGTGAGCCAATATGCCCACGGCAGCTGCGGCACGCCCATCACCACATGGATCACCGCATTGATCACGCGATCATTGAGCAGCAGCACGCCGACCGCCAGCGCCTGCTGCGACATCGGGAAGAATCGCAGCCGCGCGCGGAAGCGGTCCAGAATGAAGGCCAGCACCACCAGGCGCAGCGCCTGTTCGCCCAGCAGCCCGCCGAAGGCGAGATCGGCCAGCAAGCCAAGCGCAAACGCGGCCCCCATGCCCACCCGATGCGGCGCCTCCAGCAGCCAGTACGCCAGCACCAAGGCCAGCCAGTACGGCCGCAGCGGTTGCAACAGGCCCGGCAACGGCACCAGCCCCAGCAGCAGGGCCAGCAACAAGCTGACCGGCAACAGCCAGCCGCTGCGCGGCCGGCTCATGGCCGCACCTGCTTGCCGGCGGGCGCAGGCGCATTGGCACCCGCCATCGCCAACGGCGCCCGGTAGCCGCGCAGCAGCAGGACGTCGCGACCACGATCCAGCTGTGCCGCCGGGGTGACGTCGGCTTCCAGGAAGGCACGGCTGTCATCGGCGCGCAGCGTCCCCACCGTGCCCACGGTGAAGCCCGGCGGGAAGCGATCGCCCAGCCCCGAGGTCAGCAATTGGTCTCCTCTGCGCACGTCGGCCGACAACGGCACGTCCGCCAACAGCAGGGCATCGCTGCGGCCAGTGCCATACACCACCAGGCGCACGCCGCTGCGCGCCACCATCACCGGCACCACATGGTCGGGATCGGTCACCAGCAGCACGGTGGCCGTGGTGGGCGTGGTGGCGATGACCTGCCCCATCAGCCCACCGGCATCGATGACCGGCTGGCCCACACGCACGCCGCCGCTGCTGCCCGCATCCAGCAACAGGCGCTGGCGGGTGGGATCCAGGTCAATATCCAGCACGCCGGCCAGTTGCACGTCCAGGCGCGCACGTTCGGCGCTATCCAGCAGGCCGCGCAAGCGCGCATTCTCGGCGGCCGCCGTGCGCAGGCGCGCGTTGCGGGCGGCGGTCAGCAGCAGGGCTTGGCGCAGGCGGGCATTGTCGGCTGCAAGCTGGGCACGGGTCACCGCATTCTCGCGCAGGGCAGTGCCTACCCGGGCCGGCTGCCCGGCCAACCACCACAGCGGCTGCACGGCGGCCTCCGCGCGCGCGCGCAACGCGTGCAGCCAACCGCCACGGTAGTCCAGCACCATCAGCGCAGTGGCCAGGATCAAAAACGCCAGCAGTCGCAACACGCCGGCGACTTCGCCGGGACGGGCAGCGGGGGAACCGGCATGGCTGGGCACGTCAGTGGGTCAACTGGTGGCGGGAAGGAAGATTGAAGCAACAGTTTGGCCCATGCGGGTGGGCGCGCAAACGATGTCGCAGGTTCGTGAGGCAGCGAACACGTCCATGCCGTCGCTGCCGGCGCGCGCCCGGCGCTTGCCGGACGCGGGCCGTGCAGCTCATTCGGGGGCGAAAAACTCGTTGCCGTGCATGTCCACCAGTTCCAGCGCACGCCCGCCGCCGCGTGCCACGCAGGTCAGCGGGTCGTCGGCCACCTGCACGTGCAGGCCGGTTTCCTCGGAAATCAGCTTGTCCAGGTCGCGCAGCAGCGCGCCGCCGCCGGTCAGCACGATGCCGCGCTCGGCCACGTCGGCGCACAGCTCCGGCGGGGTCTGCTCCAACGCCAGCCGAATCGCCGAAACGATGCCGGCCAGCGGCTCGCGCAGCGCTTCCAGCACCTCGTTGGAATTCATCGGGATGATCTTGGGCACGCCCTCGGCCAGATGCCGCCCCGAGATTTCCATTTCGCGCACGTGCTGCTGCTGGTAGGCGTTGCCGAGTTCCATCTTGATGCGCTCGGCCGTGGCATCGCCAATCAGCATGCCGTGGTGACGGCGGACATAGGCGATGATGGATTCGTCGAAGCGGTCGCCGCCGATGCGTACCGACTGCGAATAGACGATGCCGTTCAGCGCGATCACCGCCACCTCGGTGGTGCCACCGCCGATGTCGACCACCATCGAACCGCGCGCCTCGGTCACCGGCATGCCGGCGCCGATCGCCGCGGCCATCGGCTCCTCGATCAGGTACACCTCGCGCGCGCCGGCCTCTTCCGCCGACTCCTTGATCGCGCGCCGCTCGACCTGGGTGCTGCCGGCCGGCACGCACACCAGCACGCGCGGGCTGGGGCGCAGGAAGCGGCTCTTGTGCACCTTGCGGATGAAATGCTTGAGCATTTCCTCGGTGTAGGTGAAGTCGGCGATCACGCCATCCTTCATCGGCCGCACCGTGGTCATGTGGCCCGGCGTGCGGCCCAGCATCTGCTTGGCCTCGCTGCCCACCGCCGCCACCGCGCGCGCGCCGCCGCCGCGATCCTGGCGCACCGCCACCACCGACGGCTCGTTGAGGACGATGCCCTGGCCGCGCACGTAGATGAGGGTGTTGGCAGTGCCGAGGTCGATGGACAGGTCGCTGGAAAAATAGCCCCTGAGGAACTTGAACATGCTGGAGTCGCGCCGGAAGAGGGGGAGGCCGCGTGCAAGGACGCGGGACAGGAGCCTGGCGGAGGACGCACAAGGCCGCGCCGTGCCCAAGACCGGTTAGCCTAGCAACGCCCCTCGCTGGCGGCAAGGAACCTTCGGCACGCCGTTCATCCGCAATCACGCCCGGGGGCCAGGCAGTATCATGGCCGGCCTTGCATCCTGCTATCCCGAGGCTTCGATGGCTGCCCTGATCTGTGGTTCCCTGGCCTATGACACCATCATGGTGTTCCCCGACCAGTTCAAGAACCATATCCTGCCGGACAAGGTGCACATCCTGAATGTGTCGTTCCTGGTGCCGCGCATGCGCCGCGAATTCGGCGGCTGCGCCGGCAACATCGCCTACAACCTCAAGCTGCTGGGCGGCGATCCCATTCCGATGGCCACGGTGGGCGCGGACTTCGGCCCGTACCGCGACTGGTTCACCGAGCAGGACATCACGCTTGATCACGTCAAGGTGATCGACGAACTGTTCACCCCGCAGGCGTTCATCACCACCGACCACGACAACAACCAGATCACCGCCTTCCATCCGGGCGCGATGATGCGCAGCTACGAGAACCACGTGAAGAACGTGCCCGGCGTCAGCATCGGCATCGTCAGCCCGGACGGCTACGAGGGCATGCTGCAGAACGCCAGGGAATTCCACGAGACCGGCATCCCCTTCATCTTCGACCCCGGCCAGGCGATGCCACTGTTCAACGGCGAGGAGCTGCGCCATTTCATCGAGCTGGCCGACTACGTCACCGTCAACGACTACGAGTCCAACCTGCTGCAGGAGCGCACCGGCTGGGACGAGGCGACCATCGCCGGCAAGGTCAAGGCCTACATCACCACCCGCGGGCCACAGGGCGCGGAGATCCACGAAGGCGGCAGCACCCACCGCATCCCGCCGGCGCACGAGCGCCGCGTCACCGATCCCACCGGCTGCGGCGATGCGTTCCGCGCCGGGCTGATCTTCGGCATCGAGAAGGGCTACGACTGGATGACCATCGGCCGCATGGGCAACCTGATGGGCGCGCTCAAGGTGGAGCACCCGGGCACCCAGAACCAGCGCTTCGACTACGACGAATTCTCCGAGCAGTTCCGCCAGCAGTTCGGCTACGCGATGGGGTAAGTCAGTTCCAGGCCGGCAGCTTGTACGCCTCCAGCCCGCCCACTTCGAACTGCGCAGTGCGTTTGCCGGCGGACTTGGTGGGGAACTCGATGGAGAGCTGCCTGCCTGTCTTGGCCAACTTCCACAGGCCCTTCCAGTCGTCGATGAACATGGCGATGGCTTCGTCGGTTTTCGGCCGCGAGCCCGGCAGCACGTGCGCCTTGCCGTCGACCACAACCTTGAGCTTGCAGCCCGAATAACAGTCGAAGTCACCGGCCTGCAGGACCAGGTAGGCGCTGCGGCCCCACGCCGGATGGTCGCGGAAAATCAGCCGGACCGGGCGCGCGCCACTGCCGTCGGTATCCACCGGTTCCTGCGAATAAATCGCCGCCGACAACTGGTGGCCGCTCTTGCCGACCGGCTCGTCGCCGTAGGCCCACAGGGCTGCCAGCCGCTGCTGCTGCGCCTCCTGCTCGGCGCTGGCGCGCACGTCGTCCAGCTTTTCCTTCACCCGGGCCGCCGCCGCACTGGTGGGATAGTCGATCTGCAGGACGTCGCCATAGCCCTTGGCCAACCGCCAGTTGCGGCTCACCACCGCGTCTTCGAACTGCTTTTCCATCGCCTCTGCAGCCTGCTCCTTCGCCGCCGTCTGCGCGGCGGCGGCCTGCGCCGCAGCCTCGGGATCCTGCTGGTGGCAGGCGGTCAATAGCACGCACAGGGCAGCGGCAAGCGGCAGCAATTTCATCGGCATGTCCTGATCGGGGTCACGGGCTCTGGATCCATTTCACCACGGCTTCGGCCACCGCGCGCGGGCGCTCCACCAGCGACATGTGGCCGCAGCCGTCCAGCAGCACCTTGCGCGCCTGCGGAATGCGCGAGGCATACAGGTCAAGCGCGCTGGCATCGATCACCGCATCCTGCCGGCACCACAGCAGCAGCGCCGGTTGCCGGATGCGAACAGCTTCTTCGCCCGGCAGCAGGCTGTCCGCACTGCGGCCGATCCGTTCCAGCACAGCCTGCTCGAAGCCGGCATCGGCACGGCGCTTCCTGATCAGCGCGGCAGATGCCGGCCACGGAATCCACGGCTTCGCCTTCGCATCGAAAAAGACGGTGTCCACGTAATGTTGCAGCGACGCGGCATCGTCGACGGCGAACGGATTGTTGCCAGCCAGCACCGCCAGGCCGAACCGGTTTTCCTTGAAGCGCACCCCGGCGGCATCGAACAAGCCCACCTTCAGCACATCGTCCGGATAGCGCGCGGCGGTCAGCGCGGCGATGCCGCCACCCATCGAATGCCCCAGCAGCACGACGGGCCTGTCCGGCGACAATGCGCGGATGAACGCCTCCACGTTGGTCGCCTGTTCGGGGAAACCATAGGCCACGCCCGGCCTGCGCTGGCTCTCGCCCCAGCCCGGCAGGTCCGGGATCAACAGCCGGTAGCGACCGCCCAGTGCCTGCGCCAGCGGATACCAGTTTTCCTTGCTGCCGGTGAAGCCATGCAACATCACCACGGTGGGCGCATCGGCGACGTCGGCCTCGCGATATGCATAGACCCAGCGATGGCCCGCCGCTTCCACCGTGGCACGCGACAACCCCGCCGACCATCGCTGCCGCGCGAACTCGCCGCGCACCAGCAGGAAAGGATCGCGCCACACGGCCAGCGCGGTGGCCAGCACCGCGACCAGCAGCAGCAACAAGGCAATGCGCATCGCCATCGCCCGCCCTCGTGCCCGCGCGCCCACGCCGGTTACTGCGCCGGCTTGGCCTTGCCGCTGGCGATGGTGGCTTCGACCGAACCGGTGGTGATCGGGTGGTAGCTCGGCCTGGCCTTGGCAAATACCTGCTCGGCAAACGCCAGCCCGTCCTGTGTCGCCACCAGCGCCTTGTACGTCGGCATGATCAGCTTGCGCCGGCCAACCCGCTCCAGGAACTTGCCCATTTCCTCGCGCGCGGCCGCATAGCCGCTGCGCTCGGCCAGCGGATACCAGCGCATCGCGATCTCGCCATTCGGCGTGCCGGTGAAATGAAAGGCCTCGTCCAGCTGGGTCAGCTGTTCGGGCTTGAGCGTGTCGGGCATGCTTTCCAGGAAATGCACCCACTCCTGCGTCCCCCAGGCGTCGGTGATGCTCTTGTTCGGCAACAGGGCGCTGCCCTGCCAGGCGATGCGCGCGGCATTCACCGTGGCGAACTTGCCCGATTCCACCTGCGGCGCGTTGCCCGGGATGCCCGGCTCGTACAGCCACTGGTCGACTTCCTGCATCGTCACCACGTTCGGGTGCTTGTCGATCAGGTTGGCCTTCAGATAGTCGCGGAACTGCCGGGTGGTGATGCTCTGGAACGCGAAGTGGTCGAAGTACCCCTTCAGCCACGGATCGAACACCTCGCGACCGAAGCGCTTCTCGAGGAACTGCAGGAACCACGCGCCCTTGGTGTAGACGGTGGCGCTGGACTGGTCGTCCGGATCGGCCAGCGTGCCCGGCTTGAGCGACAGCCGCTGCAGCTTGGGATCCAGCGACTTGAACTCCTGCTTGAGCTCATCGCGATCGATCACCTCTTCCATGTCGGCCATGTCCTTGCCGTACAGCGCCTCGGTGATGCGGCCCTGCACGTAGGTGGTGGTGCCTTCGTTGAGCCACGAATCCTTGTCGGTGGCAAACGTCACCAGGTTGCCGGACCAACTGTGCGCCAGCTCGTGGGCCACCAGCGACACCAGCGACTTGTCGCCCACGATCACGGTGGGCGTGGCGAAGGTCAGGCGCGGGTTTTCCATGCCGCCATAGGGGAACGACGGCGGCAGCACCAGCAGGTCGTAACGGCCCCAGCGATACGGGCCATACAGCGACTCGGCGGTATCGATCATCTTTTCGGTGTCTTCGAACTCGTGCGCCGCCTTGTCCACCATCGCCGGCTCGGCCCACACGCCGCTGCGCTCGCTGATCGGCTTGAACACCAGGTCGCCGGCGGCGATGGCGAGCAGGTAGGACGGGATCTTCTGCGGCATCTTGAAACTGTAGTCGCCGTCACGCGCGGCCTTCGGGTCGTTGTCCGCGCTCATCAGCACCATCGCATCCTTCGGCGCGGTGACGTGCGCGCTGTAGGTGAAGCGGATCTGCGGCGTGTCCTGCAGCGGCACCCAGGAACGCGCGTGGATCTGCTGCGACTGGCTGAACATGAAGGGCTGCCGCTTGCCTTCG
Organism: Thermomonas paludicola; assembly: GCF_024498955.1. Classification (GTDB taxonomy): domain Bacteria; phylum Pseudomonadota; class Gammaproteobacteria; order Xanthomonadales; family Xanthomonadaceae; genus Thermomonas; species Thermomonas paludicola. The sequence continues at coordinate 203,739 of NZ_CP093311.1, read as the reverse complement.
GTCATCGATGGTTCCAGCCACTGCAGGCCGGAGGCAGCAGGCGAGGTCGCATAGGTCACGCGCACCTTGGCCGGGCGCTGCGGCGTCTCGATGGTCAGCGCGCTGCCCAGCACCTTGTCCTTGTCCGACAGCGCGAATTTCAGCGGGCTCCACTGGCCATCCGCGCCCAGGCCCTCGGCCTTTTCAACGTGCAGGTCGCGGGTATCCAGCACCAGCTGGGTGGCGCCCTTGTCGATCCAGTCCAGCGAATAGGTGGCGGTTCCGCCGATGGTCTTCTTGTCGAAATCGACCGCCAGATCCAGCGCCAGGTCGGTGGTGCGCACCTTGTCCGGCTGTGCATAGGAATGCTCGTCCACGACGCTCTGCGCAACCGTGGTGGGCGCCGATGACGCAGCCACCGGCGGCTCCTGATTCTGTTTGCTCTGGCAACCGGTGGCGACGACGCCAAGCGCGGCGGCAATGGACACACTGAGGATCAACTGGCGCATGTGAGCGAGCCCTGCAACGGAAAGGCGTGAGTGTAACCCGCACGCACGCCGCGGCTGCTGCGCCCGCCACCCTGCCATTGGTTGGTGCGACCTCAGGCACTTTTTGCGTGCCGGCGGCATCGGCATCGTGCGCCACCGAACCAAGCGTCCACCCGTCCCTGCCATTGGTCATGGCAACCGTGGCGTCACTCGGCGCATCCCACTCGCCAACCACCTTCCGCACGGAGATCGCGCTTGAAACCGCATGCCCTGGCCGCCGCCCTTCTGCTTTGCGCCCCCTTCGCCAACGCCGGCAATCCGGCGCCCGCGCCTGAGGCTGGAGCCTACGTGCCGGGCGGCAGCATTCCGCGTCTGCGCGGCCCCATCGTGATCGATGGCAAGCTCGACGACGCCGCGTGGGCCGGCGCGCTGGTGCAGGAAATCGCCTACGACATCCAGCCCGGCGACAACACCCCGGCACCGGTGAAAACCATCGTGCGCATCGGCTACGACAACGATGCCCTGTACGTGGCCTACCACGCCATGGACCCCGACCCATCCGCCATCCGCGTCCACCTGCGCGACCGCGACACGGCCTTCAACGATGACTGGGTCGGATTGTTCCTGGACACCTTCAACGACCATCGCCGCGGCTACGAGCTGATTGTCAATCCGCTGGGCGTGCAGGCCGACCTGATCCGCGACGAGACCAACGCAAACAACCAGGAAGACCCGAGCTGGGACGGCCTGTGGAGCAGCGCGGGACAATTGACCGCGGAGGGCTACGACGTTGAAATGCGCATCCCGTTCGCCACCCTGCGTTTTCCGAAAAGCGACGGTCAACAGCGTTGGGGCATCTCGCTGTTCCGCAACTACCCGCGCGACAAGCGCCACCAACTGTCCAGCAATCGCATGCCGCGCGAATCCAACTGCTTCCAGTGCGAGTGGGGGACATTCGATGGCATGGCGGGCGTGCAGCAGGGCCGCAACCTGGACATCGTGCCAACCCTGACCGTGGGCGGCGGTCAATCGCGCAGCGCCGCCGGAACCGCGTGGGGCGGCAGCGACACCCGCATCGCGCCGGGCCTTGACGTGAGCTGGGCCCCGTCGCCCAGCATGACCCTCAACGCGACGCTGAACCCGGATTTCTCGCAGGTGGAAACCGACCAGCTGCAGCTCAACTTCAACGACGGTTTTGCCTTGTTCTATCAGGAGAAGCGGCCGTTTTTCCTGGAAGGCGCGGACTACTTCACCACCCAGTTCGACGTGCTCCATACCCGCCAGATCGCCGACCCCGACTTCGGCCTGCGCGTCACCGGCCGCACCAACAGCGGTGCTTACGGGGCCATCGTGGCGCGCGACGCCACCACCCTGGTGCTGGTGCCCGGCGTGCTGGGTTCGGGCTTCGAGCAGCTCGACCAGAAGGCGAACGTCGCCGTGGGGCGCTACCGCTACGACCTCGACCAGCACACCAGCATCGGCGTGATCGGTACGTTCCGGCACGGCGACGACTACGCCAATGATGTCGCCGGCGTCGATGCGCGCTGGCAGCAGGGCGCGCACACCGCCACCGCGCAACTGCTGCACAGCAGCTCCCGCTATCCGACCAGCATCGTCGATGACTACCGCGACGAACTCGGCGGCGATGCCACCCCATCAGGCGATGCATGGCGCGTGGCGTATTCCTTCGGCAACCGCAACTGGGGCTTCAATGCCTGGCATATGGATATCGATCCGGGCTTCCGCGCCGACCTTGGTTTCATCGGCCAGGTCGGTTACGGAAAGTCGCTGGTTGGCGGCAGCCGCAGCTGGTTCCGCGACGGACAGGCGATCAACCGCATCAACCTGTCCGCCGACTTCGACATCACCCACCGCTACGACGGCCAATTGCTGGAACGCGAACTGGAGGCGACCCTGAACGGACAAGGCCCCATGCAAAGCAGCTTCGGACTGCATGGCCTGACCCGCAAGCGCTTCTGGCAGGGCACGCTGTTCGACGAGCATTACGTTGACATCAACGGCAGCGTTCGCCCGAATGGCAGCCTGCAGCTGGGCGCCTACGCCAGCGTCGGCACGATGATCGACCTGGCCGCCGCGCGCACCGGCCAGCGCACCGTGCTGGAGCTGTTCGGCAACCTCAATATCGGCCGCGGGATGGCGCTGGAATGGGACGTCACCCGCCAGCAGATGCGCCGCGACGGCGGCACCGCGTTTCGCGCCAGCGTGGCCAACGCCACCGGCAGTTGGCAGATCGATCCGCGCCAGCGCCTGCGCGTCACCTTGCAGGGCAGCGACGTGCTGCGCAACCAGTCGCTGTACGTGGATGCCGTGGAGCAGCGCGCGCGCGACTGGGCGGCACAGCTGGTGTATTCGTACAAGCTCAACCCGCGCACCGCGCTGTATGCCGGCGCGGCCTATGGCGCGTTCATGGACGACGACAATCCGCAACTGTTCGGCAATACCCGCAGCGTGTTCGTCAAACTGAGTTACGGCTGGCAGCCCTGACGCGCAGGGGAGTGCCGGCGGCGGGTCAAACGAGCTTGGCCAACCGCAGCTGGAACAGCACCTTGGTCACCAGCAGGCGCTCTTCGATCGGCTTCAACACCAGGTCGTTGGCGCCTTCGCGCAGCAGCGCGGCCTGGTTGTCGCGATTGTCGTCGCCGGTCATCATCACCATCGGCAGGCGACGCTTGCCGTAGCGGAATACCGCGCGGATCTGGTTGAGCAGGTCACGGCCACTCAGCGCGCCCTTCAGGTAGACGTCGCTGAGCACCAGGTCGGCGCCCACATCGCCATCGGTGCGGCCGATGAAACGATGCAGGTGTTCCAGCGCATCTTCGGCTCCGATCACGTGCAACACCTGCATGCCGTGGCGTTCCAGCATGCGCTTGGTGGCGACCGCCACCACTTTGCTGTCTTCCACGTACAGCACCCGCGCGCCCTCGATCCGCGCCGGATGCACATAGCCGCGAATGAAGGTGGCCAGCGCGCCGTGACCCAGCGATTTGTCGAAATAATCGGTGATGTCCTCGTTGAAGGCGCGCGCTTCCAGCGCCTCCTGCGCATTCCCTGAAATCACGATCACCGGCACGTAGGTTTGTCCCGCCGCCTCGCGCACGCTGCGCGCCAACGACAACCCGTCACCATCCGGCAACACCAGCGCCGTGGTGACCAGATCCACCGTGCCTTCCTGCAGCGCCCTGCGCGCCTCTTCGATGCTGGCGCAGCCGATCACCTCGGTACCCGGCAGTTCTTTCAGCAGCGTATCGCCGACCAGTTTGCGCACCAGCTTGCTGCCATCGACCACCATCACCCTTGGAGCGTCGCTGACCACATGGCGCAGATCGTGCTTGTCAGCCATGGTCAGCCCCCCGCCGGGCGGCTTTGCCGCAGGTAATGCCCGGTCACCAGGCCCGCGCCCGCCCAACCCAACGCGGACGCAGCCAGCAACACGCCGGCAGCCAGCGGCGGCGACACGCCACGAAGTGCGAAATCGCTGCCATAACGCGCGGCCAACTCCGTCAACGCAGGCTGCAGCGCAATCCACGCCACGGTCAGGATTCCCAACGCCACCGCAGCGGACGCCAAGCCGTACCAGGCTCCCAGATACAGGAAGGGACGGCGAATGAATCCATCGCTGGCACCCAGCAGTTGCAGCACGCCGATCTCCTCGCGCCGCGACTGGATATCCAGCCGCACCGTATTGCCGACCACCAGCACCGCGCCCAGCCCAAGCAGCACCGCCAACACCTGCACCACGCGTGTCCCAAATCCCAGCCACGCCTGCAGGCGTTCGCGCCAAAGCGCATCGTACTGTACGCGATCCGTCTCCGGCAGCGCCTGCACCGCAGCCACCAGCGCGCGCTCATCATCGCGCGGCGTCACCCGCAATACCGGCGGCAGCGCCGCACGTGCCGCATCCGCGCCCAGCGCGTCGATCGCCGCCGCCAGGTCATCCCGGTTGCGCATCTGCGCCAGCGCCTGCTCCGGCGTCACCAGCGCCACCCTGGCCACGTCGCGGCGGGCGCGCAGGGTGTCGGCCACGGCTTGCGCGCGCGCCACATCGACATCCACGCGAAGGAACAGCGCGACCTCGCGCGAGGCCTGCACGTCGCCCCCCAGTCGCTGCACGTTGTGCAAGACCACCCACAATCCAAGCGGCAGCGCCAGGGCCATCGCCATCACGCCGATCGTGAGCAGCGTGGCCCAGGGCCGCCGTGCCAGGCGGCCCAGGCTGGCCACGATGCTGAAGCCGTGGTGACCCAGCCATGCGCCAACCCGGCTGGAATGAAGATTCGCGGCGCGTTCACTCATCGATCAGGTCCTCCGGCGCGATGTCATCCACCAACCGCCCCTGATCCAATACCAGAACACGCTTGCGCATGCGTTTGACCAGGCCCAGGTCATGGCTGGCCACCAGCACGCCGGTGCCGCGCTCGGACAGCGCGGCCAGCAGCGCCATGATCTCCGCCGACAATGCCGGATCGAGATTGCCGCTGGGCTCGTCGGCCACCAGCAACACCGGCTCGGCGATCACCGCACGGGCGATGCCCACGCGCTGCTGTTCGCCGGCGGACAGTTGCGAGGGCAATGCGCGCGCGCGCGCGGCAAGGCCAAGCCGGTCGAGGATCGAGCGCACGCGCTTGCCGATCTCGACGCGCTTCATCCCGCGCAGCACCAGCGGCAGCGCCACGTTGTCGGACACGCTGCGATCCATCAGCAGCTGGTGGTTCTGGTACACCACGCCGATCTTGCGCCGGTGTGCCGCGATGCCGCCGCCACGGACGCGCGCAAGATTGCGCTCCTCGAACAGCACCGCGCCGCGGCTGGCCCGTTCGGCCAGGTGAATCAGCTTCAGCAGCGTGCTTTTGCCCGCGCCGGAACGCCCGGTCACGAACAACATCTCACCCGCTTCCACCGCAAAGCTCACATCCGACAGCGCCTGCTGCCCGCCGGAATAAAGTTTGCTGACGTTGTCGAAGCGCAGGACCGGCATTGCGTTGACGGACGCTCGAATGGCGAATGGGTACGCAGTATCGCCCGAGCCCGCCTTGCCGGCCAGCGCAGGGCGCAGATCGGGCGCCTCAGTGCTGCTTGCTGGGGGATCGGGTGACCAGCGACTTCAGCCCGCGACCAATGCGGCTGAACAACGACGGCTTGTCGCCATCGGCATCGGCCTTTGGCTGCGCTGAGCGTGGCGCCACGAAGCGGGACTCCGCAGGCGTCTTTGCAGCCACTTGCGACGCCGCATCCGTCCCTTCCAGCGGGCGCCCGCCGCGACGCCGACGACGCTTGCGCGCGGGACGCTCCGCGTCAGGCGCGGCCACGGCCACTGCCTGCGGGGGCTGCTCCGCCACAGGTGCGGGCGTAGGTGCCGCTGCATCGGCGGCCACGCGCGGCTTGCGCGGCGGCCGCGGGCCGCGCCGCTCGCCGCCGGCGCCAGCGCGCTCGCTGCGCTCACCCGGGCGACCACTGCGGCCGCGGCCACCGCCGCGCTTGGCGTCCTCGGCCGCGCGCGCCTCGCGCACTTCCTTGAAGATCTCGCCGATGCTCTCGCCTTCCTCGGCATTGACCTCCACGCCTTCGCGCGGCTTGCGCGGCAGCGCGGTCATCAGCTCCTGGGTGACCGGCTCGGACGGGATCTTCTGCTCGATGTAGGCCTCGATGTCGGGCAGCGACATCGCGTAGCGCTCGCAGGCGAAGCTGATCGCGTCGCCCTCGGCGCCGAGGCGCGCGGTGCGGCCGATGCGGTGCACGTAGTCCTCGGCATCGAACGGCAGGTCGTAGTTGTAGACGTACTGCACGCCATCGATGTGCAGGCCGCGCGCGGCCACGTCGGTGGCCACCAGGATCTCCAGTTGCCCGGCCTGGAACTTCTTCAGCAGCGACTCGCGCTTTTTCTGCGGCACGTCGCCGGACAGCACGCCGACGCGGTAGCCGGCGCGCTCCAGCGAACGCGCCACCCGCTCCACGAACGCCTTGGTGTTGACGAACACCATCGTGCGCGCGCCTTCGCTGCGCGACAGCAGGCCCAGCAACAGCGGCAGCTTTTCTTCGTCGGCCGGGTAGTACAGCTTCTGGCGCACCCGCGCGGCGGTGATGTGCTCGGTTTCCACGACGAGCTTCTGCGGCTCGTTCATGTGCTCGTAGGCCAGCTCCAGCACGCGGTGGCTCAAGGTGGCGGAGAACAGCAGGGTCTGCCGGGTGCCGCGCTCGGGCATGCGCCGCAGCAGGAAGCGGATGTCCTTGATGAAGCCGAGGTCGAACATGCGGTCGGCTTCGTCCAGCACGCAGACTTCGCAGGCGTGCAGGCTGACCACCTTGTGCTGCTTGACGTAGTCGATCAGCCGGCCCGGCGTGGCGATGATCACGTCGGCGCCGGCCTGCAGCAGCTCGCGCTGCTTGTCGTAGTCCACGCCGCCGTAGACCAGCGCGAACTTCAGGCCGAGGTCGGAGGCGAATTTCACCGCATCCTTGTGGATCTGGATGGCCAACTCGCGGGTGGGCGCCAGGATCAGCGCGCGCGGATCTTCCGGCTTGCGTTCGGCCAGTGCCGGGCGGGTCAGCAGGCGATTGATGACGGTGACCAGGAAGGCCAGCGTCTTGCCGGTGCCGGTCTGCGCCTGGCCCGCCACGTCGCCGCCGGCCAGCGCCACGGGCAGGGTCATGGCCTGGATGGGGGTGCAGCGGGTGAAGCCCGCTGCCTCCAACCCGGTCAGCAGGGACGGATACAGGTCGAAGGTGGAAAAGGTGATGTCGGTCAGGGGTTTGTCGGACACGGAGGCTGCCTCAGGAGTGGCAGGCGCGCGCTGTCTTGACGTCGCGTGCACTGCGCTGCTTGTATGAATGGGGGGCAGCCGCGCAGACTGCCGGGAGGAATCCGGGGCTTGTCGTTCCCGGCACAGGCGCCCAGAAACAACCGGCGCATCCCCCGAGTTTACCATTCAGGCGCAGTCCCCGCGCCACAGCCATCTGGAGCCCCCATGAGCGATACCGTCCTGCACGCCACCGATGCCGATTTCGACAGCCAGGTCCTGACCTCCGAACAGCCGGTGCTGGTGGACTTCTGGGCCCCGTGGTGCGGCCCATGCAAGATGATCGCCCCGGCGCTGGACCAGCTGGCGGGCGACTATGCCGGCAAGGCCAGGATCGTGAAGGTGGACGTGGACCAGAACCAGCAGACCGCGCTGAAGTACCACGTGCGCAGTATCCCGATGCTGCTGCTGTTCAAGGGCGGCCAGGTGCAGGCCACCCAGATCGGCGCGGTCGGCAAGGCCCAACTGGCGCAGATGATCGACAAGGCGCTCTGATCCGCCACCGCTGCCGCCGGCCCGCTCCGAACAGGGAACGGGCCATGCGCACGCGCAGGCTCGACACGCCCGCACAGCCAGCGCACGAAACGCACGCAAACGGCCTTCCACTTGCGCCGGATGCCGCAAGAGTGCTAGCGTTTTGCGTACACCGGCGCTGATCCACCGCCTTTCCGGCGCGCCGCACCCCTTCTGATCCACTCCCAGACGATCCCGTCCGCAGCCTGCGGACGCTCGCAACGCAAGCGAGGTTTTCCCTTGTCAGACCCCACCAACGACGCCGGCGAAGTCGCCGAGAAGCGCGTTCGCAAACCCCGCGTGGTCAAGCCACGCGCGCCCGAGCAGTCCGAAATCGCGCTGCCCCCCGCGCCACCCGCAGCAGTTCAAGCGGCCCAGGCGCCGCCTCCCCCGCCGGTTGCGCACAGCGCACAGACGCCGGCGGCCACGCCCGATGGCGGTCCATCCACCGGCGACAGCAGCCAGGGCGGCACCCAGCAATCGACGCAGGACGGCCATGATGGCGACCCGCAGCGCGACGGAGGCCATCGCAACAATCGCCGCGATCGCTTCAAGAATCGCAGGGATCGCCAGCGCGACCGCTTCCGCGAAGGCGGCATGTCGGACGACAACAGCAACGGCGAGAACTTCGTCCCGCGCCCGCATCCGCAGGTGCCGGAAGGCTTCCCCATCTATTCGCTGGGCGATCTCAAGCGCTCGCCCGCGCACAAGCTGCTGGAAATCGCCGACCAGCTGCAGATCAGCGAGGGCGTGGCCCGCGCGCGCAAGCAGGACATCATCTTCGCGATCCTGAAGGTGCTGACCCGCCACGGCGAAGGCGTGCAGGCCGACGGCGTGCTGGAAATCCTGCCGGACGGCTTCGGCTTCCTGCGCGCGGCCGAGGCTTCGTACCTGGCCGGCCCGGACGACACCTACATCAGCCCGTCGCAGATCCGCCGCTTCAACCTGCGCACCGGCGACCACGTCTCCGGCCGCATCCGCTGGCCCAAGGACGGCGAGCGCTACTTCGCGCTGAACATCGTCGACACCATCAACGGCGAGCCGCTGGAAGCGTCCAAAAACAAGACCCTGTTCGAAAACCTCACCCCGTTGTTCCCGCGCAAACGCTTCAAGCTGGAGCGTGGCGACGGTTCCAGCGAGGACATCACCGGCCGCATCCTGGATTTGATGGCCCCGCAGGGCAAGGGCCAGCGCGCCCTGATCGTCAGCCCGCCGAAGGCCGGCAAGACGATGATGATGCAGCAGATCGCCAGCGCGATTACCTACAACCATCCCGACGTGCACCTGATCGTGCTGCTGATCGACGAGCGCCCGGAAGAAGTGACCGAGATGCAGCGCACCGTGCGCGGCGAGGTCATCAGCTCCACCTTCGACGAGCCGGCCGCGCGCCACGTGCAGGTCGCCGAGATGGTGATCGAGCGCGCCAAGCGCCTGGTCGAGCACAAGAAGGACGTGGTGATCCTGCTCGACTCGATCACCCGTCTGGCACGCGCCTACAACAACGTGCTGCCCAGCTCCGGCAAAGTGCTGACCGGTGGTGTGGATGCCAACGCACTGCATCGGCCCAAACGTTTTTTTGGTGCCGCACGCAACGTGGAAGAAGGCGGCAGCCTGACCATCATCGCCACCGCGCTGGTGGATACCGGCAGCGCGATGGACAAGGTGATCTACGAGGAGTTCAAGGGCACCGGCAACAGCGAAGTGCACCTGGACCGCCGCATCACCGAAAAGCGCGTGTACCCGGCGATTGGCGTCAACGCCTCCGGTACCCGCCGCGAGGACCTGCTGATCGACCCCGACCTGCTGCAGAAAATCTGGATCCTGCGCAAGCTGCTGCACCCGATGGACGAGATCGCCGCGATGGAGTTCCTGCTCGACAAGATGAAGAACACCAAGTCCAACGACGAGTTCTTCGGCTCGATGAAGCGCTGAGGCGCGTCGTCGAAGCAAACGAAACGCCCCGCAGCGATGCGGGGCGTTTTTGTTCCCGCCTGCGCCGATTGCTTGGCCGCAGCCACCCCGCCCGTTACAGTCCCGTCTCCAAGAACGGAGCCACCGCGTGTTCGAGCAGGCCTTCAAGAATATCGACGACATCCTGCACAAGGATGCCGGCTGCACCAGCGAACTGGACTACACCGAACAGTCCTCGTGGCTGTTGTTCCTGAAGTACCTGGACGCGCTGGAGCGCGAGCGGGCGATGCAGGCCGAGCTGGAAGACCGCAAGTACCAGTGGCTGCTGGAGAAGAAGTACCGCTGGGAAAGCTGGGCCGCGCCGAAGGACAAGGACGGCCGGCTGGACCACCACAAGGCCATGACCGGGCCGGACCTGGTGGACTTCGTCGATGACGAGCTGTTCCCCTACCTGCAGGGCTTCAAGATCAAGGCCAGCAGCCCGCAGACGCTGGAGTACAAGATCGGCGAGATCTTCGGCGAGCTGACCAACAAGATCCGCAGCGGCTACAACCTGCGCGACGTGATCGAGCGGGTGGACGAACTGCGTTTCGGCAGCAGCGCCGAGAAGCACGAGCTGAGCCACCTGTACGAGGTGAAGATCCGCAACATGGGCAATGCCGGGCGCAACGGCGGCGAGTACTACACGCCGCGCCCGCTGATCCGCGCCATGATCCGCGTGCTGGACCCGAAGATCGGCGAAACCCTCTACGACGGCGCCTGCGGCAGCGCCGGCTTCCTGTGCGAGGCCTACGATCACCTGCGCGGGCAGGACAAGCTGTCCACCAGCGACGTGAAAACGCTGCAGGAAAAGACCTTCTACGGGCAGGAGAAGAAGGGCCTGGCCTACGTGATCGGCGTGATGAACATGATCCTGCACGGGATCGAAGCGCCGAATATCGTCCATGCCAACACGTTGGGCCAACACCTCAACGACATCCAGCCGAAGGACCAGAAAAACATCGTGCTGGCCAACCCGCCGTTCGGCGGCAAGGAGCGCAAGGAGGTCCAGCAGAACTTCCACATCAAGACCGGGGAAACCGCGTTCCTGTTCCTGCAGCACTTCATCAAGATGCTCAAGCCCGGCGGGCGCGCGGCCATCGTCATCAAGAACACCTTCCTGTCCAATACCGACAACGCCAGCACCAGCCTGCGCCACAAGCTGCTGGCCGAATGCAACCTGCACACCGTGCTGGACTGCCCGTCTGGCACCTTCCAGGGCGCGGGCGTGAAGACGGTGGTGCTGTTCTTCGAGAAGGGCGCGCCGACGCGCAAGACGTGGTTCTACCAGCTCGACCCGGGCCGCAGCCTGGGCAAGACCAATCCGCTCAACGATGCGGACCTGGCCGAGTTCGTGGCGCTGCAGAAGACGTTTGCGGATTCGGTGAAGAGCTGGACGGTGGACGCGGCGTCCGTCGATCAGGCCACGTTCGACCTGTCGGTGAAGAATCCGAACGGCGGCGAAGTGGCAGCGCAGCGCAGCCCGCGCGAGATCCTTGACGAGATTGCCGCGCTGGATGCGGAGAGTGCGCTGGTGCTGGCGAAGATTAGGGCGCTGGTATGACGTGGCAGGTGAGACAGCTTGGTGAAGTCTGCCAAGTCGATTACGGAACCCGTGTCGTGCAGAGACGCGATGGGGGGACGATCTATCCGGTTTACGGCGGCGGCGGTGAAACTTTCAAAGTAGACAAATCCAATCGCGAGGATCAGTTAATTGTCTCGCGATTTGCGATGTCCGAAGAGTGCGTGCGTTTTGTTGCCGGTAAGTTTTTCCTTAATGATAGCGGGTTGACGGTTTCGTCAAAACTCGAGTCATTGAGTCAAGCCTTTCTGGATTGGCAAATCCTTTACAAAAGAGGCGAAATCTACGCCCTCGGCCGTGGTGCCGCTCAAAGAAATCTGGATATTCCTGCATTTCTGGAATTGCAGATTTCCTATCCGTCGATCGTGGAACAACGCCGCATCGTCGCCCTCCTCGACGAAGCGTTTGCGGGCATCGCCACCGCCAAGGCCAATGCCGAGAAGAGCATGCGCAATGCGCGGGAGGTGTTTGATGGCTATATGCGTGATTTGTTTTTGTGCGACACCGTTTCACAACTTGGCGAACTGGGTGCGTTCCGTAACGGCGTGAACTACACTCAGCGAAGCAAGGGACGGCGCGTTCGTATCGTCGGCGTCAAGGACTTCAAGGACAATTTCTCGGTGCCACTGGAGTCGCTTGAAGCGGTTCAGTTGGATGGTGAACTCAATCCGCTTGACGCGCTGCGCGCGAACGACATTCTTTTCGTGCGTTCCAACGGCAATCCTGGGCTGATAGGACGTTGCCTGTTGATGAGTGGCGCCGATGAAGAAATTTCGCACTCCGGCTTCACGATTCGTTTTCGCCTCACTGACGCAGGCATGAATCCGAAATACCTGTGCCAATTCCTCAAGACGCCGGCGACGCGGCGCAAGCTGACCGAATCGGGTACCGGCACGAACATCAAGAGCCTCAATCAGCAAATCCTGTCGGCGTTGCCAGTTCCGATTCCCACGGGCGTTGAGCAGATGCGTGTCGTGATGCGCATTGAGGAAGTGAGTGCCGAAGTCTCACAGCTCCAATCCCTCTACACCCGCAAAATCGCCGCCCTCGACAAGCTCAAGCAGTCCCTGCTGCACCGGGCGTTTTCCGGCCAACTGTGAACGGCCCGCCACGGTTGTCGTTGATGACGCCCGGATTGTTATCCGCAACGTCGGTTCACCTTGAGCGATGAACACCTGCCCGGCTTGTCATTCGTCAATCCCCCTATCTTGAAGACAACCGGCCATAGCGCTAGTCCATGAACGTCTAGCACTCTTGACATTAGAGATTTGCTGCATCATTAATGACAAAAATCCACCGGCAGCCTGAGTGGCTTACAGCAATGATCGTCGACACCAGCCAGGCCGTTCAGTACCACTTGGGCAAGTTCCCGCCCACGGGACTGGACTACCAGCGGCTGATGCCCGGCCTGTTGGGCGCGACCGCCGCGCTGGCCCGCTATGACCAGATGCTGCGCAGCCTGCACAACAGCGAACTGTTCCTGGCCCCGCTGCGCGGGCAGGAAGCCGTGGTGTCCTCGCGCATGGAAGGCACCATCAGCACCCTGGACGAAATCCTGCAGGTGGAGGCCGAATACGGCGAGGACGATGCCGGGGCGGCGCTGGAGTATCGGTCGGACGCCATCGAAACCGTGCTTTACCGGCGTGCGCTGGGTGCAGCGCAAGCCCGGCTGGAGCAGGGGCAGCCTTTGTCCGAGTCGCTGGTTCGGAGCTTGCATCGCCAGTTGCTGTCGTTCGGGCGTGGCGCAAAAAAATCGCCGGGTGCCTACAAGCGCGAGCAGAACTACATCGGCGAGCGCGGCAGCCGGCGCGTGAGCTTCGTGCCGGTCGCGCCGGAGCATCTGGATGCCGGGATGGAAGCCCTGTTCGCCATGATCGGCGACCCGACCATTCCTGTCTTGCTGCGCACCGCCCTGGCGCATGCCGAATTCGAGGCACTGCATCCGTTCGAGGACGGCAACGGACGTGTCGGCCGCATGTTGATCACCCTGATGCTGTGGCAGGGCGGTGCCATCGCCGCGCCTCACTTCTATATCAGCCGTTATTTCGAGGACTACAAGGAGGAATACCTCGACCGGTTGCGCGCGGTCTCGGCGAACGACGACTGGGACGGCTGGTGCCTGTTCTTCCTGTCGGCGGTGGAGCAGCAGGCGATCCGCAACCTGGAGGTGGCGCAGGAGATACGCGACTTCTATGAAGAAATGAAAGTCCGCTTTTCCGAGTTGCTGGCGTCGCGGTTTTCCATCGCGGCACTCGACTACCTGTTCGCAAACCCGGTGTTCAGCAACAATCGCTTCACCCGCGAGGCGGGGATCCCGGTGCAGACGGCAGCGCGTTTCAGCCGAGTCCTGCTGCAAGCGGGCCTGCTGCAAACCGTGCGCGAGGCGTCCGGGCGGCGCCCGGCGATCTATCGTTTCGAGCCGCTGATGGCCAAAGTCCGGGTATGAACGAAGCCGAGACCCGCGCCGAACATATCGACCCGGCCCTGAAGGCCGCGGGCTGGGGCGTGGTGGAAGGCAGCCAGGTCCGCCGCGAGTTCCGCATCACCGAAGGGCGCCTGCAGGGCCAAGGCCAGCGGGCCAAGCCCGAGATCGCCGATTACGTGCTGATCCACCGCAACACCCGGCTGGCGGTGGTGGAGGCCAAGGCGTGGGCCGTGCCCTGCGCCGAGGGCGTGATGCAGGCGAAGGCCTACGCCGCCAAACTGGCGGTGCGCTTCACCTACGCCGCCAACGGGCAGGCGATCTACGGCATCGACATGGCCACGGGCAGCGAAGGCGATGTGCCCACCTTCCCCGGCCCCGATGCGTTGTGGGCGCGCACCTTCGCCCATGCCAACGCCTGGCGCGACCGCTTCGCCGCGGTTCCTTTCGAGGACAAGGGCGGCACCTGGCAGGGCCGCTATTACCAGGACATCGCCATCCAGCGCGTGCTGGACGCCATCAGCGAGGGCCGCGACCGCATCCTGCTGACCCTGGCCACCGGCACCGGCAAGACCTTCATCGCCTTCCAGTTGGCGTGGAAGCTGTTCCAGAGCAAATGGAACCTCACCGACTGGAAGGGCGAGGGCGAGCCGACGCGACGGCCGCGCATCCTGTTCCTGGCGGACCGCAACATCCTGGCGGATCAGGCCTACAACGCGTTTTCCGCCTTCGATGACGACGCGCGGGTGCGCATCGCCCCCGATGAAATCCGCAAGAAGGGCCGGGTGCCGAAAAACGGCAGCGTGTTCTTCACCATCTTCCAGACCTTCATGAGCGGGCCCGGCGAAACGCCGTACTTCGGCGACTACCCGCCCGACTTCTTCGACTTCATCGTCATCGACGAATGCCACCGCGGCGGCGCGAAGGACGAGAGCAGCTGGCGGGCGATCCTGGAGTACTTCTCGCCGGCCGTGCAGCTGGGCCTGACCGCCACGCCACTGCGGCGGAGCAATGCCGACACCTACGCCTATTTCGGCGAGCCGGTCTATTCCTATTCGCTGAAGGAAGGCATCAACGATGGCTTCCTGACCCCGTTCCGGGTCAAGCAGTGGGCCACCACGCTGGACGACTACACCTACACGCCGGACGACGCCGTGGTGGAGGGCGAGGTGCTGCCCGGCAAGCGCTATACCGAGTCGGACTTCAACCGGATCATCGTCATCCCCGAGCGCGAAGCGTTCCGCGTGCAGGAATGGATGAAGCAGGTCGATCCCAGGGAAAAGACGCTGGTGTTCTGCGCCACCCAGGACCATGCCGCGCTGGTGCGCGACCTGATCAACCAGAACAAGGCCAATCCGGATCCGTTGTACTGCGTGCGCGTCACCGCGAACGATGGGGCGAAGGGCGAGGAATACCTGCGCGACTTCCAGGACAACGAGAAGACCATCCCGACCGTCCTGACCACGTCGCAGAAGCTCTCCACCGGCGTGGACGCGCGCAACGTGCGCAACATCGTGCTGATGCGCCCGGTCAACTCGATGATCGAGTTCAAGCAGATCGTCGGCCGCGGCACCCGCCTGTACGAGGGCAAGGACTACTTCACCCTCCACGACTTCGTGAGGGCCTACCTGCACTTCAGTGACCCGGAATGGGATGGCGAACCGGTGGAACCGGATCCGCGCAACCCGCCGCATGTGTGCAAGACCTGCGGCCAAAACCCGTGCGTGTGTCCGAAGCCACCTTGTGGGAAATGCGGCCAATCGCCCTGTGTTTGCGAGAGGCCGCCATGCGAGCAATGTGGCCAGCGGCCCTGCATCTGCGTGAAGCGAATCAAGGTCAAGCTGGCCGACGGCAAGCTGCGCCAGCTCCAGAGCATGGTGGCGACCACGTTCTGGAGCGCGGACGGCAAGCCCATCTCTGCTGCGCAGTTTCTGGAAGGCCTGTTCGGGGCGCTGCCCGAGTTCTTCAAGGACGAAGACCAGTTGCGCGAGATCTGGAGTGACCCGGTCACGCGCCGGGCGCTGCTGGACGGACTGGCCGACAAGGGGTTTGGTCGCGAGGCGCTGGCAGAAATGCAGAAGGCCATCGAGGCCGAGGACAGCGATCTCTTCGACGTGCTGGCCTATGTGGCCTATACCCGCGCGCCGATCCCGCGCAGCGAACGCGCCGTGCTGGCGAAGTCCGGTGTCAGCGACAGCTACAAGAGCAACCGCCATCTCGACTTCGTCGAGTTCGTGCTGGAGCACTATGTCCACGAAGGTGTGGACGAGCTCGACCTCGGCAAGCTCACGCCCCTGCTGCGCCTGAAGTACAACGCCATTGCGGATGCGGCAGCCGACCTTGGCACACCGGAACAGATCAGGCAGACCTTCGTCGGCTTCCAGAAATACCTGTACTTGCCGCCCGAACAGCGCTGACCGTTATCCCAGCAACTGCGCGCCGCGCCAGCGCTCACCCGGCCCCAGCACCACCGCCTGCAACACCTGCCCGGCTTCGACGCAGGCGAAGCGTTTCCAGTCGTCCGGCGCCAGGTCGCCGATGCGCGCGCACAGCTGTTCGCCCGGGTTCCATACCACCACGTCGCCGAAGCCGTCCTGTTCGATGTCGAGCCGGTGCGCGCCATCCAGCAGCGCCAGCGGTGCGACCACGTCGTTGTAGATGCGGTCGGTCTCACCCGCGAAGGCGACTTCGTAATCATGCTGGCGATGCAGGGTGCCGCCAGCCGCGCTGTCCTCGTAGTCGCAGCCTTGCAGGCCTTCGATGGTGGACTGCGAGAGGTCGTCCACGCGCAGGTAGCTGTGCAGGGCGGCGGTGAAGGCGAAGGGCACGGTGCCGGTGTTGCCGATCTCCAGCGCCACCCGCAGTCGTTCGCTGGCCAGGCCGATGCGCAGGCGGGCGTGGAAGGGATGCGGCCAGTCGGCATCGCTGCCGTCGCCGACCAGCGCGAACACCGCCTCACCGCGTTCTTCGCCCTCCAACCGCCATTCGCGGTTGCGGGCGAAGCCGTGCTTTTGCAGCGCGCCGCGCTCGCCGAACTGCGGGAAGATCACCGGAATGCCGCCGCGGATGGCGGTGCGGCCGTCGAAGACGGCGCGCTCCGACAGGAACAGGCGTTCGCGGCCGTCGGCGGGCCGCCACGACAGCAGCTGCGCGCCGTGCAGCGCGACCAGTGCGCGGGCGCCGTCGGCGACGATGCGCAGGCAGGGCATGCCGCGGAAGGAAACGGGCTCGATCTGCATGCGCGCAGTGTGGCATGCGGACGCGCTAGTCCGCGCGCACGCGCCATGCTTCGGCCAGTGAAATCACGCCGCTGCGCGCCAACGCCACGGCTGCCCGGGTGATTGGCACCATGCCTTCCTCGATCGCCACCCGATGGATCGTGTCGGCTTCGGCACCCGGCACCAGCAGCTCGCGCAGGCGCGGCCCGACCACCAGCAATTCGTACACCGCCTGCCGGCGGTGCACGCCCAGTCCTTCGCACTGCGGGCAGCCGCGTCCGATATAGAAGACCTCATCGGCGCCGACGCCTAGCGCACCACGCACGTGCGGTTCAATGGCCTCCTCTTCGCGGCAGTGCGCGCAGGTCAGCCGCACCAGCCGCTGGGAAATCACCGCCAGCAGACTGGCGCGCAGCAGGTACGGTTCGACCCCGAGATCCAGCAGCCGGGTGACCGTGGTGGCCGCCGTATTGGTATGCAGCGTGCTCAGCAGCAAGTGCCCGGTGAGCGCGCTTTCCACCGCGATGTCGGCGGTCTCGCGGTCGCGGATTTCGCCGACCATGATCACGTCCGGGTCGTGGCGCAGGAAGTTGCGCATCGCGCTGGCGAAGGTGAACCCGGCCGCACGATTGACTTGCATCTGCTGGATATCGGCGATGTGGAACTCCACCGGATCTTCGATGGTGAGGATGTTGATGCGCTGCTTGCGCAGCTCCAGCAACATCGCATACAGCGTGGTGGATTTGCCGCAGCCGGTGGGGCCGGTCGCCAGGAACATGCCGTGGCTGCGGCTCATCACGTCGTCGATCCGCTGCCGGTCGGCGTTGCTCAGCCCCAGCTCGTCGAGATCCCACAGGCCCTCGCGGGCGTCCAGCAAGCGCACCACCACGCTTTCCCCATGCACCGTCGGCAACACCGAGATGCGCAGGTCCACCTTGCTGCCATCGCCCAGGGTGAAGCTGGTGCGGCCATCCTGCGGCTTGCGGTGCTCGGCCAGGTTCATTTCGCCCAGCACCTTGATCCGGCTGGTCACCGCGGCATGCAGCGCACGCAACAGGCTGCGCACCGGGACCAGCTCGTCATCGATGCGGAACAGCACGTCGGTGGAATGCGCGCCGGGGCGCAGGTGGATGTCGGACGCGCGCCGTGCCACCGCGTCAGCGATCAACTCATGCACGA
Source organism: Thermomonas paludicola (assembly GCF_024498955.1). GTDB lineage: Bacteria > Pseudomonadota > Gammaproteobacteria > Xanthomonadales > Xanthomonadaceae > Thermomonas > Thermomonas paludicola. Next base: position 185,593 of record NZ_CP093311.1, on the reverse strand, counting down.
TCCTGACCACCGGTTGCTCGCGCGCCAGCCGGCGCGCCTCCGCCTCGCTGGCCTCGCCCATTTGCGCGACCGGGTCCAAACCCAGAAGCTGCGCGGTTTCGCGGTCTTCGGCCTGGTCGTAACTGCGGGCGATGGCATCCCGGATACCGCGCGCCGTGGCCATCAGCGGCAACACGCGATCGGGCGAGACAAACTCCAGTGCGGCGACCGCTGCATGGCTGGAGGGGTCTTCCATCGCCACCGCCAGCAAGCCGTTGCGGGCGCGCAGCGGCACCGCGCGCAGCAGTCGCGCCTGCTGCGGCGACAGCAGCCGGGTCAGCTCGGAATCCACCGCCAGCGCCTGCAATCGCACCAGCGGGACGTCCAGCTGCACCGCCCGCTCGAAACAGGCTTCGCAGGCATCGTCGCCGCTGTCCAGCCATTCCTCCAGGCTCACCCCGCCGGGCGGGTTGCGCGGCCCGTAGGCATTGTTCTGGAAGCCTGCCAGATAGCGATCCAACCCGGCATCGTCGGAAATCAGCGTCGGCAGGAACACGCGCGCATGGGGCGGCTGGCTGTCGGTTTCGTTCATGTTTTCATTCTCGAAGTCCTGCGCCCGGGCCATCTTGACCCGGATCAGTTTCCCGCTCTGCGATAATCCTGACATGAGCGCACCCAACGAACAGCCAGCCACCACCCATTTCGGTTTCCGCGATGTCCCTGCCGCGGAGAAGCAGAAACTGGTCGCCGAGGTGTTTTCCTCGGTGGCGGGCAGCTACGACCGGATGAACGATGCGATGAGCCTCGGCATCCATCGCCTGTGGAAGCGCTACTTCGTGGCCACTTCGCAGGTGCGCAGGGGCGACCGGGTGCTGGACCTGGCCGGCGGCACCGGCGACATCGCCGCGCTGCTGAAACAGCGCGTGGGCGAAACCGGCGAGCTGATCCTCGGCGACATCAATGGCGACATGCTGCGCGTCGGCCGCGACCGCATGACCGACCGCGGGCTGGTGCGCGGCTTCGACTACGTGCAGTGCAACGCCGAAACGCTGCCCTTCCCCGACGCCAGCTTCGATCTGGTCACCATGGCGTTCGGCCTGCGCAACGTGACCGACAAGGACGCGGCGCTGCGCGAGATCCTGCGCGTCCTCAAAGTCGGTGGCCAGGCGCGGGTGCTGGAGTTTTCGGAAGTGCAGGCCGAATGGTTCAAGCCGATCTACGACTTCCATTCGTTCAAGGTGCTGCCGCGACTGGGCAGGCTGCTCGCAGGCGATGCCGACAGCTACCGATACCTGGCCGAGAGCATCCGCAAGCACCCGCCACAGGCGCGGCTGAAGGCGATGATGGAGGCAGCGGGCCTGTCCCGCTGCAGCTATCGCAACCTGTCCGCCGGCATCGTCGCCATCCATACCGGCTACAAGGTCTGACCGCATGACTCAACCTCCGCTGCGCAGCTTTCGCGAAAGCCCATGGCGCTATTCGCAGTTCGTGATCCTCGGGCTGATTGCCGCGGGTCTGGTGAAGTGGCTCAGTCCGCTGACCTGGCTGGCAGCATTGGGCATCGGCGCGGTGGCCGGCATCGGCTATCTGCTGCTTGAAAAGAAGCGCGGCGCGATCTGAACGCGATGAACGATCCCGCGTTGCCCGACGTCCGGCTGGAGCCGAGCTGGAAGGCGCGTGTCGGCGACTGGTTCGCGCGCGACGACATGCGCGGGTTGTCCGCGTTCCTGCGCCAGCGCAAGGCGGCGGGCGCGACGATCTACCCGGCCGGCGGCAACATCCTCGCCTCGTTCAACGCGACCCCGTTCGACGCGGTGAAGGTGGTGATCCTCGGCCAAGACCCCTACCACGGGCCGGGGCAAGCGCACGGGCTCTGCTTCTCGGTGCTGCCCGGCGTGCCGGTGCCGCCCTCGCTGCTGAACATCTACAAGGAACTGGAAGCCAGTACCGGCTTCCAGCGCCCCGACCACGGTTGCCTGCTGCCGTGGGCGCAGCGCGGGGTGTTGCTGCTCAATTCCGTCCTGACGGTCGAGGCCGGACAACCCGGATCGCACCAGGGCAAGGGCTGGGAAGGCTTCACCGATCACGTGGTGGATGTCCTCAATCGCGAGCGCGAGCACCTCGTGTTCTTGCTGTGGGGCAGCTATGCGCAGAAGAAAGGCGCGATGATCGACACGCGCAAACACCGCGTCCTCAAAGCTCCGCACCCCTCGCCGCTGTCGGCCCATCGCGGCTTCCTGGGCTGCGGGCATTTTTCCGCCACCAACGACTCACTGCGCCGCACCGGGCAGGCGCCCATCGACTGGTCGCTGCCGCCGCGCGCCGCGCTCATGCCCGGCTGAGCCGACCGCCCAGCCACACGCCAAGATGGCGCTTCGCCGCGTCAATCGCCTCGACCAGGGCAAGGCCACGGGCAAGCCCTGCGGTGATGGCGGCCGACAGCGTGCAACCGGTGCCGTGGGTATCGATGTCCTTGATCCACGGCGCGGCGTAGCGCCGGCTGCCCTCGGTGGTCACCAGAAGATCCACCGCTTCAGGCAACGGCGCGTGCCCCCCTTTCATCAGCACTGCGCGCGCGCCCAAGGCGAGCAGCGCACGGCCCTGCGCCAGCATCTCCGTCTCGCTGCAGGCACGCGGCATATCCAGCAAGACAGCGGCCTCATCCAGGTTCGGGACCAGGCAGTCGGCCAGCGGCAGCAACCGCCGGCGCACGCTGCCGATGGCATCCGCATCCAGCAGGCGCGCGCCTGAGCTGGCGATCATCACCGGGTCGATGACCAGCCAGCGCGGCCGGTGCTGGCGCAGCGTGGCCGCCACCGTTTCCACGATGCCAGCGTTGCCCAGCATGCCCAGTTTGACCGCATGCACGGCGCGCTCGTCGAACGCCGCTTCGATCTGCATCCGCACCAACGCAGGCGGCATGAGCTGCACGGCACGCACGCCGGCGTAATTTTGCGCGGTGACGGCGGTGATTGCGGTAGCGCCGTGCACGCCGGCCGCGTTGAAGGCCGCAAGATCCGCCTGGATACCGGCGCCCCCCGAGGAGTCGGAACCGGCGATGCTGAGCGCGGCGAACGTCATGGCCTCGGCCGGGTCGTGCGCAACCATTGGGCAACGCGCACAGCCGGCGCGGGGTGATCGGTCACGTCGCTCATCGCCGCAACGGCGCAGGCACCTGCATCGAGGCAATCAGCCGCGCGCTCGCAGCTGATGCCGCCAATCGCCACCAGCGGCAACGCGCCGATGCGCCGCTTCCATTCGCCGATGCGCGCCAGCCCCTGCTGCGCCCACGGCATCACTTTCGACGTGGTGGGATAGATCGGCCCCAGCGCAACGTAGTCCGGCGCGACGCCTAGCGCGCGCGTCAATTCGTCATCATCGTGCGTGCTGACCCCCAGCCGAACGCCTGCGCGCCTGATGGCGGCAAGATCGGCGTGGTCCAAGTCGCCCTGCCCCAGGTGGATCCAAGGGGCGCCAAGCTCGATGGCCGCCTGCCAATGATCGTTGACCACCAGCTGCGCGCCATGCGCGCGGCAACAGGCCAATGCCGCGCGCACCGCCTGCCGAACGGCATCTTGCGGTTGCTGCTTGATCCGCAACTGGATCAGCTTCACGCCCAGCGGCACCAACCGCTGCACCCAGTCAAGGCTGCCGACCACCGGATAGAACGGATCGAGACGGGTCATGCCAGCCATGCTTTGCCCAGCGTCGGGGTAGAAGGTTCCGCAAGGTCGCGTGGTGGCATGCAGCCAGCCAGCTGCGCGGCATGACCGGCACGCACCGCCTGCGCAAATGCGCCGGCCATGTGCGATGGATTACCGGCCAAGGCCACGGCGGTGTTCAGCAGCACGGCGTCAAAGCCCAACTCCATGGCGGCGGCGGCCTGTGACGGAAGCCCGATGCCTGCATCCACAACCAGCGTCAGTTCGGGGAAATACGCGCGCAGCGCACGCAGGGCGAAGACGTCATTCAGGCCGCGCCCGCTGCCGATCGGCGCACCCCACGGCATCAGGATGCGGCAGCCGGCATCCACCAGGCGCTCGGCAACGCCGAGATCCGTGGTGGTGTAGGGAAACACCTGAAACCCATCGGCAATCAGCAGCCTGGCGGCTTCCACCAGGCCAAACACATCCGGCTGCAGCAGCTCGCCTTCCCCCAATACCTCCAGCTTGATCCACGGGGTGTCGAAGACTTCGCGCGCCATGTGCGCGGTGGTCACCGCTTCTTTCACCGAGTGACAGCCAGCCGTGTTGGGCAACACGCGCACGCCCAACGACCTGATCAGGGACCAGAAGTCCTGGCCAGCGCGCTGCTGCCCGCACTCGCGTCGCAACGACACGGTCACCATGTCGCATTCCGCCGCCCGAATGGCCTCGATGAGAACGGCTGGCGACGGGTAGCGGGCCGTTCCCAGCCACAGGCGCGAGGTCAATTCGACGTCGTGGATGTGCATGCTCAACCGCCCTGCATCGGCGCGACGACTTCAAGGACATCGCCCTCCACAAGGAGGTGTGCATGGCGTTCGCTGATGGCCACGAAGCAGCCGTTGACGGCGGTGGCCACGCACGCATCGCGGTAACCCAGTTCTTCCACTGCATCGGTTACCGAGGTGCCGACAAGCGCGCGCACGACGCCATTCACCAGGAGCTGCATGTGCTCACTCCCTTGCCCAACAGAGCCGCAGCCGCCTGCCGCGCCATGGCCGGCGCCAGCAAGAACCCGTGCCGATACAGGCCATTGAGATGCCAGCGACCGCCCCGCTGGAGGAGTTTGGGCAGGTTGTCGGGAAACGCCGGGCGGATGCCCACGCCCGACTCGACGATGCGCGCCTCGGCAAATGCGGGGTGCAGCGCATAGGCGCCGTTGAGCAGCTCCATCAACGAGCGCGCCGTGATCGGACCGGCATCGGCACTTTCAATCATGGTGCCGCCCACCATGAACAAGCCATCGCCATGCGGCACCACGTAGGTCATGCCGCGTGGATGCAGCAGGCGCACTGGCCTCGACAAGGCAATATCGCGGGTTTGCAGCAACAGCATCTCGCCGCGTACACCACGCAGTTCCGGCAGTGCGGCGCGGGCGCCATAGCCACGACAGTCCAGGATCGAGCGGCTGCCGGTGACCACGTGGTCGGCGTCGATGGCGTAGTGAATCGGCACGCCGCGTTCGCCCAGACGTGACGCCAACGACCCCAATGCGGCGCGTGGATTGACATGTGCTTCTTCCGCGAAGAACAGGCCGTACTGGAAGCGCCCGGCCAGATCGGGCTCCAATTCGCCAATGCCGGAATCGTCCAGGCGCTGGTAGCCGTCGGTGCGGTTGGCGTAGTGATCCAGCTCCGCACGATCGCGCGACGCGGCAACCACCAAGGTTCCCGCGCTGCGGGTTTGCGCATGGTGGCCGCGCCACCAGTCCAGCGCCTGCCATCCCAGCGCCACCACTGCCGGCTCCCCGCTGACCTTTTCGCACCACGGCGCCAACATGCCGCCGGCAAACCAACTGGCCGCCTGCGCGCCCGGCGCGCTGCCGCGCTCGACCACTTCCACCGCTGCGCCAGCCAGCGACAGCTCCAGCGCCGCCGCCAGCCCCGCCACGCCCGCGCCCAGCACAAGCACCCGCGCGCTCATGCCTGCACCGGCACGTGCAGGTCGCCGCCGTGCGCCTGGAATTCGCGCGCCTTTTCCGCCATTCCCTCTTCAATCAACGCGTCTATACGAAGATCCTGGCTGATCTTCATCGAGCAGAACTTCGGCCCGCACATCGAACAAAAGTGCGCGGTCTTGTGCGCGTCCTTCGGCAGCGTGGCATCGTGGTAGTCGCGCGCCGTGTCGGGATCCAGCGCGAGGTGGAACTGGTCTTCCCAGCGGAACCCGAAGCGCGCGCGCGACACCGCATCGTCGCGGACCTGCGCTGCAGGATGGCCTTTTGCCAGGTCAGCGGCGTGGGCGGCAATCCTGTAGGTGATGACCCCGGTCTTGACGTCGTCGCGATCCGGCAGGCCAAGATGTTCCTTGGGCGTGACATAGCACAGCATGGCGGTGCCATACCAACCGATCATCGCCGCGCCGATGGCGGAGGTGATGTGGTCGTGGCCCGGGGCGATGTCGGTGGTCAGCGGGCCGAGCGTGTAGAACGGCGCTTCGGCGCAGTGCTCCAGCTGCTTGTCCATGTTGGCCTTGATCTTGTGCATCGGCACATGGCCGGGCCCTTCGACCATGACCTGACAGCCGTGCTCCCACGCGACCGGAGTCAGCTCGCCCAGCGTTTCCAGCTCGGCAAACTGCGCCGCATCGTTGGCATCTGCAATCGAGCCGGGCCGCAAGCCATCGCCCAGCGAAAACGACACGTCGTAGCGACGCATGATCTGGCAGATGTCGGCGAAGCGTTCGTACAGAAAGCTCTCGCGATGATGACTCAGGCACCAGCGCGCCATGATCGAGCCACCGCGCGAGACGATGCCGGTCAGCCGTTGCGAGGTCAGCGGCACGTGATGCAAGCGCACGCCGGCATGGATGGTGAAGTAGTCGATGCCCTGCTCGGCCTGTTCGATCAGGGTGTCCTTGAATACCTCCCAATCAAGCCTGGCCGGGTCGCCACCCACCTTTTCCAGTGCCTGGTAGATCGGCACGGTTCCGATGGGAACCGGCGAGTTGCGCACGATCCACGAGCGCAGGTTGTGGATGTTGCGGCCGGTGGACAGATCCATGAGGGTGTCGGCGCCCCAGCGGATTGCCCACACCAGCTTCTCCACCTCGTCCGCCACGCCGGACGACAGCGCGGAATTGCCGATGTTGGCGTTGATCTTCACCAGGAAATTGCGGCCGATGATCATCGGCTCCAGTTCCGGGTGGTTGATATTGGCCGGAAGAATCGCGCGGCCCGCCGCAATCTCGCTGCGCACGAACTCGGGCGTGACGGAGGCGGGAATGGCCGCGCCGGATGAGTCGCCATCCCGGGCAGGCAGCGACGCATCGGCCAGCAGTTGCAGGCGCGCCAGATTTTCGCGCTGCGCCACGTAGATCATTTCTTCGGTGATGATGCCGGCGCGCGCAAATTCCAGCTGGGTGACGGGCTGGCCCGTGCTGCCGCTGCGCAGGCGATGCTGCGCGGGACACGGCGCGACCAGGCGCTCGCCGCTTGCATGGCCGTTGTCCTCCGGCCGCAGCGCGCGCCCGGGAATGCAGCTGAACCCCCGTCGGGCAAGCCAGGGCTCACGCACCGCCGGCAGACCGGCAGCCAGATCGATCCGGGCCGCTTCATCGGTGTAAGGGCCGGAGGCGTCATACAGGCGGATCGCCGGCAGCACCGGGTCGCCCAGCGCGATTTCGCGGAACGGGACGCGCAGATCGGGGTGGTCAGGCGGCGCAAGATGGATCTTGCGCGATCCTCGGATCGGCCCGGTGGTGACAAACGTCGGTGCGACGGCAGTCTGGTGCATGGATCTCCTCCTCGTGGAAAACGGCGGGAGATCCGGGATGTGACGATGCAACGGCTCACGGCCAGCCCGAACAGCCGCCCGTGATGTCTTCCGTTCCTACGCCGGTATTACCCGGATCAGGTTCAAGGGTCCGCTCGCGCAATCTCAGCCCCTGATCGGGGCACCCCTCGGAAATGCCGCAGCAGGATCGACGCACGGCCCGGCCCTGTCAAGCGACGAGGACGGGCTTGCAGACCGCGGGAAACGTCACCACATGACGTTGACTCGCCCGGTGTTTCAATGGAATCACGAGCCCACCACTGTTCCATGAATGAAACAGTAGTGAACTATTGGCACGGTTAGCAGTCAAAGATGAGGACTGCTAATATTGACTGCATGAGGGAAGCCACGATGACGTCCAGAGCGCTTGTCGCCAACAATCTGCCGATCCCCAGCGCTATCGGTTCGCTGGAGGCTTACATCGGTGCCGTGCATGAAATCCCGGTGCTGACCGTCGAGGACGAGCAGCGCCTGGCGCATCGCTTGCGCGAACACGCCGACATCGCGGCTGCGCAAGAACTGATCCTGTCGCACCTGCGCTTCGTGGTGCACGTGGCACGCGGCTACAGCGGCTACGGCCTGCAACTGGGCGACCTGATCCAGGAAGGCAACATCGGCCTGATGAAAGCGGTCAAGCGCTTCGACCCTTCGGTGGGCGTGCGCCTGGTCAGCTTCGCGGTGCACTGGATTCGCGCCGAGATGCACGATTTCATCATCAAGAACTGGCGCATCGTCAAGGTGGCCACCACCAAGGCGCAGCGCAAGCTGTTCTTCAACCTGCGCAAGAGCAAGACCCGCCTGGGCTGGCTCAACGCGGAGGAAGTGCGCGTGGTCGCCAAGGACTTGAACGTGTCCGAGCGCGAGGTGCTGGAAATGGAATCGCGCCTGTCGGGTCGCGACATCGGTTTTGATGCGCCGGATGATGGCGACGATGATCATGCCCCGCCGGCGCCGGCCAGCTATCTGGTTGCGCTGGACACCGACCCGGCCGCCACCTACGAGTCCGCCGACAGCGAGGCCGACCAGCTGGACGTGCTGCGCGAGGGCATGGCGAGGCTGGACGCGCGCTCGCGCGACATCATCAAGCGCCGCTGGCTGGATGCCGACAGCAAGGTGACCTTGCAGGAACTGGCCGACGAGTATGGCGTCTCCGCCGAGCGCATTCGCCAGATCGAAGCCAATGCAATGAAGAAGATGAAAGCCCTGTTCGCGGCGTAAACAGCCGCCTTCGCGACGCACCAGCAAATGGCCCGGCTCGCCCCGGGCCGTTTTGTTGACAATTGCCCCCTCCCCTCGGCTAACCTTCCTGAACGGAATGCCAATTCGTTCATGGAATCGATACAGGGGGAAACAATGCGTATTGCAACTCGTTCGGTGGCCATCATCATGGCCGCGATGGCGCTGGCCGGATGCGGCAAACACAAGGCAACCTGCTCGGGAAAGGACGAGCTGGACATGGTCAAGCAGATCGTGATGGACGAGGCCGAGAAAACCCTTTCCAAAGGCAAGCGCGATGACGGTAGCACCGTCTTCAGCGCGGCATCCGCACGAGCGACCTTGAGCAAAATCTCCATCGCCTTCGACAATGTTCGAACCTCCAAGGAAGACCCGAACAGCACGAAAGTGTTCTGCGAAGGCACGATCAAGATCGTCGTCCCTCCCGACTTGCTGCATTCCGCCGAAGAGGGTAGGAAGCTTGCTGGCCTCGGGGCGATTTCAGCACTGTCCAGCAACAACGAAATGGAGCAGGCGGCGAACGCATTCACGAAAACCATCGAATACAACGCCCAGCCCACGGATGACGGCAAGAAAGTCTATGCCGAGTTGACCGGGGCCGCATCGATCGCGGATTTTGTCAGCGAAATCGCCGGCTCCTCCTTGTTGAAGCCGATGATCGAGGCCAAGCAAATCGAAGACGCAAAGGCCGCAGAGGAGGCAGACCAGGCGGCGGAAGCACAGCGCCTCCAGGAAGAGCAGCAACAAGCCCAGCTGCGCGCCGAACAGAGTGCCGCCAATCTGAGCGTCGCCCAAGAACAGAACACCCTCGCCAACCAGGCCATCAATGAGCTTTGGAAAGGGCTCTCGGAAGAAGATCGGGGATACCTGCTGGGATCACAGCGCGCCTGGATAAAGAAGAAGGACGTGGATTGCAGGATCGAGGCCGCCGGCCGCAGCACCGACCCCACCGAGATCGAGGTTGCGCGCCTGAATTGCGATACCGCAGCGACGAAAGCGAGGATCGATGACATCAGGCGGAATCTGTAACCCGGCAAGTTGTCACCGGCAACCCATCGGCCAGCAAATGGCCCGGCTCGCCCCCGGCCGTTTGCGTTTTACGTGATGCCGCCTATTCGCGCGGCCGCGCCACCGGCAGTTGCCAGCCGTGGCGCAGGGCCATGTAGCGCAGGCCGAAGCAGACCAGCGCGCCCAACACCATTGCCGGGTGCTGCGGCAGCTTCAACGCAGCCGCCACTGCCACAATCCCCCCGCCGGCCAGCGCCGCCACCGCGTACAGCTCGGCCTGCAGTACCACGGGCGTGCGCGCCACCAGCAGGTCGCGGGCGATGCCGCCGCCAATGCCGCTGACCATGCCCAGCAACATCGCTGCAAACGGCGGAAGCCCGAACGCCAGTGCCTTGCCGGTGCCCAGCACCGCAAACAGGGCCAAGCCAGCGGCGTCGAACAGCTGCACCGGATTGCGCAGACGCTCGATTGCCCCGGACCAACGGAAGGTGACCAGGCCAGCCACCATCGCCGTCACCAGATAACGCCAGTCCGCCAGCGACGCCGGCGGATGCGCGCCGATCAACACATCGCGCACGATCCCGCCCGAGACCGCTGCGGCGCAGGACAACACCAGCACGCCGAACAGGTCCAGCCGCTTGCGCACGGCGAGCGTGCCGCCGCTGAGGGCGAACACGAAAGTGCCGATCAAATCGAACGCCAGCAACAACTGCGACATGGGACATCGTTGGCGACTGCAGGGTGCCCATCGTAGCGCCAGCCTCAGTGGCCTGCGGCCTGCGGAAGGCGCGCCACGCGGCTGCGCGCGACGCAACCCCGACGCGGGCTCAGTACAAGTCCAGCGGATCCACATCCAGCGACCAACGCACCTTGCGCGCGTCGGGCGATGCGTACAGCGCAGGCAGGGCTGCGTCCAGCGCGGCATGCAACTCGCGCCGCTGCGCGGCCGACAGCAGCAGCTGCGCGCGCACATAGCCGGCGCGGCGCGGCATCGGCGCCGGCAACGGGCCATGCACGTCAATCGCCGCGTCGCCCAGCAGGGCCTTGGCCGTGTGCAGGAAGCGCATCGGCGGGTCGGCGTGCTTTGCTTCCGCACGCAGCAACGCAAGATGCGCGAATGGCGGGAAGCCCGCCGCTTCGCGCAGCGCCAGTTCACCTTCCACGAATGCGTGATAGCCGCCGTGGATCAGCGTCTGCAGCAGTGGATGCTCGGGATGGTGGGTCTGCAGCAGCACGCTGCCCGGTTTGTCGGCGCGGCCGGCGCGGCCGGCCACCTGCACCAGCAACTGGGCAAGTTTTTCGCCACTGCGGAAGTCCGCCGAAAACAAGCCCTCGTCAATGCCGGCCACCACGACCAGGGTGAGGTTGGGCAAGTCATGGCCTTTGGCCAGCATCTGCGTACCCACCAAAATGCCGGGGCTGGCCCCGAGTGCATCGAAGTGCTGCTGCAGCGCGTCGCGATGACCCGTACTGCCGCGATCGATGCGCAGCACCGGCACGTCGGCGAAGCGCGCCTGCAATTCGGCCTCGATGCGCTCGGTGCCATTGCCCTGCGGTTGCAAGGCCAGGCTCGCGCAGTCCGGGCAGGCCAGTGGTGAAGGCCGGCGCTGGCCGCAATGGTGGCATTGCAAGCGCTTGCCGTGGGCATGCACGGTCATCGCGGTGGGTTTGTCCGGGCTGCTGCAGCGCGGGCAATGCGCGCTCCAGCCGCAGTCATGGCACAGCAATACCGGCGCATAGCCGCGCCGGTTCTTGAACACCAGCACCTGCCCGCCTGCATCCAGCGCGGCGCGGATCGCGGTCAGCGCGTCCTCCGCCAGCCCCGCATGCAGCGGCCGCTTGCGCACATCCACGACGCGCACCGCCGGCGGCTTGGCAGCGCCTGCCCGCTGGTGCAGGCGCAGCCGCTGGGAGCGCCCGCACTGCGCGTTGTACAGCGTCTCCAGCGCCGGCGTGGCGCTGCCCAGCACGATGGGCACGTCCAGCGCGCGCGCGCGGACGATGGCGAAATCGCGGGCGTGGTAGCGGATGCCATCGAACTGCTTGTAGCTGCCGTCGTGCTCTTCATCGATCACGATCAGGCCGGCGTCCGGCAGCGGCACGAACACCGCCGAGCGCGTGCCCACGATCACCCGCGCCTGCCCGCGCGCGGCGGCAAGCCAGGTGGCGGCGCGCGCGTTGTCGTTCAACCCCGAATGCAGCGCGTGCACCGGCACGCCCAGGCGTGTGCGGAAGCGCGCCAGCGCCTGCGGCGTCAGGCCGATTTCCGGCACCAGCACCAGCGCCTGCTTGCCGCGCGCCAGGCAGTCGGCAATGGCGTGCAGGTACACCTCGGTCTTGCCGCTGCCGGTCACCCCATCCAGCAGGAAGGGCGCAAAGCCCTCGGCGGCGCGAATGGCCTCAATGGCAACCTGCTGCTCGGCATTCGGGGAAAACGTGGGGTCAGCGCCGCTCTTTTCCCGGAAAGACGACGCTGGCCCCGTCGGTTCCTCCAGCACGACACGCTCCACCAGCCCACGCTCGCGCAGCGTGCGCAGCGGCGTTCGCCAGCCTGGCCAGTCCGCGTCCAGCCCGTGTTCGGCGCGCTGCAGTTGCAGCCACGCTGCCAGTGCCTTCGGCTTGCCGGCGCGCATCCCCGGCAAGGCGGTGCGGCCGGCTTCGGCCAACCGCCAGCCGTAGCGCGTGATGTCCGGCAGCGGCTCGCCGCGCCGCAGCGTTGCCGGCAGGGCGGCGGCCAGCACTTCGCCCAAGGGCGCGTGCAGATAGCCGGACAGCCATCGCAGCGAAGCCAGCAGCTCGCCCTGCAGCAACGGCCCGTCGTCCAGCACCTGCAATGCTGCGCGCAGTTCGATGTCAGGCTCCGCAATCGCGTGCGCAACCACGATCCCGCACAGCTCACGCTGACCGAAGGGCACCCGCAGGCGCTGGCCAATGGCCACCGCCCCGGCATGCGTCCCGGCGGGCGGGAGGTAGTCGAACAGGCGCGGCAGCGGCAGCGACAGGGCCACGCGCAGCACGGACGATGGGGTCGGCATCCAGGCAGTCTAGCGAGGACGCCGGCGAGGCAGACCCCCAGTTGCCGCCCAAAGCTCAATCCCACCTGACCAAAGCAGGGCAAGTGCTTGTAAACGTTGGGGAACATTCATTATCCACACGACCTGTGGATAACCTTGTGCATACGCGTCCCGCAGCACCGCGCAAGGGCCGCTCTGACTGCCTCTCGGGCAGGCTGGTCAAAAAATCGCCACTCGCAATAAATTTAAACAAATCAATGTTTTAAGCGTGAAACATGGCGCTGGCGCGGGCGCCTTCAAACGTGAAACCGCATCCGGTGACGGTTTCTTCACAGCTGTGCACAAGTAATGTTCCCGAAGCCCGCGCAGGGGCTGGCGGAGCGATCGGCTGGCCCGCTGTCAAGCGTTTCCTGCGGCCGACCTCGCTATAAGATGAGGTGTGCCGACCCACCTGCCATGACCGCCGCTTCGCCCCCCCTGCCCGCGGCCGTGGCCGCCTTCCTGCGCGGCCTGGACGCGCGCGCGCGGCTGCTGGCGGACGCGCAGGCCGGCGACCGCGATGCCGCGCGACGCGCGCTTGCCGTCGCGGCCCAGGTTTTCGCATCGGATGCGGCGAGCTGGCCCATCGCACAGTGGCCGCAGCAGTATTGGCGGCTGCTGCTGTCGGTTCCCGCGATGGGCCACGCGGCTGCGCCGGGGACTGTCGGCCCGCTGCCGGGCATCGCTAGGCTGGCACCGCCGCTGCGCGCGGCCGTGCTGCTGCATCTGGTCGCCGCGCTGGAAGACACCGATGCCGCCGCAGCGCTGGGCATCGACATTGCGCGTTACCAACAGCGCATCCGCGACGCGCTGCCGACGGACACGCTTGGCCAGCCGGACGTGGCCGTCTGGCGCGCATGGCGTGCCGCCGTGCAGCGCGCGTTGGAGCCGGCGCCGGCAGCACCCGCCCTGCAGTCGCTTGCGCACGCCCGCCCGGCGCCGGCTGTCGCCACGGCGCCCCGCGATCCCCCATTGCACCCGCAGCGCCGCCACCTGCGCTGGCTGTGGCTCGGCGTGTTGCTCTGCCTCGCGGCGCTGGCCGCCACGTTCTTGCTGCACCCGCGCGCGCGCGCGCTGCTGGAGGAATGGCGCAACCGCGTACACGTCGAACCGCTGCCGCCCGCCGACCCACCGAAAGCGCGCTTCAACGCAGCCGACCCCGCCCTGCATCCGGATCGGGAGCTGCTGCTGCACCCGCAGGAGTTGTCATTCGCCCGCGAATTGCCGCTGCTGGCGTGGCTGGCGGCGGACGCTGGCGATGTCCTGCCAGCGGAGCCACCCGCCGCCCAGCCTGCGCTCAGCGGCAACGCCGACGACGGAATCGCGCAACGCATGCAGGCATGGGACCGCCTGCTGCCGCAACAACGCAGCGTGCAACGCAGCGCCTGGGCGGAATGGCAGGCACTGACCGATGACGAGAGACGCCTCCTGCGCGACACCGCCGCCCGCTACAGCGCGCTGACGACGGCGCAACAGCAGTCGCTGCGCAACCGCTACGCCGGGTTGTCCTTTGATGCACACCGGGGCTGGCATCTGGGCCCCGCGCTGGGGCGGCAGTGGCCGCGGATCGCCGCGCTGTTCACCCCGCTCGATGGCGGCGCGCGCGGCGCCCTGCTGGACCTGTTGCGCGGCGCCACGCCCGAGGACATCGAAGCGCTGGCGCGCCTGGCGCAGACCACCCCGCCGGAAGCGCGGGCGGAACTGCGCCGTGACCTGCTGGCCCAGCCGCCTTCGCAACGCGCGGCCTGGCTGCAAGCGCGGCTGCAGCGCTGATCCGGACTACAAGCCCGGGATCCCTGGACGGATGCCCGCGCTGCCACATCGGCTGCTACATCGACACCAGCCCGATCATCGCCGCTGCGGTGATGGCGCAACCCAGCAGCAGCGAATAGCAGAACCCGATCACGCCGAACTTCAGCAACGTCACCGACCAGCCTTGCGCGTACACGCGCTTTTGCATCAACAGCAGGTACACCGGCACCCACAGCAGCAATGCGCCCTCGACCCAGTCGAAGGCGCTGTTCAACCACGTGCCATCCGGCGCGAACGTTTCCGCCGGCACGTTCGCCAGCAACATCAGCAACAGCATCAAGCACAGGAACGCATGGCTGTGCAGGGCCACGATCAAGTGTTCCATGTACAGCCGACGCTTGAACAGATAGGCGAGCTTCAGCATCAGCGCGAACACCGGAACCAGCACGAACAAGGTGGTGGGGATGGTGCCCAGCACCGCATCCTTGAACGCATCCGGGTCGCGCTTGAGGCGCGCCACGTTGTCGCTGGCGTGCTGCGCCTGCTGATTGAGCCAGCGGTTGGCAAAGGCCGGCAACCAGGCGATGGCCACGGGATGGCGCTGCGCATCCCAGCGCTGGCCGTTGATGACCAGGCCACGGGGTTGCGGCGTTTGCGCGCTGCTCGGCGCCACCTTCGCGGCGGGAGCGCCCTGCAGTTCCCGGATGCGCGCGTCGGCAGCTTCACGAATCGCCTGTTCGCCGGCCGCAATGCCGGGAAGACCCATCGCCGCCGGGGTTCCGGTCATCTCCCGCCGGGCCGCTTCGAATTGCGCAAGCCGCGCATCGCGCTCGCGCACCACCGCGGCCACCGTGGTGGCATTGGCCATGGCCTGATGGCCATCGCCCTCCGTCATGCGGGTATCGACCTGCAGCGTCAGCCGTGCCACGAAGAATGCCAGCACGGCGAAAAAGAAGAACAGCCGGAATGGGGTGACGTAGCGCACCTGCCGGCCGGCGAAATATTCCAGGGACAGGAATCCCGGCTTGGTGAGCAGCGGGCCAAGCGTGCGCAGCACGCGCAGGTCCAGGTCGAAGACGCTGTCCAGCAAATCGCCGAACACGCTGCCCAGCGGTCGCATCAGCCCCTTCACCGGCTGCCCGCACGCGTGGCAATGCGGGCCATGCAAGGGCGCGCCGCAGTTGCGGCAGCGCGCCGGCGGCGACTCGCGAGGCGAATCACTGGCGTCGTTGGCAGTCATGGGGTGGCAATCATGGGGAGGCGGTAACATGGCGGGTCATCTGCGCCGATTCTCGGCGCGGACTCACTCTTTCCGCAATGGCGCATCGTCCCCCCACGCCTGCCCGCTTCCGCCACGAGGTGGGGCGCACTCTGCGTCTGGCTGCCCCGCTGGCGGCCGGGCATCTGTCCAGTGGCTTGGTCAGCCTGGTGGATGCGGTGGTGGCCGGCCATCACGGCACCGCCACGCTGGCGGCGGTGTCGGTGGGTGCGGCGCTGTTCTGGCTGCCGATGCTGGTGCCGATGGGGACGCTGATGGCGCTGCCGCCAACGGTGTCGCAGCTGGACGGCGGCGGGCGGCGCGCCGAGATCGGCCCGCTGTTCCGCCAGGCGTTGTGGCTGGCGCTGGCGCTGGGTCTGGTGCTGCTGGCCCTGCTGAGCGCGATACCGCCACTGCTGGGGCCGATGGGCATCACCGCCGACATCGTGCCCGGGGTGATCGGCTTCCTGCATGCCCTGCGCTGGGGCGTTCCGGCGTTCGCCCTGTACCTGGCAATGCGCTATCTGAGCGATGGCCTGCACTGGTCACTGCCGACCATGCTGCTGGGCTTCGGCGGGCTGTGCCTGCTGGCGCCAACGGCCTATGTATTGACCAACGGGTTGCTGGGATTCCCGGAGCTTGGCGCGACCGGCATCGGCATTGCCACCACGCTGATGTTCTGGATGCAGGCGCTGGTGTTCGCGCTGTATCTGTGGCGCAGCCCGCGCTTTTCCGACTTGCAGCTGTTCTCGCGTTGGGACTGGCCGCAGCTGCCCTGCCTGCGCGCGCTGTTGCGCACGGGGCTGCCGATCGGGGTCACCATCACCATGGAGGGCGGCCTGTTCGCCGTCACCGCGCTGCTGATCGGGCGCCTGGGCGAGGTACCGGCCGCCGCCCACCAGGTGGCCCTGAACGTGGCCACGCTGTGCTTCATGCTGCCCTTCGGACTGGCCGAGGCCACCACCGTGCGCGTCGCCCACGCGCTGGGTCGCGGCGACCGCAGCGGCGTGCGCCGCGCCGCGTTCGCCGGGCTGGTGCTGGCGCTGTGTACGCAGGCGGTCTCGGCGCTGGTGTTGCTGGCCGGACATGGCGCCATCGCCTCGCTTTACAGCGCCGACCCTGCGGTCATCGCGCTGGGCGGGAGCCTGTTGCTGTACGCCGCGCTGTTCCAGTTGCCGGACGGCATCCAGGTCGTGTCGGCGGGCGCCCTGCGCGGGCTGAACGATACCCGCGTGCCGATGTGGCTGGCGGTGCTGGCCTACTGGGGCATCGGCATGCCGGTCGGCGCCGGCCTCGGGCTGGCGCTTGGCTGGGGGCCGCGCGGAATGTGGCTGGGCCTGACCGCAGGCCTGCTGGTGGCGGCCCTGCTGCTGGGTTGGCGCTTCCTGCGCAGCAGCGCGCGCCTGCCGATGCCTGCGGCCGCATCGTCCCCGGCGGCAGTCACCATGACCGATGCCGCATGAGAACAGCACGCCGGTCGGCTAGCATTCGCACTGTTGCCGCCCTCTCGCGGCCCGTTTCCCCCGGAGTTTTGCAATGAACGAATCGCGCAGCCGCGGCCCCGTCGCCCGCCTGGTCATCGGCGTCTGGGACGCGGTCAACTTCACCCGCCGGCTGGTGTTCAACCTGCTGTTCCTGCTGGTGCTGGTGATTTTGTTGCTGGCGATCGTCGCCGGCGGCAACCGGCCCACGCCGCTGCAGGCGCGCTCCACGCTGGTCATCGCGCCGGAAGGCCGGCTGGTGGAACAGTTCAGTTGCGACGCGTTCGCGCGCAACCTGGCACGCGTCACCCGCTCCTCCGATTGCCGCGAAGTACGCCTGCGCGACGTGCTGCGCGCGCTGGATGCCGCGCGCACCGACAAGCGCATCGAGCGCGTGGCGCTGCAACTGGATGATCTGCAGCCCTCGGGCTTCGCCTCGCTGCGCGATGTGGCGTCGGCGCTCGCCGCCGTGCGCGCCGCCGGCAAACAGGTGATCGCCTACGGCGACGGCTTCGAGCAGGGCCAATACCTGCTGGCGGCGCAGGCCAGCGAAATCTACCTGGACCCGATGTCGCAGGCCGGGGTGATGCTGGATGGCCTTGCCGCCTATCGCCAGTTCTACCGCGAGGCGCTGCACGACAAGCTCGGCGTGGACATGCATTTGTTCAAGGTTGGCGAATACAAATCGGCCGCCGAACCCTACATTCTGGATGCGGCATCGCCGGCATCCAAGGAGGCCGACCTGTACTGGATGAACGATGTGTGGCAGCGGATGTTGGTCGACATCGGCAAAGGGCGCGGGCTGGATCCGGCCGCACTGGACCACTATGCCAACGAACTGCCGGCGCAGGTCGCGGCAGCCCATGGCGATCTGGCGCAGCTGGCGCTGACCCAGAAGCTGGTCACCGGCTTGAAGACGCGCGAGGACGTCGACACCCTGCTGGCCGAACGCGGCGTGGCCGACGACGACGCCGAGGGCGGTTTCCGCCAGGTCGCGCTGGACGGCTACCTGCGTCATCTGGACGGCCCGCTGCCGTCAGTCGATACGCGCCCGCAAGTGGCGGTGGTGGTGGCCGAGGGCGAGATCGCCGGCGGCAGGCTGCCGCCCGGCAAGGTCGGCGGCGAATCCACCTCGGCCCTGCTGCGGCAGGCGCGGGACGATGACGATGTGAAGGCCGTGGTGCTGCGGGTGAACTCGCCGGGCGGCGAAGTGTTCGCCTCCGAGCAGATCCGCCGCGAGGTCGCCGCGCTCAAGGCCGCCGGCAAGCCGGTGGTGGTGTCGATGGGCGACGTGGCGGCGTCCGGCGGCTACTGGATCAGCATGAATGCCGACCGCATCTATGCCGACCCGTCCACCATTACCGGCTCGATCGGCATCTTCGGCCTGTTTCCCACCATCGACCGCAGCCTCGAAAAACTGGGCGTGCATACCGATGGCGTGAGCACCGCGAAATACGCCGGCGCATTCGACCTGACCCGGCCACTGGATCCGGGCGTGGCCACCACCGTGCAGGCGGTGATCGACAAGGGCTACCGCGACTTCACCGGCAAGGTGGCGCAGGCGCGCGGCAAGTCCGTGGAGCAGGTGGACGCGGTGGCGCAGGGCCGCGTGTGGAGCGGCGCGCAGGCGAAGGAACGCGGCCTCGTCGACGCCTTCGGCGGGCTGAACGATGCGCTGGCCGACGCCGCCGCGCGCGCCAAGCTGGGCAAGGCGGACGCGTGGCAAACCCGCTATCTGGAAGACAAGGCCAGGCCGCTGTCGGAGCTGTTCAGCGACATGCTGCAAAGCGACGCCGCCATGGGTTTGCTGCGCAACAGCGGCGCCGGTGAGCTGCTGCTGGCCAGCCACGTGCAGGCGCAGGCGCCCTTGCGCTTCGTGCAGACCGCGCTGGCCAAGCGCGGCAAGGCGCGGGTCACCGCGCTGGCGTATTGCTTCTGCGAACCGATGTAATTCAGCACGCAGCGACGGTGGCATGCGGCCGCCGTCGTCCGGAGGTTACTGCCCGGCCGCCGCGTCGATATCGGCCTGCGCTTTCTTCGCGGCGTCTTCGGTTTGCGCAGCGGCCGCCTGCGCCGCACCCTTGTACGCAGTGGCGGCCTGGGTGATCGATGCGGGTGCAGCCGCAGGCGCCGCCTGTGGCTCGGGACGATGCTCGGGTGCCGGCGGCGGTGGCGCCGAACACGCAGCCAGCAACGCCAGCGACACGGCGGGCAAGAACGACAAAATGCGGCGCATGACGATCTCCGGAGGTGGGGCGTGCCCTATCCTACGCCCGCCACCCGTCAGGAAATCGCCATGCTTTCATCCCGCTGGAGCCTGCAAGGACAACGCGCGCTGGTCACCGGCGCCAGCGCCGGCATTGGCCTGGCCATCTGCCGCGAACTGCTGGGCTTCGGCGCACAGGTGCTGATGGTGGCGCGCGACGGCGAGCTGCTGGAAAACGCACGCGCCGAGCTGGAAGACGAATTCCCCGGTCCCGAGGACGCCGTGCTGGCGATGAGCGCCGACGTCACCGACGACGAGCAGCGCGCCGAGATCCTCGACTGGGCCAGCGACCTTGGCGGCCTGCACCTGCTGGTCAACAACGCCGGCGGCAACCTCACCCGGCCGGCACTGGACTATGGCGAAGACCAGTGGCGCGGCATCTTCGAAACCAATCTGTTTTCGGCCTTCGAGCTGTGCCGGCTGGCGCATCCGCTGCTGTCGAAACACGCCGCCTCCGCCATCGTCAACATCGGCAGCGTGTCCGGGCTCACCCATGTGCGCAGCGGCGCGCCCTACGGCATGAGCAAGGCCGCGCTGCACCAGATGACCCGCAACCTCGCCGTGGAATGGGCCGAAGACGGCATCCGCGTGAACGCGGTGGCGCCGTGGTACATCCGCACCCGTCGCACCAGCGGCAAACTGGCCGACCCCGACTACCTCGACGAGGTGCTGCTGCGCACGCCGATGGGCCGCGTGGGCGAACCGGAGGAAGTGGCGGCAGCGGTCGCCTTCCTGTGCCTGCCGGCCTCCGGCTATGTCACCGGCGAATGCATCGCCGTGGATGGTGGATTCCTGCGCTACGGGTTTTGACCCATCCCGGCGCGCCCATCGTCATGGGAAGCGACAGGCCGCATACAGCCTGCCGCGCACAGACGACGTCACGCGTCGCGGCGGTTCTTCACCAATGACTCCACCACCGACGGATCGGCCAGGGTGGTGGTGTCGCCCAGCTGGTCCGGCGCATTTTCGGCCACCTTGCGCAGGATGCGGCGCATGATCTTGCCGCTGCGGGTCTTGGGCAGGCCCGGCGCCCACTGCAGGAAGTCGGGCGTGGCGATCGGGCCGATCTCCTTGCGCACCCAGGCCACCAGCTCCTTGCGCAGCTCCTCGGTTTCCTGCTCGCCGGCCACCAGCGTCACGTAGGCGTAGATGCCCTGGCCCTTGAGGTCGTGCGGGAAGCCCACCACCGCGGCCTCGGCCACCTTCGGGTGCAGCACCAGCGCGCTTTCCACCTCGGCGGTGCCGATGCGGTGGCCGGAGACGTTGATGACGTCATCGACGCGGCCGGTGATCCAGTAGTAGCCGTCGGCGTCGCGGCGGCAGCCGTCGCCGGTGAAGTACATGCCCGGATAGGTCTTGAAGTAGGTGTCGATGAAGCGCTGGTGGTCGCCGTACACCGAGCGCATCTGCCCCGGCCACGAATCCAGCAGCACCAGGTTGCCTTCGGCCGCGCCTTCCAGCCGGTTGCCTTCGGCATCCACCAGCGCCGGCTGCACGCCCGGCAGCGGCTTGCTGGCCGAGCCGGGCTTGAGATCGGTGGCGCCGGGGATCGGGGTGATCAGCATGCCGCCGGTCTCGGTCTGCCACCAGGTGTCCACCACCGGGCAGCGGGAATCGCCGATGTTTTCAAAGTACCAGCGCCAGGCTTCCGGGTTGATCGGTTCGCCCACGCTGCCGAGCACGCGCAGCGACTTGCGCGAAGTCTTCTTCACCGGCTCCAGCCCCTCGCGCATCAGCGCGCGGATGGCGGTGGGCGCGGTGTAGAAGATCGTCACCTGGTGCTTGTCGATGACTTCCCAGAAGCGCGAGAAGTCCGGGTAGCTGGGCACGCCTTCGAACAGCACCTCGGTGCAGCCGTTGGCCAGCGGGCCGTAGACGATGTAGCTGTGGCCGGTCACCCAGCCGACGTCGGCGGTGCACCAGAACACGTCGTCGGGCTTGAGGTCGAAGGTGACGTCGTGGGTGTAGGCGGCCCACAGCAGGTAGCCGCCGGTGGTGTGCAGCACGCCCTTCGGCTTGCCGGTGCTGCCGGAGGTGTAGAGGATGAACAGCGGGTCTTCCGCGTTCATGCGCTCCGGCTCGCAGGTGGCCGGCTGGCTGTCCACCACGGCGTCGTACCAGCGGTCGCGCGGCATCTGCATGTCCACCGCGCCACCGGTGTGGCGCACCACCAGCACGGTCTCCACCGAGTTGGTGCCGGGCAGCTTGAGCGCGGCGTCCACGTTGGCCTTCAGCGGCACCTTGCGGCCGCCGCGCAGGCCTTCGTCGGCGGTGATGATGAGCTTGCTGGTGCAGTCCGCCACGCGGTCGGCGATGGAATTGGGCGCGAAGCCACCGAACACCACCATGTGGATCGCACCGATGCGCGCGCAGGCCAGCATGGCGATGGCCGCTTCCGGGATCATCGGCAGGTAGAGGGTGACGCGGTCGCCCTTGCCCACGCCGAGGTTGCGCAGCGCGTTGGCCAGCTTGCACACGCGCGCGTGCAGCTCGCGGTAGGTGAGCTTCTGCACCGGCGCGTCCGGGCTGTCGGGCTCGAAGATCAGCGCGACCTTGTCGCCGTGCTGGTCCAGGTGGCGGTCCAGGCAGTTCACGCTGGCGTTGAGCTCGCCATCGGCGAACCAGCGGATGCGGAAGTCGCGCAGGTCGTAGCTGACGTCCTTGAAGACGGTGGGCGCCTTGTACCAGTCGAGGCGCTTCGCCATGTCGCCCCAGAAGGCATCGGGATCGTTCAGGGCCTGCGCATACGCGCGCTCGTAGGCGGCGCGGTCGATGTTCGCCTGCGCCGCGAAGCCTGCCTCCACCGGATAGACATCACTCATCTGCACTCTCCCTGTCACCTTGCGGCCATGCCGCTTGCCGCCAGTGTGCCGCATCCCCGCGCGGCTGGCAGCAGCGGGTTGAACATCGGCCCACCCCGCTGCGGCGGGAGTGCGCGCAGCGCGCAAGCCGGTGCGCGGCTTGCCGCAATCGGCAGGATTCTGCGTTATTGTGAAATTCGTGGATGCCATGAGCGGGAAGGGCGCAACCGACGATGAATGACGACACGCTCGGCCTGAAGATCAGCGGCATTCACGAGCAGATCCAGCACCATGTCGGAAACGTTGGTCGCATTGGCGTGGCCCTCTACGATGCCGACAGTGACCTGCTCAACACGTTCGTGCACACGGGCGACGGCCCTGCTCCGCTGGAGCGCTACCAGGCCCGTCTGTCGGACGTGCCCTCGCTGAAAGCACTGCACGAGAGCCACATCAGTCGAACCATCGACGACTTGAGCACGCTGTCCGATTCCCCCAGCGAGCACACCAGACGCATCCTCGATGCCGGCTACCGCTCCAGCTACACCTGCCCGCTGTATGCCCACGAACAGTTGCTGGGCTTCCTGTTTTTCGACTCGCGGCAACCTGCCCATTTCCGGCAAGACGTCACCCTGCAGCTGGACAACTATGCCCAGCTGATTGCAGCCCTGATTGCCCATGACCTGTCCAGCGCGCGCGCGCTGCGCAGTGCGGTGGCGCTGGCGCGTGAACTCGGCCGCCATCGCGATGAAGAAACCGCCGGCCACGTGACCCGGGTCGCCCACTACACGCGCAGCATCTCGGCCGCGCTGGGCCCGGACTGCGGCCTGTCCGATGAGGACAGCGAATTCCTGTTCCAGTTCGCCGGCTTGCACGATATCGGCAAGATCGCGATCCCGGACCACATCCTGCTCAAGGCCGGCAAGCTGACCCCGGAGGAATACGTCATCGCGCAAACGCATGTGCAAAAAGGCAGCGAGATGATCGAAGTGATGATGCGCGAGTTCGGCCTGGCCAGCGAACGCTCCGCACAGATGCTGCGCGCGGTGATCGGCTGCCACCACGAGCACTGGGACGGCAGTGGTTATCCAAACCAGCTGCAGGGCACCGGCATTCCTCTGGCAGGGCGGATCGTGGCGGTGGCCGACGTATTCGACGCGCTGACCAATCCGCGCCCCTACAAGCGCGCCTGGTCGCTGGACGCGGGCATGGACTACCTGCGCGCCCACGCCGGCAGCCAGTTCGACCCGCAGTGCGTTGCCGCCGCCGAACGCTGCTTCGAGGGCTGGCGGGCGATCCATGCACGTTTCAATGAACAGGCCACCAACCCGGAGGCGGTGGCCTGACAGTCCGCGGCTGACCTCGCCATCGGGCATCCGTGCCCGGTGGCGAGGCGTGCCTGGCCTCAGAGCGCGACGGACACCGTCACCGAACCCGTGTTCGACGACAGTTCGCCGTTGCGCAAACCACGGTATTCCAGGCGCAGCTGGGTCTTCGGCGCCAGCCGGACATTCAATGCCGCACCGAAGTCATAGCCATTGTCATCCAGCGCATCGCTGGCCACGCGCCAGCTGGCATTGCCCAGGCGCACCGCGCGCGAGGCCGTGCTGTCGCCATCGATCTGGTGCAGCCAGTTGGCAAACAGCAAGCCCTGGACGTTGCCGCCGCGGCCGAACTCGGCTTCGGCACCCAGCTTGGCATGCGAGGTCTTCCAGGTTTCCTCTGGCAGGACCAGCGCCTGGTTCGGGTCGGTGGACGTTTCGTTCACCGCCTTGCCCTTGGTATTGCTGAAGAACAGGCCCGCCACCGGGCGGATCACGGTCTTGTCGCTGAGGGGGAAGTCATACCGCGCCTCGAACGCGCCATACAGGGTGTCCAGGCCATAGGATGCCTGCGCCAGGTTGTAGCCGGTCAGCAACGCGGTGACGCGCTTGGTATCGGTATCGGCATTGGCCCAGCCCACGGTGCCGCTCAGGTTGAGCGCACCGAAGTCATGCGCGGCATACACGAACAGCGAGTTTTCGTGCGACTTGGCATTGCTGCCGATGTCCGAATCCAGCGTCGTGCCCGCGTAGCCGAGGCCCACGCCGAGGCGGGTGCTGTCGTTGTTGATGATATGCAGGCCGGCCAGCACCCCGTAGCGGTCGGCGTTGAAGCCATAGGCCGCCGGGGTTTCACCCGCATTGCTGTATTGCGCGGTCAGGCGCGTCCACAGCGCGGGGCCATTGCGATCATCGTCACACGCCGCATCGCGCTTGCCGTCGCCCGCTTCCTGAGTGCCGCGCGCCGCCGGGCACTGCTGGTCGATGCGTCCACGCGCCGACTCCAGCACCGCGGTTCCGGTTTCGCGTGCGAAGTTGTTCGCCATCAGCAGGTTGTGGGCATGGATTTCACCCGAGATCTGCTGGAAGGCCAGGCCGTACATCTGCGAGGTCATGCCGTACAGGCCGTTGAACAGCGACTGCAGGTTGCCATTGCGCGCGCCGGCGGTGGGACGCACGGCGTCCAGGCCTGCCGCAGCGGCGATGCCGTCGAGCTTCCAGCCATCGCCCATGCCCTGGGTGGCGAAGCTGGCCGGGGTCAGCACCAGCTGCACGTTCTTCGGGTTGTACAGGACATCGAAGCGGCGATTGGCAGGCATGCCTGCGGTCGGCTGCAGCACCGAGGCGAATTGCCCGGTCACGCTGTCGGCGGTCACCACGGTGAAGAAGTCGCCCAGCACCGGGGTGAACGTGTTGTTGCCGCCTGGAATGCCGCGCAGGATCGGGCTGATGGTGCCGCCGGCGACGAAGCCGGCGCTGCCGCCGCTCAACGCCAGACGGTCATACGACCCCGCACCGCCGGTTGGGCTGTAGGTGCGGCCGTCGATGTCCAGCGCAAAAGTCGAACCCGTGTTCAGGGTGACGTTGCCGCCAGTGACCTTCAGCGTGCCGATCGCCGCGCCCGGGTTCAGCACGCCGCCGCTGTTGACATTGATGGGCGCGATCACCGTGCCGCTGCCGATCAGGGTGCCGCCGCTGTTGACGTTCACCGCATGGTTGGACAGCGCGCCGGCGATGTCCAGGGTGCCGGCGTTGACGTCGAAGTCGCCGTTGATGGTGCTGATCGCCGACAGGGTCAGCGTGCCCAGGCCGATCTTGGTCATTCCGCCCACGCCGGTGAAGGCGCCGGAGAACACGATAGTGTTGCCGTTGGTATCCACCGTGCCGCCCTGGCTTTGCACGGTGAACGCGTTGGCCACCGGGCCCACGGTGGTGGCATCCACCTGCAGGGTGCCGCCAACGAAATTCGGGTTGACTTCATCGTTCGCCAGCTCAACCGTGGTGTAGAACGGCTTGGCGAGGTCGATGTCCGGCTTGCCGCCGATCGGGATCAGGATGTCGCTACCCTGCACCACGTCGGTGTTCGGGTCGAAGTCCACGTCACCGTTGGGCGTGGGCACTTCGTCACCAAACCCATCCACGTAGATGTAACCGGTATGGCCACCGTACATGCAGTCCACGGCAACGAACACCATGTCGTAATCGTGGCCGGCGGTGACGTCGATGTCCTCGACCTTCCAGTCGGTGGTCACGTAGCCGTTGACGTCGCGGAACAGGGTGGTGTTCTGCGCGGTGTAGGCGCTGTAGGCGATGTTGGTGACCACCAGGCCGGTGGTCTTGTCCACCACCTTGATGATGAACGAGGGACTGTCTTCGGCCCCATGCGAGGGCTCCAGCACCGCGTTCCACGCGTAGTAAATCTTGGAGGCGCCATAATTGGTGACCGACTGCATCAGCGCGGTCAGGTCGTAGTTGTTGCCCTGGTCGTTGAGCCGCAGCGAATGATTGCCGGCAAACACGGTCGGCGCGCCGGTGATGGAATCAAAGGTACCGGCGTTCATGATCGTCGCCAGCGTTGCCGGGCCGCTGCAGAAGGTTTCATCGGCCGGCCAGCCGCCGTACCACTTGCCGCCGCAGGTGGTCCAGCCGCTGGTATCGCCGGTTTCGAAGCCCGGGTTGGTGATAGTACCCACCGACTGCGCGAACGCCGGCGCGGCAACGGCGGCGAGCAGTGCCAGCGCCAATGCGCTGCGACGCGGCGTCAACCGCCGGCCGCGCACGGAATGACGCGTGTTCTTGGTAATGCTGGACATGTTTTTGACCCTTTCGTGGAGTTGAAACGAAACCCGGCGCTCCGATTCACGGAACGCCCGGCAGATAAAAGGTGATCCCCATCACACTATTTTTCGTATTTCGTAACATTTTGCAATAGCCTAGATGAATCGTGCCTTGTCATCGCCCGCGTGCCCATCCCTCGTTTGTGGGGGGCAGCAGCGGGGATGTCGCGTTCGCCCGGTCCTGCTTCGGCCATACGGCCTATCGCGCAAGTCACTGCTGCGCGGCGGCTCAATGCAGCCTGCGCAGCCAATTCCAGGCCAGGTTCGCCTGACTTCCTGCACTTGCTGCGGCGGCGAATGGGTGCAGGATGTGCGCACCAAATCCTCGGGAACCCTGCATGAACTCCACCCGCTTTCACCGCACCCCTCTGGTCTTGGCCGTGACCTGCGCCCTTGCCGGTCTTTCACTGACCGCCTGCAAACCAAAGGACGAGGCAGCATCCGCGCCGGTCGCGGCGGCCGCGCCCGCAGCCGCTCCCACGATGGGCATCGACCTGGCCGGCATCGACAAGTCGGTGGCGCCGGGCGACGATTTCTATGCCTATGCCAATGGCGTCTGGCAGAAGACCACCGCGATTCCCGCCGACCGCGCCAGCACCGGCGTGTTCTATACCGTGTTCGAGAAGGCGGAAAAGCGCCTGTCGGACCTGGTGCAGTCGCTGCAGAAGACCCATCCGGCCGCCGGCAGCAACGAGCGCAAGATCGCGGACTATTACGCGGCCTACATGGATGAAGCCGGCATCGAGGCGCACGCGCTGGCGCCGCTGCAGGCCCGGCTGGATGCAGTGAATGCGATTGCCGATGGCGCCTCGCTGTCGCGCTATCTGGGCAGCACCCTGCGCGCCGATGTCGATCCCGTCAACGCCACCAACTACTACACCGAACACCTGCTGGGCCTGTTCGTGGCCGCCGGCCTGGACACGCCGGACAAGAACGTGGGTTACCTGTTGCAAGGCGGCCTGGGCATGCCGGACCGCGAGTACTACCTGTCCGCCGACAAGGACATGGCCGCCAATCGCGCCGCCTACAAGGCCTACATCGCCGCGATCCTCAAGCAGGCCGGCAGCGCCGACGCCGACAAGCAGGCGCAGGCCATCTTCGACTTGGAAACCAAAATCGCCACCGCGCAGGCCAGCGTGGTGGACACCCAGGACATCCACAAGGCCAACAATCCGTGGCCGACCGCCGACTTCGGCAAGCAGGCACCCGGCATCGACTGGCCGGCGTTTTTCGACGCCGCGAACCTGACTGGCCAGCAAACGCTGGTGGTGTGGCAGCCTGATGCCATCAAGAAGCTCTCGGCGCTGGTGGCCAGCCAGCCGCTGGCGACGTGGAAGGATTACCTGCGCTTCCACACGCTCAACCAGAGCGCCTCGCTGTTGCCCAAGGCCTACGCCGACCTTCGCTTCGGCTTCTACGGCACCCAGCTGTCCGGCACCACCCAGCAGCGCGATCGCTGGAAGCGCGCGCTGGCTGCCACCGACGGCGCGCTGGGCGACGCCATCGGCCAGCTGTACGTGAAGCAATACTTTCCGGCCAGCTCCAAGGCGCAGGTCGAGGCGATGGTGAACAACATCCTCGCCGCGTTCCGCGACGGCGTGGACAAGCTGACATGGATGACCCCGGAAACCAAGAAACTGGCCAAGCAGAAGGCCGAGACCATGCTGGTGGGCGTGGGCTATCCGGACAGCTGGCGCGATTATTCATCGCTGGAGGTGAAGGCCGACGATCCGCTTGGCAATGCGCTGCGCGCAGGTGAAGCCGAGTACCGCCATCAGCTGGCCAAGCTGGGCAAGGCACCGGACCGCAAGGAATGGTGGATGACGCCGCAAACGGTGAACGCGGTGAACCTGCCGCTGCAGAACGCGATGAATTTCCCCGCTGCCATCCTGGAAGCGCCGTTCTTCGACCCCAAGGCCGACGACGCCGCCAACTACGGCGCCATCGGTGCGGTGATCGGCCACGAGATCAGCCACGGCTTCGACAACCTCGGCGCGGAGTTCGATGCCCAGGGCCGCCTGCACAACTGGTGGACGCCGGAAGATGCCGCCCATTTCAAGGCTGCCGCCGACAAGTTGGTTGCCCAGTACAACGGCTACGAGGCGTTGCCGGGCCTGCACATCAACGGCCAGCAGACGCTAGGCGAAAACATCGCCGACGTGTCCGGCTTGCAGGCTGCCTACGTGGCGTATCACAAGTCGCTGGGCGGCAAGCCGGCGCCGGTGATCGACGGCCTGTCCGGCGATGAACGCTTCTTCCTCGCCTTCGCCCAGGCCTGGCGCAGCAAGATGCGCGACGCCGCCCTGCGCTCGCAGGTGGTCGGCAACGAGCACGCACCCGGCCAATGGCGCGCACTGACCGTGCGCAACATCGATGCGTGGTACGACACCTTCGGCGTCAAGGACGGGCAGAAGCTGTACCTGAAGCCGCAGGATCGGGTGCGCATCTGGTAAGCCAGGCGCCTTCCCGCCACCACGACGCCCGGCACTGCCGGGCGTTTAAAATGGCAGCGCCATGAGTGAATCCTTTTACAACTTTGATGTCATCGTCGTGGGCGGCGGGCATGCGGGCACCGAAGCCGCGCTGGCGTCGGCACGCGTCGGTGCGCGCACGTTGCTGCTGACCCACAACATCGAAACCGTGGGCGCGATGAGCTGCAATCCGGCCATCGGCGGGATCGGCAAGGGCCATCTGGTCAAGGAGATCGACGCGCTGGGCGGGATCATGGCGCAGGCCGCCGACGCCGCCGGCATCCAGTGGCGCGTGCTCAATGCATCGAAGGGGCCGGCGGTGCGCGCCACCCGCTGCCAGGCCGACCGCGCGCTGTACCGCAGCTTCATCCGCCGCGCGGTGGAAACCCAGCCCAACCTCACCGTGTTCCAGGCAGCGGTCGATGACCTGGTCATCGAAGACGACGCCGTGCGCGGCGCGATCACCAATACCGGCCTGCGCTTCCACGCGCCGGCGGTGGTGCTGACCGCCGGTACCTTCCTCGCCGGCAAGATCCACATCGGCGAAACCCAGTACGCCGCCGGGCGCATGGGCGATCCGCCGTCCACCGCGCTGGCGCACACGCTGCGCGAAGGCCGCTTCGTGGTGGACCGGCTGAAGACCGGTACGCCGCCGCGCATCGACGGCCGCACGCTGGATTATTCGGTGATGATCGAGCAGCCCGGCGACGACCCGCGCCCGGTTATGTCGTTCATGGGCAGCCATGAAGACCAGCCTGCGCAGGTCAGCTGCTGGATCACCGACACCTGCGAGCGCACCCACCAGATCATCCGCGACGCGCTGCACCGCAGCCCGCTGTACTCGGGCCAGATCGAAGGCATCGGCCCGCGCTACTGCCCGAGCATCGAGGACAAGGTGGTGCGCTTCGCCGAGAAGGCCAGCCACCAGATCTTCGTCGAACCGGAAGGATTGAGCGTCAGCGAGATCTATCCGAACGGCATTTCCACCTCGCTGCCGTTCGACGTGCAGCTGGCGCTGGTGCGCAGCATCCGCGGCTTCGAGCAGGCGCACATCACCCGCCCCGGCTACGCCATCGAATACGATTTCTTCGATCCGCGCGGGCTGAAGGCGTCGCTGGAAACCAAGGCGGTGGCGGGGCTGTTCTTCGCCGGCCAGATCAACGGCACCACCGGTTACGAAGAAGCGGCTGCGCAGGGGCTGCTGGCCGGCGTGAACGCAGCGCGCCTGGGTCGCCAGCAGGAGGCCTGCACCCTGCGTCGCGACCAGGCGTACCTGGGCGTGCTGGTCGATGATCTGATCACCCACGGCACCAGCGAGCCGTATCGCATGTTCACCAGCCGCGCCGAATACCGGCTGCAATTGCGCGAGGACAATGCCGATGCGCGGCTCACGCCGGTGGGCCGGGAGCTCGGGCTGGTGGACGAGGCGCGCTGGCAGCGCTTCAGCCGCAAGCGCGAGGCGGTCGAAGCCGAGACCGCGCGCCTCTCCGCGCTGTGGGCGGCGCCGAACAATGCGCTGGGCGCGGCCATCGCCCGCCACATCGGCGTGGACGTCAGCCGCGAAAGCAATGCGCTGGATCTCCTGCGCAGGCCGGAGCTGGACTACGCCGCGCTGATGCGGGTGCCCGAACTGGGTCCCGCCGTCGCCGATGCCAAGGTGGCCGAGCAGGTGGAGATTGGAACCAAATACGCCGGCTACCTGCAGCGCCAGCACGATGAAATAGCACGCCAGCGCCGCCACGAGGCCACCGCGATCCCCGAGGCGTTCGACTACCCCGGCGTGCGCGGGTTGTCGGCCGAGGTGCTGCAAAAACTGCAGCGCGTGCGCCCGCAGACCGTTGGCCAGGCGCAGCGCATCCCCGGCGTGACCCCGGCCGCGATCTCGCTGCTGCTGGTGCATCTGGAGCGGGCGCGGCGCGAACGCGCGGCCTGACACTTTTCCGTCTGCCGGTCATGCGGGTCAGCCGGCCCCGCCGCGATTTCCGTTCTCCCCGCTGTGCAATGCGACTGAGTTCGCCCTCGGCCATTTCCCCTCTCCCCGCTGTGCGGGGAGAAGGGCATCAGGTGGCGATGCGACCCCCTGAGCCTGTCTCAATTTTCCTTCTCCCCCGTGCAACGGGGAGAAGGGAAACAGGCCGCATCTGCGATGCGGAGAAGGAACCCATCGCCCGGCGTATCCTTCGCCCATGAACACACGCACTGCACTCGCCTTCGCCCTCGCTTGCTCGCTGCCGTTGCTGGCGGCCTGCAAGCGCGACACCGCTCCCGCGCAGTCCGGCAACGGCCCCGGCGCCATGCAGACCTGGGTGCTGCCCGCGGAAGCCGGGTCGATGGCGCCGGACCTGGTGCTGGCGCCGGGTGAGCGGGTGCTGCTGAGCTGGATCAACCGCCGCCCCGGTCGCCGCAACGCACTGCAGTTCGCGTCCTACTCCGAACAGGCCGGTTGGCAGAGCCAGCCGCGCACCATTGCCGTGGGCAATTCGCTGATCGTCAATGCCGCCGATACGCCGCACCTGCTGGCCACGCCCGACGGCGCGCTGTGGGCGCAGTGGCTGCAGCGCCAACCTGAGGATGCCGGCGGCTATGACCTGGTGCTGGCGCGCTCGCGCGATGGCGGCATGGCCTGGACCCAGATCACCCGCGTCAACGACGACGCCCGCCCGGTGGAACACGGCTTCGCCGCGCTGTGGCCGGCCAGCGCGGATGCGCTGGGTATCGCCTGGCTGGACGGCCGCGCGCAGGGCGTCGGCGAGGCGCACGGGCCGGATGGTCACAGCGCCGCCAGCGGCGCCATGCAGCTGCGCGCCAACCGCTTCGACATGAGCCTGAATCGCGGCGCAGATGGGCTGGTCGATGCGCGCAGCTGTGATTGCTGCCAGACCGCCGTGGCCATGACCGCGCGCGGCCCGCTGCTGGCGTACCGCGACCGTGGCGATGACGACGTCCGCGACATCGCGGTGACGCGGCTCGAAAACGGCGCGTGGACCGCGCCCAAGGCCGTCCACGCGGATGGCTGGAAAATCGATGCCTGCCCGGTGGCCGGTCCGGCGCTGGCCGCATCCGGCGACACCGCGGTGGTGGCCTGGTACAGCGAAGCCGGCGGCACGCCGACGCTGCGGCTGGCCCGCAGTCCGAATTCCGGTGATCGCTTCTTCGATCCGGTCACGGTGGACAGCGGCGCCGCCGTGCTGGGCCGTGCCGCGGTGGGGATCGACGCCGGCCAGGTGTGGGTGGCGTGGCTGCGCGAGGACTCGCAGGGGCAGGCGCTGATGCTGGCGCGCTACCCGCTGGATCTGTCGAAGCCGCTGCAGAAGACCCAGGTCGCGAAACTGGGCGCGCGCGGCCTGGCCAGCGGCTACCCGAAGCTGGCGGTGGATGCCGGCGGTGCCTGGCTGGTGTGGACCGACGTGGCCGCGGGCATATCCAGCCTCCGTGGGGCACGCGTGGCGCGCTGAGCTGTCCGGTTGCGGGTCTGATTTTCGCTATGCATGGATGATCCCCAGAGGAATCGCCATGCGCCCGCTGCCCGCCCTGCTCGCCCTGTCGCTGCTGCTGGTCGCCTGCGGACAGGCGCCGGACAAGGATTCGCTGCCGCCGGTCGCACCTGGCGGGGGTGCGACCAACCACGTGCCGAGCCGGGCACAAATGCAGGCGTTTCTCGCCGAAGGCCCCGATCCCACCCTGCGCAAGGTGGCGGTTGCCGATTACTGGCTGCACTACAAACTGATGCAGGGCAGCGGCATCGAGCGGGCGCTTGGAGGCGAGACGCAGGCGATTGCCGCGCTGCAGGCGCTGGGCGATGCCTACGAGCGCAAGCTGCGCGGTGCCGAGGCGGACATGCCGAAGCTGGTGCCGGCCGCATTCACCGGCGAGGGTATGGCCAGTGGATACATCGGCATGAGCATGGCCGGGTTCGCCGGCATGATGATGAACGGCGTCGCAGCGAGCGCGCTCAGCGGCATGTCCGATGAACGCCTGTCGGAGCTGGCGGCGAAGGGGCCGCTCAGGTTCGACGGCAAGGGCGGCAGCGCTGAAATACAGGTCAGCAAGGACGGCTCGATCTCGCAGTCGGTGGAGTACGAGGTCAACGAGAGCGGGCTCAACGGAAAAGTGGCGATCAAGACGCAGATGACTGCCTGCCCGGACCAGGAGGGCAGGGTCGAGGTGGCGATGGAGGTGGACTCGCGGATGAGCGTCAGCAGCAAACCCGGGACCGGTGGCTCCATCCATTCGAGTTTCAAGTACGAGCGCTTCCTGGACGACGATGCACGCCTGATGCAGGGCGATGACGGGGCCGCCATCGAAGCGCGCATCAAGATGACCGGCAGCGAGAATTTCGAAAGCCAGAGCGTTGACATCACGTTCGGTCGCACGCGCGGCGGCGAGCAAATCTTCGAGAACCATGGGGAACAGGGCATGAGCATCTTCCGGCCCGGCGAAGTGGAGAACACCAGGCGATTGCTGCAAGCATCCGCGGAGCTGCAGGCGCTGCTTTCCGAAATCATGTTGCGCGGCATCGGCAACCCAAACGGTGCGCCGTGGGAAAGCGGCCGTTGCGTCAAGCTGGATGTAACCAGCAGCCCGTCCAAGCGCCGGGGCATCCGTCCGAACACGGCGTTCGACCTCGAAGCCCGGCCGCGCACAACCGCCGACGGCCGGCCGGCCGGTGGCACGGTGATCGCGGTGCTGAGTGGCGGGGCCAGCCTGCAACCTGCCAGCGGCAAGGTGGCGGCTGATGCGCGGTATGGCTATGCCGGCCCCGACAAGAAAAACGAAGAAGCGAGCATCGCGTTCGAGGCGCGCAGCAAGCGTGGCGTGGGCCGCGCCACGCTGGAGTTCGACACCAGGGCGGTGCGGGCCTACGCCGCGGAAGGCGGACTCGACGAGTTCCACGGCACTGGCACCATCTGCGACCTGGGGCAGCCGTTCACCATCAGTGGCAGCGGCAACACGGTGACATTCACCCCGTCCAGCGAACGCGGCGGCTCGTACTCCTACCAGGGCAACATGAGCGGCATCGGGGTCTCCGGCAGCGGCACCTACACTGCAACCGCCGATGAACATGGCGGCACCATCACCGGCACCGGCAATGGCTGCGTGCAAACGCCAATGGGCACACGCTGCAGCGACGGCACCGAGCAATACACGCTGACCCCGATCGATCCCTGCCAGTAGCCGGCAGCGCGCACTGGCTTCACGCGTCGGTTCAGGTCAACGGATGTCGAGCTGGCGCGCCAGCAGTTCGAACTTGCCGCGGTTGACGTGCCCAGGCAGGAAAGCCGTCCGCAAGCGGGGTATCGCCAGCGCCAGCAGGCGCCGCGCGGTGGCCCGATCGCCGGTCGCCGCCAGCATCATCGCCAGTTCGGCGCGCACCACCGCGATGTCGACGTCGTTCTTCGCCGCCTCCGCGCGTGCCAGTGCGTCGCGCTGTGCTTGCAGGGCATGCATGGCATCGCCCTGCAAGCTGGCGAAGCTGGCTTCGTCCCGCAGGAATTCGGTGAACACGGGATGCCCGGGAGGCACGAACTTCGCGATGCGGGCGCGCACCT
Source organism: Thermomonas paludicola (assembly GCF_024498955.1). Taxonomy (GTDB): domain Bacteria; phylum Pseudomonadota; class Gammaproteobacteria; order Xanthomonadales; family Xanthomonadaceae; genus Thermomonas; species Thermomonas paludicola. The sequence goes on along the minus strand of NZ_CP093311.1, from coordinate 151,106 downwards.
CGGCCAACAGCGGAAGGCCCCGCGCAACATCCTTCGTCATCACCGCGGTGCGCAGCAGCTGCCAGGTCACGTCCATGTACTCGACGGAATCCACGCCGTCCAGCGCGCGCGCGCGTTCCTGCAGTCGCAGCAGGCGTTGGCGCGCTTCGGCCGTGCGGCCGGCACGGGCCAGCGCCAGCGCGTACCACTTCTCCGAACGACGGCGTTCGATGTGATCGGGTTCGATGCCGGCCTGCTCGAAGATCGCCAGGCTGCGCTCGTGGGCGGCCAGCGACTTCGGATAGTCTCCGTAGTCGCGGTAGAGGTAGCCGATGTTGTACTGGGTGATGGCCTGGTCGATCGGCCGGGCGCCGGCTGCGCGGGACAAGGCCGCGGATTTCTCGTGCGCTTCCAGCGCTTCGCCCAATTGGCCAGACGTCTGCAACACGGTGCCAAGGGTCGAGTAGTACTCACCCAGCTGCACACCGCTTCGTCCGATCGCCTTTTCGTGGATGGCGATGGCGTCGTGCAGGCGCGCCTTCGCCTCGCCTGCGGTGAGCTTGCTGGTCGCGTAGCCGTTCGCCGCGTGCATCCACAGCAGGTCGGCACGCGCCGGGGCGAGTGCGGGCAATCCGGCACGGTCGCCCGCGACGATCCCGGCATCGGCCACTTGCAGGCCGCGCGCATACTCACCGCAGTTGAACAGCATGCGCGAATACATGACTGCCGCCTGCGCAGCTTCCGCCGCCTGCTCGGGCCGCAGGTTGCCGGTAGCGGCCAACGCCTGCTTCCACTGCGCATCGCCCCGCTTGCAGTCGGCCAGGCTGGTGTAGGCCACTGCCAGTTGACGTTCGCCGAGGAATTGCTGGTAGAGGTCGCCGCCTGCGAACTGCCGACGCAACGCCATCGCGCGTTGCGCTGTGGCAAGGCTTTCCTTGCCGCGCTCGAGGGTGGCCAGCACCCCCGCATAGCCGTCCAGGTCCATCGCCAGTGCAAGCGCCTCCTCGCGGTTGGTGGGCCTGGCGCCGCGCAGTCCGGTTTCGAACAGGCCTGCGGAGATGGTGGCTTCGCCCAGTGCGCCGTACAGGTTGCCGAGCAGGCGCTGGATCGAACCTCGCGTACCCGGCTGCAGGTGTTTTTTGTCCAGTTGCGCGCGGGCCTTGTCCAGCAGCTGGCGAACGCTCACATCGGTGCTCATCGCCTGGCCTGGCGCGGCCGCGGCCAGCGTATCGGTGAGGAAGGCCAGTGCCGCGCGGGCGTTCTCGCTCTCGCGCTGGGCGATGCGGGCCTGGTCGCGCGCTTCACTGGCCTGCCACAGCGCCACCGCGGTGCCCGCCAGCAGGGCGAGGGCGACCGCGGCCGCAGCCACCGCCAGCAGGCGGTTGCGCCGCAGCCACAGGCGCGCACGGTGCCGGCGAGACAGCGGCACCGCGGCGATCGGGCGATCGTCCAGCCAGGCGCGCAGGTCACTGGCAAGGGCATCGGCCGAGGCATATCGCTGTTCGGGATCGCGGCGCAGGCATGCCTGCACGATGGCCGCGAGGTTGCCGCGCAGCGCGCGCGACAACCCGTCCGGCGTCAGCCCGCCGCGCAGCGCAGCCTGCTGGGGCGAAGCCTGTGCGGCGGCACGGGTCAATGGTTCCGGCTCGCGTTCGAGCTGCTGCAGCTGGTTGGCCACCGGGGTGTCGCGGGTAAGCCCGAATGGATGCGCGCCCGACAGCAGCCGGTGCAGGACCACCCCGAGTTGCCAGAGGTCGGTGGCGGTGGTGATGGGCGCGTCGTGCAGCTGTTCCGGACTGGCGTACTCGAAGGTCAATGCGCGGTCGTGGGTGGCGGTCTCGTCGGTGCCCTGCAGCTGCTTGGCGATGCCGAAGTCCAGCAGCTTGACCTGGCCTTCGCCCTCGACCAGCAGGTTGGATGGCTTGAGGTCGCGGTGCACCACCAGGTTGCGGTGCGCATAGCGCACAGCCTCCAGCACCTGCAGGAACAGCACAACGCGCGCGCGCAAGGAAAGCCGGCGCGCGTCGCACCAGCGGTCGATCGGCTCGCCTTCGATCAGCTCCATCGCGAACCAGGGCTCGGCCGCGGGGGTGATGCCGCCGTCGAGCAGGCTGGCGATGTTGGGATGGCGCAGCTGCGCGAGGATCTGGCGTTCGCGCAGGAAGCGTTCGCGCGCCAGTTGTGAATCGGCGCTGGCCCGTATCACCTTGAGCGCGGCCTGCTGACAGTAGGCGCCATCGCTGCGTTCCGCCGCGTACACCGTGCCCATGCCGCCGCGGCCGATGATCCGGAGCACAGTCCATGCGCCGATCTTGCGGCCGAGCAGGACATCGCCGTCGGTGGCGTCGGCAGCGAGGGCCGCGCCCCAGTGCGGGGCACCGGCGAAGGGTTCGGTGGCGTCCGCATCCGCGGCCAGCAGCGCCCGCACCTGCGCGAGCAGCGCCGCGTCATCCCCGCACAGTGCCAGCAGTCGCTGTTCCCGGGTGTCGCCATCAAGCTCGGCAACTTCATCGAACATGGCCAGCGCACGCTGGCGGCGGGCCGTGTCGCTCACGCCTGCATCTCCGCCAACAGGAAGGCGCGCGCCTTGCGCCAGTCGCGGCGCAGCGTGCGGTCGCTGATGCCCAGCATGTCCGCGATCTCGGTTTCGGAATAGCCGCCGAAGTAGCGCAACTCCACGATCTGCGCGGCGCGCTTGTCGAGCCTGTGCAAGGAAGACAGCAGTTCGTCCAGCGCGAGCACCTCGACCGCTGCAGTCTCGCCGTTGCCCAGCGCGGCGCCCAGCGTCAACGCCTCCTGGCCGCCGCCGCGCTTTTCCGCCTTGCGCGCGCGCGCGTCGTCCACCAGCACCTGGCGCATGGCCCGCGCCGACAGTGCGAGCAGGTGGTTGCGGTCCACCGCGGCAAGCTGCGCGCCACCGGCCAGCTTCATGTAGGCCTCGTGCACCAGCGCGGTGGTCTGGAAGGCGTCGTGCATGCGCCGCAGCTGCTGGCGAGCGGCGCGCTTCAGCTCGTCGTACAACGCCGAATAGGCGGCACCCAGCGCCGCATCGTCGCCGGCGCGCGCGCGCGCCAGCAGCATGGTGACTTCGGGCGATTGGGTGGCCGATGGCAAGCGTCTTCCCCACGCATGTCCGGATTGTCGATGAAGTTTCGCATAGGACAGTCACGCCGGCATTTCGCCCGGCCTTGACCAAGGAAAACCACATGTCCGACACCCTTAGCCGCCGGCATCCGGCGTTGTCTGTTTTGAGCCTGGCCCTGTTGGCGGCGACCGCCGCCCCGGCTTTCGCGGCCGATCCGCCATGCCTGGATATCAACGGCAACCCGCTGCCAGCCGCACCCACCGATCAGGGCAGCGAGTACGGAAGCAACAATGCCACCTGTGCCATCCAGGCGTCGGCATATGGGTTCGACAATACTGCTTCCGCGACCGCCAGCAGTGCAGTTGGCTTTGGAAACAAGACCACCAACGATCTAAGTAATGCCTTCGGCTCGAACAACTTGGCCCGTGGCCGGTTCAGCAGTGCATTTGGCGTTTCCAATGTTGCCATCAACGACTGGTCATCCGCCTTCGGTTTCAACAACAGGGCCAGTGGTTTGTATTCCAGTGCCTTCGGCTTCATGGCTCAAGCACAGGGCAACGGGTCTTTTGCAGCAGGCGGATGGTCGGATGGCAACGGTGATGGAATGGTCAATTTGGAGGAGCTCGCGAGGGCCGAGGGTCTGTCTTCGGTGGCCGTAGGCAACGCGGCCTACGCGCGGGGGGACAACAGCGTGGCGATGGGCCTGCAAAGCACGGCGGACAACATCCAGAGCACCGCGATCGGCCTCTTCGATTTCGCTGGCGGGGTGGCGTCCAGCGCCATCGGCTATCGCAACTACGCCAGCCAGTTCGGCGCCAGTGCCTTCGGCTACGACAACCGCGCCACGGGGGAGGCATCCAGTGCGTTCGGCTACCAGTCGGAAGCGTTGAATTTCGGCAGTACCGCGATTGGCTACCAGGCCGTGGCCGACCGTGATTTCGCGGTTTCGGTGGGCAGGCAGGATCACGAAAATCAGATCATCTACCTGGCTGACGGGACCCAGGACACCGATGCGGTCAATGTACGCCAGCTGCGGACGCTGGTGGGCTGGTACGGCGGTGGCGCCAGTCTGGTTGGTGGCGTGTTCACTCCGCCGAGCTTCAACATCCAGGGGACCAGCTACGGCACCGTGGCGGCTGCGTTCGCAGCGGTCGATTCCAGATTGACGGCGCTGGCGGGTGGGGTGGGCTCGCCCGGCCCACAGGGCCCGCAGGGTCCTGCGGGGCCTTCAGGCCCTTCAGGCCCCACCGGTCCTATGGGCCCCAGCGGTCCCGCCGGTCCCGCCGGCCCGGTCGGCCCGGCCGGCCCGGCCGGTCCTCAGGGCCCAGCAGGAACCGGCGCCGACCTGGGCCAGGTGGCCCAGATGGTGGACGCGGGCGACACCGCCACCTTGTCCGCAGCCAATGCGCATGCGGACGCCGGCGATGCGGCTACCCTCACCGCGGCCAATGCGCATGCCGACGCTGGCGATGTCACCACCCTGACGGCATCCAAGGCATATACCGATTCCACCTCCGGCCAGACCCTGGCCGCGGCGAAGGCGCATGCGGATGCGAGGTTCGCCGCCTGGAACGATACGTTCAACCAGTACCAGCAGCAAATGGACCGCCGCTTCGCGCAGACCGACCGGCGCATCGACCGGCTTGGCGCGATGGGCAGCGCAATGACCCAGATGGCGGTGAACGCGGCGTTGGGTGCCTCCGCGAAGGGTCGGATCGCGATCGGCGTGGGCGTGCAGGGTAGCCAGGGTGCGGTGTCGATCGGCTACGGCAAGCGCCTGGGCGACCGTGGTTCATTCTCGCTGGGCGCAAGCTTCAGCGGCAGCGAGTCGTCCGCCGGCGCGGGCTTCGGCTTCGACCTGTAATCCGCCAGGCCCGATGTGATGCCGCGTGCCTGGTCGCTCGGGCGCGTGGCGTATCCCCGTCATGCCGGAACGGCCGGCATGACGGGCTGCGCCTGCTGGGGGCCCGTTGCCATGCGGTTTTGCAGCCGCAAGGAAGCACCGGCAGCGCGGCCGCGGTCTTTGTGCCGCGCTACTTTTCCTTGCGCCAATTCACGGATGCACGGTTCTCGACCGTGGACGATTCGATCTGGATGTCGAAGCCCTTGCGCAGCAGATACTTGAGCGTGACCACCTGGCCGGTGCCGAGCAGGGACACGCCGTAGCTGACATAGAGTTTTGGCGAGATGTATTTGCCGACGCCCAGCACTTCGGCGCCGAGTGCGCGCGAGGTGCTCACTCCGGCATCGTCCAGGCCGATGCGCGCACCCAGCTTGGCGGTCAGCAGGCCCACGCCGGCATTGAGCGCGGATTTGGCCACGTCGAGCTGCTGCAGCTCGCGGCTGCTCAGGCTGGGCAGCGGGCGGCCCAGGGTGAGGTAGGCCAGCGCTTCCGACTGGCTCATCGCCGGCATCGACCAGACGCTGACCTGCGGCGCCGAGGCCCGCCCATTGACCTGCACGCCGACCGTCACTGCGCCAACCTCGCGCTGGGCGCGGATGTCCAGCAGCGGATCGCCGGCAATCGCATTCGACCAGATCAGCTTGCCGGTGGTGATGCGCAAATCCTGACCGTAGGCGCGGTAGCGGCCGCCCACCGCCAGCACGCCGGTGGCGCGCAGATCGCGGCCCGGTGGCTGCAGCACGCGCAGGCTGCCGCCCAGCGTGCCGGTCAGGCCATAGCCATCCAGCTGGACCCGGTTGCCCAGCGCGACCACCACGTCCAGATCCAGCGCCAGCGGGGTGGCGGCTTGGGTTGGGTCGGCGGGATCCAGCACCACCACGTCCGGCGAGGGCGACACGCCCATGTCCAGCCGCTCCAGATGCAGATCGGCCTCGGGCACGCCGATGTTGCCGCGCAGCTGCAGCGGCGCGCCGGCGCGGTAGCTGAGGCGGATGTCCGGCGAGGCGAGGATGCGCACCTGGCGGGTATCGGCCAGCAGCACGTCGCTGCCGTGCAGGCGCAACTGCAGTGGGGTGGCATCGTCCTGCCAGCCCAGGCTGCCTTCGACGCGCAGGAGGCCCTTGCCGGTGCCGAGGCTGCCATCGATCAGCGCGCTGCCGTCATTCAGTGCCTGCAGGCGCAGATCGCCGCCCTGAACCGCGATGCCGAGGGCGGGCAGTTCGGTGGCGAATTCACTCAGCTGGCCAGTGCCGCCCAGCAGCGGGCGTGCGCGGGTGCCGGCCAGGCGCACATCGAGGTCGAGTTTGCCGGCGGGTTCGACGATGTCGGGCGAGAACAATTCCAGCCACGTGAGTTCGCGGATGCTGGCCTTGAGTGCGCCCGTCAGCGGCGCGTAGGCGTCCCAGCCGGTGGCGAGGCGGGCGTCGATGCGGCCATCGCGATCCAGCGCCGCGCCCACGGTGGCCTCGATGCGCTGCGGGTCGAGCGTGGCGCTGGCGACCAGATCGCGAAAGCCGAACAGGTTGCGGCGCGCGCGCGCGCGGTCGCGAATGCCGCCGCTGGCGGATTCCAGCGTGGCGGTGGCGCGCCACGCAGTGCCCTGCGGGCGCACCTGGGCCAGGACGTTGGCATTGCCGTCGAGCAGCCACGGCCGGCCATCGTCGCGCGCCGGCAACCACGCATTGGCCAATGCCAGCGGCAAGCCGTTGCCGCGCAGATCGATGCCGCGTCGCGGCCAGTCGCCGCTGGCACACAGCGCGCCGCCGATGCCGGACTGCAGGCAGGCCTGCGACAGCGTGCCGCTGCGTCCATCCCACGCCCATTGCGCCGGCTGCTGCAGCGTCCATGCCGCGCCCCGGGTCGGCTGCAACGTCAGCTGGCGCAACCGGCCCTGCCAGCGCGTGCCCTGCTTGCGCGCATCGCCGCGCACGGCCAGCGCGCCCGGATCGCCCGCAGCCCCGACATCGAATTGCAGATCTTCCACCGCGCCGGTCAGGCTGGCGTGCAGGTGCGTCAACGGCACGCCGGCCTGTACATCGGCGGCGTCGATACGCAGGCTGCCGTGGCCGCGCTGCCACGGCAGCGTGCCCGACGCCTGCAGTGTTGCCGCCCGATAATCGCCGAACGCCAGTCCACTGCCGGCCAGATCCACCGCCACATCCGGTGCGTTGCGCGGGCCGCGCAGGCGGAGCGTGCCGCGCAGGCTGCCCTTGCCGGCGGGCAACAGGTCGTCCAGCCGCAGCGGCGAAACGCGTGCATCCACGTCGATGTTGGCGGCCACCGTGCCGGTCGCCTCGATCCGGCTTTCGCCCAGTGCCAGCGCGACGTCGCCGCTGTAGCGGTTGCCATCGACCTCCAGCGCAGCGCGTCCGGACAATGCGCGCCCGCGCAGCGTGCCGCCAAGCGACGTGGCCTCCACCCGCGCCTGCAGGCTGCCGTCCTGGCGGCGCTGGCCGTGGCTGTGCAGGGTGCCCTTGATGGCGCCCGGCCAGTCGGGCGCGAAATAGCCGGGGTCGAAACCGGCCAGCGTCGCGGTTGCCTGCCATGCCAGCGCCGGTGACCACGCGACGCGACCGCTGCCGGCCAACTGCCCCTGCGCCATGGCCACGTGCAGCACCTCCAGCCGCAAGCCGTCGCGATTGCCGCTGCCGATGAGATCGAGCACGGCGCGCTCGTCGGTATTGCCACGGCCGCGCTGCAGTCGTGCCTGCCCCTTCAGCGACCACTGCTCCAGTTTTCCGGCCAGGCCAAGGTCGGCGTCGGCGGCAATCGCGGTCGCGCCATCGGCGCTGGTCCAGCGCAAGCCACGCGCCGCCAGGGTGAGGTTGACGGAGGCGTGGCGGGCATCGCGCAGGTCGGCATCGCCTTGCGCGCTGATGCGGCCGCCCGATGTCTCCACCACCAGCGGATGCAGGCGCAGCACCTGATCTTCAAGGCTGAGCCTGGAGGGTAGCAGGATCGCGCTGAAGCCGCCCTGCTCCACCTTGCCCTGCAGGGTGGCGTTGCCGGCCACGCCGTCGCCCTGCAGCGTGAAAGCGAGCGGCAGCGAGGCCGCATCGCCCCCCGTCAGCAGGCCGATGTCGAGGGCCGCGCTGCCTGCCCGCAGCTGCCAGCGTGGCGCGTCCTTGCCACGCAGGGTCAGGGTGGCGTGCAGCGGCGCGGGCGCGGTGCCGCCAATGGCGACGACCATGTTCGCCAGGTCGCCGCGCACCACCAGCCCCAGGCGCGCCGGCGTGCGTCCTGCGGGCGCCGGCAGCACCGCGCTGGCGATGACATCGCTGCGGAAATTGTCGCGCGGCGCATAGTCGCCATGCACGGCAAAGCGGCCGCGATCGCTGTCGATGCGGACGTGCTCCACATGCAGGCGACCGTTGCCTGCGTCCAGCCCGCCACGCACGCGCTGGATGTCGATCAATGGCTCGCCTTCCTGCACGACCCTGAGCCCGTCGATGCGGAGGGTGTCGGCCTGCAGGGCCAGCGGCGGCGCGATTTGCGGAAGCACGTCGGGCCAGCGGGGCAGTTTGAACGGGGTAGCGTCGTGCGGCAGGTCGAGCGTGGCGCCCGCGATGGCGAGTGCATCCAGGCGCAAGGTGCGGCCAAGCAGGGGGCGCAGCGCGGGATCCACCAGCACGGTGTCCGCGTCGAACACGATTCGCCCCATCGCGCAGCTGGCGCGATCGCTGGGCACGCAGTCGGGGTCGCGCTGGCGCGGCATCGAGAAATGCACGCCGCGCAGCAACAGCGGCCCGGAGACCGGGCCTTCAGCGGATTTCCAGCGGAGTTCGGTACCGGCCGGCAGGCGCGCCACGATTTGCCGCAGCAGGGCGTCGCGGCCGCCGATGGTGGTCAATAGCCAATACGCCAGCACTGCAATCGCACAGGTGACCAGCGCGATTGCGATGCCGCCGCGCAGGGCGATCTTGCGCCGGCGCTTGCGGCGCAGCATGCGCAATTCCGCGATGCGCGCCTCGCGCTGCTCGCTGCTTGCATCGGCAGGCAGCGGTTGCAGGCCATGGCGGCGATAGCGCTGGTAGCGCTCGCGCAGGCTCACAGGTCCGCCCCGATGTTGAGGTGCAGGGTGATCGGCGAATCCGGCGACTTCAGCCCGTGCGCGATGTCGATGCGCACCGGCCCGACCGGCGAGCGCCAGCGCAGGCCGACGCCGACGCCGGTGTGCAGATCGGCATGCTTGCCTTCGAATGCGCTGCCAGTGTCCACGAACACCGCCGCGCCCCACGGACCGAAGAAGTAGCGTTCGTATTCCAGGCTGGCGGTGAGCACGTTGGGCGCGCCGGTGAAATAGTCGCCGGCGCCGGTGCTGATGCGCGGCCCGACTTCGTGCCAACCGTAACCGCGCACGCTGCGGTCGCCGCCGGCATAGAAGCGCAGGCTGGGTGGCAGGTTCAGCACGTCGCGGGTGAAGGTGTGGCCCAATTCGCCGCGCGCGATCAAGCGGCTGTCGGCGTCGAAGCCGTGGAACCACTGCACGTTGGCGAGCAACTGCGAGAACGTGGCCTTGCCGTCGGCGCCGCCTTTGCCGCCACGCAAGGTCAGCCCGGCGCCCATGCCGCGACGCGGCGCCATGCGGTTGTCCACGTCGATGTATTCGGCGCGCAGCGCGGGGAACACGAAACTGGCGAAGGTGAAGCTGGGTACCGGCCGGGTGAGGCTGGAATAGGCCCAGCGCTCGCGCAGCACGTGCAGCGAGGCCACCAGGTTCAGATGCGCGCTGTACTGCCCGTTGCGGCTGGCCACCAGTTCCAGCCGCCGGCTGTTGACGTAAGCGGTCTGCTCGTCGGCGGCCTGCAGGCTGGCGGTGTACCAGCCGTCCAGCCACGCGAACGCGGGAATGCGGTATTGCACGGTGGCGGTCTTGCGCTTTTCGGCATAGTCGATCTGCGCCAGCGCCTTGTGTCCGTGCCGGTTGAGATAGCGGCGCTCCACGCCGAGGCTGACGCCCGCGCCGCTGAGCGTGCCGTAGCTGGCACCCACGGTGTAGATGCTGCGCTTGGCCGGGGTCAGCTCCACGTTGACCGGCACCTGCCCGCTGGCCGCCTGACCGGGCGCGGCCTGCACATCCACCAGGCCGAAGTAGTCCAGCGCCACCAGTGACGCGCGCAGGCGATCCAGCTCGGCTTCGTCGTAAGGCTCGCCGGGCTGCCACGGCACCAGCTTGCGCAACAGGTGCGGGTCGATGATGGGCGCGGGCGTCTGGCTGAAGCGTGCGTCGCCCAGCGTGTAGCGGATGCCGCTGTTCCAGCGCAGCGCGATGTCGGCGGCCAGCTGCGCGCGAGTGACCTCTACCCGGTGGCTGCCGTAATCGGCATCGAAATAGCCGTGATTGAGCAGCGCAAGGTTCACCTGCGCCTTGCTGGCCTCGTAACGTGCATGGTCGAGGATGTCGTCCTTGCGTGGCTGGAATGCGGCCAGTGCGCCGGCGACGGCGGCGTCCTTGCCGGCAGGGCCGTCGATGCCCAGGTCGAGGCCGCGCACGCGCACCGGCGCGCCGGGTTCGATCCGGATCGTCACCGTCAGCGGCTGATCGTCGGCGCGGTGGGTGGTGACGGCACCGGCGTTGTCGCCTGCGTTGTCCGCGGCCTCGTCGGCGCCTTCGCCGTTGTCGGCATCGGCAGGCGCCGGACGATCGCTGCGGGTCACATGGATGGTGGGTGAGTAATAGCCGAATGGCTCCAGCGCCCTGCGCGATTCGCCTTCGGCAACCTGCAGCAGGTAGCGCAACCGGCGCGGGCGCAGAGTCTTGCCCAGCTCGTTCTGCAGCGACAGCGCGCTGCGCACGTTGTCTTCCATCGCCGCGTTCGGCAGGCCCTGGATATCGACCTTCGTCACCTTCGCCGCCAGGGCGGGCGCGGCGGCGAGGCAGCAGGCGAGAAGAAGCGGCAGGCGTGTGCGGGCAGGGGGCATCGGCGCAGGATACCGATGCGGCGTCAACGGACGATTAACCTGGATGCTTGTCTCCCCCCTTGCGCAGCGGAGGGGTTGCGTTTTCGCGACGAAGCGCGAACCCCTCCCCAACCCTCCCCTGCAAGCAGGGGAGGGAGCAAGAGCAGCAGTCTTCCTGCATTCGCAGGGGAGTGAGTGGGTTTACACCGACAGATGTTCAATCGCCGCCACGCTGCCCAGCCGGCTGGCCAGCCGCTGCAGCAGCGCCAACCGGTTGGCGCGCACCTTCGGATCGTCGGCGTTGACCATCACCGCGTCGAAGAACGCGTCCACCGGCGCGCGCAGCGCCGCCAGACGGGTCAGCACGCTGACGTAATCGCCCACCGCCAGCGCCGGGCCGGTCTCGGCGTAGGCGGCTTCCACCGCTTCGGCCAGCGCCAGCTCGGCGGGCTCGGACAGCAGCGCCGCGTCCTCCATCGCCGGGATGTCGATGTCGGCCTTCTTCAGGATGTTGCCGATGCGCTTGTTGGCGGCGGCCAGCGCGGCAGCCTCCGGCAGCTGCGCGAAGGTGCCGATGGCATCGAGGCGGCGGTCGAAGTCGTACAGCGAGGCCGGCTTCAGCTCGGCGACCGCGTTGAACTGCGAGGCCGGCACGCCCTTGTCGGCGTAGTAGCCGCGCAGGCGGTCGAGGATGAAGTCGTAAATTTCATCAATGCGGCCAGGCGTTCCTCCGCCAACAACTTCTGCTGTTTGATAGTCCTCAACAGCAACGCCCTTCTCTTTAGCGGTCTTCGCGGCTTTAGCTTTATCGTCGAGAGCTGCCCACAGCTTTGCTTGATAAACCTGTTCCAGTGCTTCGCCAGTAAGGGACTTCAGATCAAGCTCGAACCCGCTCTCGATAATCGTCCGTGCCAGTCCCAGCGCATTGCGCCGCAGCGCGAACGGGTCCTTGTTGCCGGTCGGCTTCAGGCCCGCGGCAAAACCGCCGGCCAACGTGTCCAGCCGTTCGGCAATCGCCAGCACCTTGCCCAGCGTTGATGCCGCGATGTCGTCGGCGGCGAAGCGCGGGCGGTAGGCCTCGTCGATCGCCAGTGCCACCGCATCAGGTTCGCCCGCCTGCTGTGCGTAGTAGCGGCCGGCGATGCCCTGCAACTCGGGGAACTCATTGACCATGCGGCTTTGCAGGTCGTTCTTGGCCAGCAGCGCCGCGCGCTCCGCCTGCGCCGCATCGGCGCCGACCTGCGCGGCGATGGCCTTGGCCAGCGCGGCCACGCGCGCCACCTTGTCGGCCACGCTGCCCAGCTTGGCCTGGTAGGTGACGGTCTTCAGCCCGTCGCCCATCGACGCCAGGCCCTGCTTCAGGTCCTCGTCGAAGAAGAACTTGGCGTCGCTGAAGCGCGGGCGGATCACCCGCTCGTAGCCCTTGCGGATTTCCGCCGGGTCCTTGGATTCGATGTTGGCGATGCCGATGAACTTCTCGGTGAGCTTGCCGCTGGCATCCAGCACCGGGAAGAACTTCTGGTTGGCCTCCATCGTCTCGACCAGCGCTTCCTGCGGCACCGCCAGGAACTCGCGTTCGAACGCGCAGGCCACCGCCACCGGCCATTCGTTGAGGCAATTCACCTGCTCCAGGTTGCCGGCGTCGATGCGGGCGCTGCCGCCGACGGCGCTGGCCGCGCGTTCGACTTCATCGACGATGCGCGCGCGGCGCGCGTCGGCATCCACCAGCACCTTGGCGCCGCGCAGCGCGTCCACGTAGTCCTGCGGCTGCGCGATGGCGATGGCGTCCGGGTGATGGAAGCGGTGGCCGCGGGTGTCGCGGCCGGCGCGGATGCCCAGCGCTTCGACATCAGCGATCTCGTTGCCCAGCAGCGCCACCAGCCAGTGCAGCGGGCGGGCGAAACCGTAAGCGTGCGCGCCCCAGCGCATCGGCTTGGGAATGGGCATGCCGGCCAGCGCCTCGTCCAGCACGCCCTGCAGCAGGTCGAGGGTCAGCGCGCCCGGCGTGGTGGCGCGGTGGACGAAGCGCTCGCCCTTGGCGTCGCGGGTTTTCTCCAGCGCGGTCCACTCGACGCCGGCCTTGGCGGCAAAGCCCTCCAGCGCCTTGGTCGGCGCACCGTTGGCGTCCAGCGCGATGTTGAGGTACGGGCCCAGCACCTCGGAGGTCTGCTCCGGCTGCTCGGTCGCCACGCCCGGCAACAGCACCGCCAGCCGGCGCGGCGAGTACAGCGGCTTGGCGTCGCCGCGCTCCACCGCCACGCCGCGCTTGTCCAGCGCGGCCAGCACGCCGTCGAAGAACGCCTGCGCCAATCCCGGCAGCGCCTTGACCGGCAGCTCTTCGGTGCCGAGTTCGATCAGAAGGGGTTGCATGTTCATGCGTTCACCTGCGGCGTGGCATCGAGTCCGAGCGCTTTGCGCTTCGCGGGATCCTTGACGCCGGGGAAGCCCAGCTTTTCTCGCGCCGCAAGTGAGCTTTCCGCCACCGCCTGCGACAGCTTGCGCACGCGCAGGATGTAGCGCTGGCGCTCGGTCACCGAGATCGCGCGGCGCGCGTCCAGCAGGTTGAAGCTGTGGCTGGCCTTGGTGACTTGCTCGTAGGCGGGCAGCGGCAGGCCGGCCTCGACCAGCTTCATCGCTTCCGCCTCGCAGGCATCAAAGCGGTGCAACATCTCGGCCACGTCGGCGTATTCGAAGTTGTAGGTGCTCTGCTCGACTTCGTTCTGGTGATAGACGTCGCCGTAGGTCACCGGCAGCCCGTCCGGGCCGTAGGTCCAGATGAGGTCGTAGACGTTGTCGCAGTTCTGCAGGTACATGCACAGGCGTTCGAGGCCGTAGGTGATCTCGCCCAGCACCGGGCGGCACTCCAGCCCGCCGGCCTGCTGGAAGTAGGTGAACTGGGTCACTTCCATGCCGTTCAGCCAGACCTCCCAGCCCAGGCCCCAGGCGCCGAGCGTCGGCGATTCCCAGTTGTCCTCGACCAGGCGCAGGTCGTGCACCAGCGGGTCGATGCCCAGTGCCTTCAGCGAGTCGAAGTACAGCTCGACGATGTTGTCGGGACTGGGCTTCATCACCACCTGGAACTGGTAATAGCGCTGCAGGCGGTTGGGGTTCTCGCCGTAGCGGCCGTCGGTGGGGCGGCGGCTGGGCTGCACGTAGGCGGCGTTCCACGGCTCCGGGCCCAGCGCGCGCAGGAAGGTGGCCGGATGGAAGGTGCCGGCGCCGACCTCGAGGTCCAGCGGCTGGATCAGGACGCAGCCCTGCTCCGCCCAGTAGGCGTTGAGGCGCGAGACGAGTTGCTGGAAGGTGATGGCGACGGTCATGGATGCACGATGCTGCGGCGTAGCCGTTTAGTATAAGTGCGCCGCTTCCACTCCCTCCCTTTCGCCGAAGGCGAAGGGGAGGGTCGGGGAGGGGTGCCTTTCCACCGCCAAGAGCCGCCCCCCCTCCCAACCTCCCCCTTGCGCTGCGCGCAAAGGGGAGGAGCGAGACCCTGATGACCACGCCCTTCCTCATCCTTGAAACCGGGCAGCCAACGCCCAGCATGCGTCGTTACGGCAGCTTCGCCCACTGGATACGCGTGGCCGCAGGACTGGGCCGTGACGAGGCCGTGGTGGTGGATGCCGCCGCAGACGATGCCTTGCCGTCGCGCGAAGGCTTTGCCGGGGTGTTGATCACCGGCTCGGCGGCGATGGTCACCGAGCGTCTGCCGTGGAGCGAGCGCAGCGCGGCCTGGCTTGGCGAGGCCGCGCATGCAGGGTTGCCGCTGCTGGGCATTTGCTACGGCCATCAGTTGCTGGCGCATGCGCTGGGCGGTGAGGTGGGCTACAACCCGAACGGACGCGAGATGGGCACCGTTTGCATTGACCTGCAGACCAGCGCCAGCGCCGATCCGCTGTTTTCCCGATTGCCGGCACGTTTCCCGGCGCAGGCCACCCATCTGCAGAGCGTGCTGCGCCCGCCGCCGGGCGCTGACGTGCTGGCCTGCAACGCGCATGATGCCTGCCACGCCTTTCGCTGGGGCGAGCGCGCCTGGGGCGTGCAGTTCCACCCGGAATTCAGCACCACCCACATGCGCGGCTATATCCGCGCACGCGCGGAGGCACTGGCCGGCGAAGGGCGCTGCAGCCGGCAGCTGGCGGCCGAGGTCAGCGCCGCGCCGGACGCGCGCGCCGTGTTGCGCCGCTTCGTTCGCCTCGCGCGGCGTTGACCGGCGCTCCGGTATCCTGTGCGCTTCATTTCGAGGCGCAGCATGGACATTCGCAGGTTGCCGGTCAGTCAGGGCTGGGTGTGGTTTCGGCAGGCCATTGATCTGGGCGCACGAAACCCGCGCGCGGTGCTGGGCGCCGCCCTGTTGATGATCGCGGCGCTGTATGCCGCCGTCCTGCTGATGGTGCTGGTGCTGGCGCTGCTGGTGGGTGGCGTCAATGCGGCCGGGCCGGGCAACGGGGTTGGCGTGGGCGCGATGATGGCGGTGGCATTGCCATTGACCGCGCTGGTGGTGTTGCTGGTGCCGATCCTGCTGGGCGGGGTGATGCACGTGGTGCGCGAAACCGAGGCCGGGCGACCGTCGCGCGCGCGCGACGTGTTCGCGCCGCTGCGCACGCCGCATGGACGGCGGCTGGCATGGCTGGGGGTGGCGCAAATGGTGCTGACGGTCATCGGCGGGATGCTGTTGATGGCCATTGCGGGCAGTGATTACTGGCGCGACTACCTGCAGGCGATGCAGTCGGCGATGCAGGGCGCGACGACGACATTGCCCGAGCCGCACCATCCCGGGCTGCTGTTCCTGCTGCAGATGGGCTTCAACTACTTCAGCTATGGCCTGTTGCTGCTCGCGATTCCGCTGATGCTGTTTTCCGGCTGCCATCCGGGCGCTGCGCTTGTCGCTGCGCTGCGGGCGCTGGTGCGCAACGCGGCCCCCAACATGCTGGCCGGCGTGCTGTTCATCGGCGCACTGCTGGTGGGGGCGCTCGCGGCCGCGCTGGGGGTGGCGCTGCTGGCGACGCTGGGCAGCATGCTCCACCCCGTTGTGGGCGTGGTGGTGACGATGCTGGCGATACTCGGCTTTGCCGCAGTGGTGCTGGTGCTGGTGACAGGCGGCGCCTACCTGGCGTGGCGTGACACGTTTGGCGAAGCGCCGGCCACGCTGCCCTCCCCGCACACGTTCGAGGCCTGAATCAGGCCGCGCCCGCCGCCTGCAGCATCCACCCCTGCAACCAGCGAAACGCCAGCACGCTTCCCAGCAGGAACCCTGTCGCCAGCAGGCCCAGCCACGCCCTGGCCCACAGCGGAAGCCCCGGACGTGCGGCCAGCACGCGGCTGTGGCTGAGCCGGTCGTGCAGGGCCAGGTGCGGCGCGAACGCCGCCATCGCGTGCCCCAGATTCAGGCTGAGCCAGGACACGCCGGCCGCCGCAAAGCGCAGCAGTGCCTGCCGGCGCGACAGGCGGCCACCGTGGGCGGTGGTGACCACCAGCCCCAGTGCGCGCTTGCCGGGCGTTGCCTGCCACGCCGAGGCCTCGAAACCCACCGACCACAGGCCGGCCAGCGCGGCGTAGAACAGCAGCGGCAGGATCAACAGCAGGGTCAGCGCCGATTGCAGCTGGTCGATACTGGCCAGCAAGCGCGGATCCTGCAGCCAGCTCAGCACCCGCGCGGTGGGGATCTGCCCCTGCGCCAGCGCCGCATCCAGCAGGCGAGTCATGTCGGCGGACAGTGCGGAGAAGGCTGCGCTGGCCTGCACCAATGCCGCGCGTATCGGCGATGCGCCAAGCAGCAGCGCCAGCGGCAGCAGGCAGACAGCGTCCAGCGACCATGCGGCGCTGCGCGCCCAGAACCCCGCCGGGTTGCGTTCAGGCAGCGGTTCCATCGGCCTGTTTGCCCGGTGCGACCAGTTTGGCAGCGATGATGCCCGCTTCGTAGAGCAGGCACATCGGGATCGCCAGCATCAGCTGGCTGACCACGTCGGGCGGGGTCAGCAGCGCCGCCACGATGAAGATGCCGACCACCGCGTAGCCGCGACCTTCACGCAGCTGCGCCGGCGTCACCCAGCCCAGCAGCGCCAGGATCACCAGCGCCACCGGCAGCTCGAAGGCCAGCCCGAAGGCGAGGAACAGCACCAGCACGAAATCCAGGTAGGCGCTGATGTCGGTCATCATCGCCACACCGCTGGGCGTGACCCGCGCCAGAAAGCCGAACACCATCGGCAACACCAGGAAGTAGGCGAACGCGCAGCCGGCGTAGAACAGCGCCAGCGCCGAGCTGAGCAGCGGCAGGGCCAGTCGTTTTTCGCGTTTGTACAGGCCCGGTGCCACGAACGCCCATGCCTGATACAGCAGCCATGGCATCGCGACCATCAGCGCCGCAAAAAAGGCCAGCTTCATCGGCGCGAAGAACGGCGACGCCACTTCGGTGGCGATCAGCTGGCCGCCTTTTGGCAGCTTGGCCAATAGCGGCTGCGCCAGCAGGGCGTACAGGCGATTGGCGAAGGGCAGCAATGCCAGCAGCACCAGCATCAGCCCGGCCACGCCGCGCAGCAGGCGCGTGCGCAGCTCCAGCAGGTGCGCGATCAGCGGGCGCTCGTTGTCTGCGGCGCCGTCAGTCATCGTGGCGGGTGTCCACGGCAGGCGGTGGTTCAAGGGCCTTCGGCAGGTCTGCGGAGGCCTGCCGCAGCTGCGCCTCGGCGTCCTGCAGCGCCTGGCGGGTTTCCTGCAGGCTGCGCTTGAGCTCCTCGCTGGCCAGCTCCTGCTCCAGTTCGTTCTTCATTGCATACCACTGCGCGCGCGCCTTGCGCACCCACAACCCGGCGAAACGCGCGGCTTTGGGCAGGCGTTCCGGACCCAGCACGATGAGCGCCACCAGCGCGACCACCAGCATTTCGCCGAAGGAGAAATCGAACATCGACGGCGCCTTGCGGCGTCAGCGCGCGGCGTCGTCGCGTTCGCGCTGTTCGGTGGGTGCCGGCGCCGGCTTGTCCTCGCCGAGCCGGGGCGCCGGCGTGTCGCCATCGTCGCCGTGCATGCCCTTCTTGAATTCGTGCACCGCCTTGCCGAGATCGCGCGCACCCGACGTCAGACGCTTGGTGCCGAACACCAGCAGCACGATGACCAGCACGACCAACCAATGCCAAATACTGAAACCGCCCATGATTGCGTGCCTTGCCGTTGCTGACGATCGAGTGATTTTACGCGGATTTGTGGCGGCTTACGGCTTGCTGGCGGGCGGCAGCGGGGTGGCCGTGGCTGGCGCGCCCGCGTCCAGCGGCTGCACCGCGGAAGCGTCCGGCGCGGCGACTGCCGCCGGCGGGTTGGCGCGCTGGCGGGCAAAGCGCGCCGCGTTGGTGGCTTCTTCCAGGGTATCGCGGAAACCGACGATCGCCGAGGACGGTGCCTGCGGCGCACGGCCTTCGAAAATCATGCGTGGAGTGACGCCCTCGCCATAGGCGGTGCTGTTTGCGCCGTTGTCGATCGACAGCACCGCACCATCCAGCGCCACGCCGGCAAACAGCCCGCGCGCGCGCGACCACGACCAGATTTCGGCCTTCAGCGCGCCGTCGGTGGCGGCCGCGGCGTTGCGGCCTACCGGCCCGGCGGCCACGCCGGCATCGGCGCCGAGGGTGAACTTGCCGTTCACGATGTTGTCCAGGCCGCGCTGGCTGCGGAACACCAGGATCACGTCGGCCGACTGCACGCCGGCTTGCAGGCCAAAGCTGGCGCCGGCCAGTTTCACGAACACCGGGTTGGACCATGTGCCATTGGCGGTTTTCACCGACATCAGGCCGAGGCCACGGCGCCCGCCCAGCATGAAGCCGGCCTTGATGGTGTCCGGTACCACCACGATCCCGCGCGCTTCGTCCAGCAGGCGGTCGGGGATGGACGATTCCGGAATGGCCTGGATCTGCTTCATCACCCGCACCGCGTCGTCGGCGCGGACGTCCTCGCGGGCACCGGCGGCGACACTGCCGGCAGCAAGCAGGACGGCGAGGGCAAGGGTCAGGCGGCGCGGCGTCGGCTTCATCGGAATCTCCGTTGCAACAGGTGGGCGAAGCCGCATCGTGGCGGTTTCGCGATGAATCGATCATAAGCCACGCGGGCAGCGCCGGCCTGCATGCGATCCTATGCCCATGAAAAACGCCCACGACGCCCCGCCGGCGCTGCTGCTGGTCAATCTCGGAACCCCGCAGGCGCCCACTGCCCGCGCGGTTCGCCGCTATCTGGCGCAGTTCCTGCACGACCACCGCGTGGTCCAGCTGACGCGCTGGCTGTGGTGCCCGCTGCTGCACTTCGTGATCCTGCCGCTGCGCAGCCCCAAGGTGGCGCACAAATATGCGCAGATCTGGTTGCCCGGCGGCTCCCCGCTGGCGGTGCACACGGCGGCATTGGCGGAGGAAGTGGCGGCACGCTTGCCGGGTTGGCGGGTGGCGCACGCGATGCGCTATGGCGAGCCGTCCGTGCCCGCAGTGCTGGATCGCCTGCGCGCCGAAGGCGTGCGCCAGCTGCGCGTGCTGCCGCTGTATCCGCAGTATTCCACCACCACCACGGCCAGCGTGGCCGATGCGATCGCCGCGCACGGGTCCGGTTTTCAAGTGGGCATGCTGCACGACTATCACGCCGATGCCGGCTGGGCGGCGGCAGTGGCCGGCTCGATCCGCGCGCACTGGGCTGCGCACGGGCGCGGCGAACGCCTGCTGCTGTCGTTCCACGGCATTCCACAGCGGCTGGTGGATGGGGGCGACCCGTATGCGGCGCAGTGCGAGGCCAGCGCGGTGGCGATTGCCGCGGCGCTGGGCATGCCGCGCGATGAACTCATGCTGACCTTCCAATCGCGCTTCGGACGCGAACGCTGGCTGCAGCCATACACCCTGCCCACGCTGGAAACACTGGCGCGCGAGGGGGTGCGCACCGTGGATGTTGCCTGCCCCGGCTTTGCGGTGGACTGTCTGGAGACGCTGGAAGAAATTTCGGTGGAGAACGCGAACGCGTTTCGCGCGGCCGGCGGGCAATCGCTGCGCTACATCCCCTGCCTCAACGCGGACGGCGCGCATGCCGACGCATTGGCGGCGCTTGCGCGGCAGGCGGCAGGGTGGACGTGATGCGCGAGGTTGGCTTCGACATCGCCCTGGGCCGCGTCAGCGCCTTGCGCAACGACGGCCACGGCGCCCGCGTGCTGGCCCTGCACGGCTGGCTGGACAATGCCGCCAGCTTCGTTCCGCTGGCGGCGCGTCTGCGCGGGCTGGATCTGGTGGCGCTGGATTTGCCGGGCCACGGCCGCAGCGCACACCTGCCGGCAGGCACCGAATACGGCTTCAGCGTGGCGCTGGCGGCGGTGCTGGACGTGGCCGACGCGCTGGGCTGGGAGCGCTTTTCCCTGCTCGGGCATTCGATGGGCGCGGGGATCGCCAGCCTGCTGGCGGCGGCCTGCCCCGAGCGGATCGAGCGCCTGGTGGCGATCGAAATGCTGGGCGCCCTGGCCGAATTGCCCACGCGCACGGCAGAACGCATGCGCGACGCAGTCACCGCGCAGCGCGTGGTCAAGGACAAGCGCCTGCGCGTGTTCCCGGACATCGGCACCGCCGTGCGAGCGCGCCTGAATGCGAGCCGGGTGCCGGGTAGCGGGCTGGATGACGTGCAAATCAGGCTGCTGGTGGAGCGCGGCGTGCGCGCCGTCCCCGGCGGCTTCGTGTGGAGCAGCGACCCGCGCCTGACCCTGCCCACGCTGACCCGGATGACGCAGGCGCAGATCGACGACGTGCTGGCGGCCATCGATTGCCCGGTGCTGGCCGTGTTCGCCGACCCCGCCCAGCCATATCTGGCGGATGCGGAACGTCGGCGGCGCGTGGCGCTGCTGCCGCAGGGGCGCCTGCAGACGTTCCCCGGCGGGCATCACCTGCACATGCAGCAGCCCGATGCGGTGGCTGCGGCAATCGACGCGTTCGTCGCCCGCTGAGGCTTATTCGTTGGTGCCGGTGCGGATGGCCAACTGGGTGCCGCCGCCGTCGGCCTTGACCAGCTGATAGAACACCTGGCGCTTGTCCTTGCTGAACATCAGGGTGCTGCCGTCGTTGGACTGCATCGCCATTTCGCGTTTCCAGCCGCCCCCCTGCATGGCCTTGTCGGCCTCGGCGTAGAGCTCGCCGATGGCGCCGGGCGCGGTCAGGTTGACCATTTGCATGCCGGCCATGTCCACCACGCTGGCGACCTTGCGCTCGCCAGGCAGATAGATGTCGGAGGGAAAGCCGGCCGGCAAGGCCACGTTGCCGCTCGCATCGGCGCTGACGATTTTCACGTCGCCCTTCTCTGTCTTGATGGTCATCGCGTTGCCATCCTTGTCCACCCGGGCGCCGGTGGCGTGTTCAATGGCGGCTTCGGTCACGCGTTCCGCGGCTTTCTTGCAGGCCGGCAGCGCAATGACCGCGGCGATCAGGGCCAAGCCGAGCAAGCGGCGGCAGTTGGTGTTCATGAACGGCATCCCCGGTGCGTGAATTGTCTAACGAAGAACGCGGGATTTCCGCTCAACCGGCCAGCAGCTGGCGCAGGCGCGCCTTCAGCCCGCGACCTTCCTCGCGCAGGTAGGCGCGCTGCTCGCGCCAGTCCGCAAAGCGCAGCTCCACTGCGTGCCAGAAGCGCGGCGAATGGTCGCGGTGCAGCAGGTGGCAAAGCTCGTGGACCAGCACGTATTCGAATGCGGCCGGCTGCGCCAGCAGCAGGGCCAGATCGAGCGCCACGGTGCCATCCGGCGCCAGAGAGCCCCACAGCGTGCTGGGCCGCTTGAACACGATTCGCCGCGGCGGGTGCGGCAGCCCGGGCAGGTAGGCCGGCAACCAGCGGCCGAGGTCGGCGCGCCCTTCGGCCTCATAGAACTCCTGCAGCGCGCGCCGCAGTGCAGCGTCGCCGGCCCTGGCCGGAGCCAGGAAGCGCAGCGTGCCCGCCGCGTCCTGTTCCAGCCGGGTGGCGCGCCCGCTTTCCCAGCGCAGCGGCAGCTGGTGGCCACGCAGCGGCAGCGCGCCGGTGACGTCGCGCCGCAAGCCGTCGCCGCCAGCCTGCGCCTGCAGTGCAAGCTGCTGCGTCAGCCAGGCGCGGTGCTCGTGCAGGAAGCGCTCGCCTTCGGCGCGGCTGGCGCGCAGCGGCAGGGTGAGCCGCGCGCCGCGTTCGTCCACCGCCAATTTGATCCTGCGCGCCCGCGGATCGCGCACGCGCAGGATGTCGATGCGACGGCCGTCGGCCAATGCGATTTCGACGCTGTCGCGCTGCACCGCTGGCGCCTTTGGCGTGGCGCGGAACGAGGGAAACAGGCGCAGCAGGGACGACATGCGTCAAGTCTAGCGAATGGCGGTCTGCCGGCGCTGCGGCTCACTCCGCCTTGCTGAGCTTGAAGGCTTTTTCCAGCACCGCGAACAGGCGCTTGAACTCGCCGGCCATCAGCGCGAAGCGCGCATCGAGTTCGGCGGCGATGTCGTCGCGATCGGTGGATTCCAGCTGGTCAACCGCGCCGTCCAGCAGTTTGAACTTGCGCACCACCAGGTCTTCGCCAAGCACGAAGCTGACGTGGTCATCCAGGGTCAGCGCCAATCGCGTGGCCTGCTTGCCGGCCTCCAGATGCTTGTTGATCTCTTCGCCGGACAACTCCATGCGCTGGATCTTCACCACCGCCCCGGAATCGGCCGGATCGCGCAACTCGCATTCGTCGCCCAGCGACAGGCCTTCCGGCAGCGGGTCGCCGGCCAGCCAACCGGTCAGGATCGCGCGCGGCGCGACTTCCGCATTGACCGGCAGCGCCGGGAAACTTCCCAGTGCGCGGCGCACTTCCGACACCACGGACTCCGCGTTCTTGCGCGAGGAGGTATCGATGGCGATCACGCCCAGCGCGGTATCGAGCAATGCATCGCTGCGCACCGGGCGCACGAACGCGCGCGGCAGCAGCTCGATGATCAGTTCATCCTTGATCCGCTTGCGGGTGCGCCCGCCGGGCTTGCGGCCTTCTTTCTCTTCGATCGACGCCAGCTTCTTCTGCAGCAGGTCGTTGACCACCGCGCCGGGCAGCAGCTTGTCTTCGCCGCCCACGGTGAGCCACAGCGACTCGTCGATGCGGTGGCTGAGCGCGTCGCCGTGGTGGCCGAACGGCGGAATGAAGCCGCGGCTGGACAGTTCCAGCGGGCCCACGGGCTTGAGCGCGCACTCGGCCAGGTGGGCGTCGAGGTCGGACAGGTCGAGCGCGGCAGGGAAGCGGAACAGGGTGAGATTGCGGAAGAACATCGGGAATCCTGGTTGTGCCCCTCCCTTGCAAGCAGGGGAGAGCTGGGGTGGGGTGCTGTTTCCGTCATTCCCGCGAAGGCGGGAATGACGATGATGCGGCGTCAATCGTCGTCGCGTTGCGTCTCGCCGCCTGCGAGCCAGGCGTGGGCATCGGGCATGGCGCAGTCGCCGTGCTTGCCCAACGCCTTGAAGTCGAACAGGTTGGCATCGCTCAATTGTGACGGGCGGATGTCGCCCAGCGCGCGCGACAGGGTTTCGATGCGGCCCGGGCTGTCCTTCTCCCACTGCGCCAGCATGTGCTTGACCTGCTTGCGCTGCAGGTTCTCCTGCGAGCCGCACAGGTTGCAGGGAATGATCGGAAACCCCCGGCTGTCGGCATAGGTTTCGATGTCGGCCTCGCGGACATGGGCCAGCGGGCGGATCACCACGTGCTTGCCGTTGTCGCTGAGCAGCTTGGGCGGCATGCCCGCCAGTTTGGCATGGAAGAACAGGTTGAGGAAAAAGGTGTTGACCAGGTCGTCGCGATGATGGCCCAGCGCGATCTTGGTGAACCCCTGCGCCTCCGCATAGGCGTACAGCGCACCGCGACGCATGCGCGAGCACAGCGAACACTGGGTCTTGCCTTCCGGGATCACCCGGCTCACCACCGAGTAGGTGTCTTGTTCGATGATGTGGAAATCGACGCCAATGCCGCGCAGGTAATCGGGCAGGACGTGCCCGGGAAAACCGGGCTGCTTCTGGTCCAGGTTGACCGCGGTGATGCTGAATTCCACCGGCGCCTTCTTCTGCAGCTGCAGCAACACGTCCAGCAGGGTGTAGCTGTCCTTGCCGCCGGACAGGCAGACCATCACCTTGTCGCCCGCTTCGATCATCCCGAAATCGGCGATGGCGCGGCCCACCTGGTGACGCAGGCGCTTGGCCAGCTTGTCGCTCTCATGCTTGCGGCGTTGGGCGACGGGCTGGGGTTCGGCGAGGGGAAGATCGATGTTCATGCCGGTGCATTTTACCTGCCGCAGGCGCGGCCCCGGCGCGCTATGCTCGGCGCATGAACCAGTCCCTGGATCCGGCGGAGCTTTCGCGCATGGCCCGGCGCGTGGCCGAGTTGCGCCATGAGCACCGCGAGCTGGACGCCGCCATCGCCGGCATGCAGGCCAGCATCCAGACGGACGAGCTGATCCTCAAGCGGATGAAGAAGCACAAGTTGCTGCTGAAGGATCAGATCGCCTGGCTGGAAAACGCGCTGATTCCCGACGAGCCGGCCTGACGCCCGCACGGCGTCGGCACGCTGCCGGCGTCAGTCTTGCGGTTGCTCCGGCGCGGCGTCCGGCGCGGCAGGCAGCGCCGGGCGTTCGCCCGTGCTGCGGCCGTTGTCGGGGGTGATTTTCTCGATGGTGTGGCGCAGCTCGCGGCCCAGCACCACGCGGGCATCCTTCGCCCACGCCTTGAGGCGGTCATCGAACATCAGCTTGCTGGTGTCGCTGGGCCAGACCAGCTTCAGTTCGCGCAGTTGCTGGATGAAGCTGCGGAACAGCGCCTTGTCGAAGAACTCCGGCGCAGCCGGCGCGTACAGCAGCGACAGGCGCTGCGCGGTGAGCTGGCACATGCTTTCCAGTTCGCCGGCGCCGAGGATGCCGGGGCCGTTCTTCACCAGCACGCTGATGGCGATGTAGTAGCGCTCGAACGCCTGCTGCAGGGTGTGGCCCAGCGCGCGCAGGCGGAACACCTCGTCACTC
The DNA here is from genome assembly GCF_024498955.1 of Thermomonas paludicola. Lineage (GTDB taxonomy): Bacteria > Pseudomonadota > Gammaproteobacteria > Xanthomonadales > Xanthomonadaceae > Thermomonas > Thermomonas paludicola. The sequence goes on along the minus strand of NZ_CP093311.1, from coordinate 126,256 downwards.
TGCCCGGCGTTGCGCTGCAGGATGCCGCCGTCCTCGTCGCTGACCTGCTCCAGCAGGCCCTCGCGGATGAAGACTTCGATGGTGCGGTCGATGCGGCTGGCGAAGGTGTCCTCGTTCCAGGGCAGGAACAGCTCGGCCTGCAGGAACGGATACAGGGTGCGGCCGATCTGCTGCAGCTGCCGGCGGCCCATGCGGCGGTTGTTCTGGAAGCACACCGCGATCCACGAGGACGCGGTGAACAGGTGCAGCACGTTGTTGCGGAAATAGCTCAGCAGCACCGCGGCATCGCCATGCACGCCCAGCACGTCGCCCAGCGGATGGCGGATGCGCGTGATCAGGCCGATCTCTTCGCCGTGCGCAATGATCTGCTCCGGTGAATGCGGGGTCACCGTCACCCAGTCGGAATACGGCACTTCGGCCAGCAGGGTCTTGCTCAGCGCGATCTGTGCCAGCAGGTCGGCCTCGCCCATCGCGTGCTTGGGCGTGGACAACAGCGCCAGCGCGAGCAGGTTGATCGGGTTGACGTCGGCGGCGCGGTTGACGTTGACCTGGATGCGTTGCGCCAGCGCATCGACGGTGCGCGCAAACCAGGCCGGTTTTTCATCATCGGGCACCGGCTGGTGATCCCAGTCGGGCGCGTGTTCGGCCAGGATCCGATCCAGGCGGATGCGTTCGCCGAAGTTCACCACCACCTGCCCGTAGTTGCTGCGCAGCACCTTGGGGATGCCGCCCAGCAGCTGCCAGATCGATTCCTTTTCCTTGGGCTTGCCGGACAGCTCGTCCAGGTAGCTGCTGCCTTCCATCAGCTTCTCGTAGCCGATGTACACCGGCTGGAACAGCACCGGGCGGGACGGCTGGCGCAGGTAGGCGCGCACGGTCATCGCCAGCGAGCCGCCCTTGGGCTGCAGCAAACGCCCGGTGCGCGAACGCCCGCCTTCGATGAAGTATTCGATGGAATAGCCGCCCGCCACCAGCTGCGCCATGTATTCGCGGAACACCGCCGAGTACAGCGCGTTGCCCTTGAAGCTGCGGCGCGCGAAGAAGGCGCCGCCCTTGCGCAGGAGGGTGCCCACCACCGGCAGGTTGAGGTTGATGCCGGCAAAGATGTGCGGCGCCACGATGCCGTGGCTGTAGAGCAGATAGCTCAGCAGCAGGTAGTCCATGTGGCTGCGGTGACTGGGCACGTACACCACTTCATGGCCGGGGGCTTCCTGCTTGAACTGGTCGAGATGGTGCACCAGCACGCCCCGGTAGATGCGATTCCACACCGAGGTCAGCGCGAAGCTGGCCGAGCGCACCACCGTATTGGAATAGTCGGCGGCGATTTCCCAGAAATAACCGTTGGCCTTCTTCCACGCGTCTTCCGGCTTGATCTTGTCGCGCCGCGCCTGATCGGCGATGGCCTCCTTGACCTGCGGCGCCGACAGCACCTGATCGGCCAGCATGCGCCGGGTGGACAGGTCGGGGCCGATCACCACCTCGCGCAGGCGCCGGAAATGGGTGCGCAGCACGCGCGAGAGCTTGCGCACGGTACGTTCGGGCTCCAGGCCCTCGGCCACCGTGTCGCGCACCGAGATCGGCGCAGAGAACTGCACCAGGGTGTCGCGGCCGTTCAGCAGGATGGCGAGCAGGCGCCGGAAGCGCCCGACCAGCGTCCAGTTTTCCGAGAACAGCACGGAAAACCAACCGCTGCTGCGCTTGGGCGCCTGGCCCACGAACACCGATACCGGCACCAGTTGCACGTCCAGTGCCGGGTTGGCGCGGTGTGCTTCCAGCAGCCGTGCCAGCGAGCCGGAATGGGTCTTGTGCTCGGCGCCGGGCAGCAGCCCCAGCGCGTTGGCATGCCGGCGTGACAGCGCGACATAGGAACGCTTGCGGCCCAGCGGGTCGCCGGCAATGGGCTGCAGCGGCGGCGGCAGGCCGGCTTCGCGGCAGGCGCGCTGCAGGATCAGGGCGTTGGACAGGCCGTAGTCTTCCAGCACGTAGCAGACCGGGCGCAAGGCCGCAGCCGCGACCTGCGGGTCGGCTTCGATGTCCAGTTTCAGCCAGGGCGACAGCGGGCGCCCCAGCAGGCGCGCCCACAGCGGTGTCCGGGCCTTGCCTGCCTGTTGTGGCGGCGGCAATGCCGCAGGCGACGCTTCGCTGGCCGCAGCAAGAAACCCGGGCAGCGGCAACGGTGCGCCTGCCGCAGCCTCGTCCGACGGCGCTTTTGCATCGGTGTCGATGCGGGCGTCGGCCGGGGTGTCTGCATGCGCTAGCGTGTCGAACAGGCCGGCTTGGTCGGGAGTCTGGCGATTGGGCATCGCGGCCATTATGGACGACGGCTGCGGCGGGCAGGCAACGCGGAGGCGCCGGCGGGCGCCGCGCTTATGAGATGACCGTCACGATTCCACGGGCGAAACCGCCGGCTGGGGCGCATCCAGCCAGTGCAGCGAGGCTTGTGGCCGGCCGAACAGGAACCCCTGCGCATGCGCGCAGCCCATCGCCAGCAGGGCTTGCCGCTGGCCTTCGGTTTCCACGCCCTCGGCAACCACGTCCAGATTCAGCGACTGGGCCAGGCTCTGCACTGCGCCGACGATCGCCCAGCTGCGGCTGGCGCCGGACTGGTCCAGGCCGCTGATGAACGAGCGATCGATCTTGATCGACTTCAGCGGGAAGCGATGCACGTAGCTGAGCGAGGAGTAGCCGGTGCCGAAGTCGTCGAGCGCGGTACCCACGTGGGCATCCTGCAGGCGCTGCAGGATCCGCGCCGCCGCCTCCGGATCGCCCAGTAGGGTGCTTTCGGTGACCTCGATGCGCAGCTGCGCCGGCGGGAAGCCGGTTTCGCGCAGCAGCTCCAGCAGGCGCTGGTCGAAGTCCTCGTACTGGAAATGGCGCGGCGAGATGTTGATGCTGACAAAGCCGCCGTTGGCGACCAGCGTGGCACCTTCGGTGCAGGCCAGCCGGTACATGTGCCAGTCGATCGCCTCGATCAGCCCGCTTTCCTCCGCCACCGGCAGGAACTCGCCGGGGCCCAGCAACCCGCGCACCGGGTGTTGCCAGCGGATCAGCGCTTCGTAGCCCACCGTGTGGCCATCGGTCAGCTGCACGATGGGTTGGAAATAGGGCCGGAATTCGCCGACGTGCAAGGCGTTGCGCAGCTCCAGCTCCAGCTCCAGCACGTTCATCGCGACTTTTTGCTGGGTTTCGTCGAATAGCACGAAGCGCTGCCGGCCGGTCGCCTTGGCGCGATACAGGGCCACGTCGGCGTCATGCAGCATTTCGTCGATGGTCTGGTAGCGCGGATGGCTGATCGCGATGCCGATGCTGACCGAGGCCTGCAGGTCGCGCTCGCCGACCTGGATCGGTGCCTGCATCCGCGACTGGATGCGCTGGGCAATCTTGCTGGCGGTGGCTGGCTGCTGGCCTTCTTCCAGCAGGATCGCGAATTCGTCACCCGACAGGCGCGCGACGATATCGGGCGTGCGCACGCATTCCAGCAACCGGCGCGAGACCTCGCGCAGGACGACATCGCCGGCCAGATGGCCCAGGCTGTCGTTGAACAGCTTGAAGCGATCGACGTCCAGGTAGAGCAGTGCGAAATGATGTTGCGCATTGCGCTGCTGGCTGGACAGGGCGCGATCCAGCCGATCGCGCAGATACAGGCGGTTGGGCAGGCCGGTCAGGGGATCGTGCATCACCTGATGCTTGAGCTGCGCCTCCACCTGTTCACGCACCGATATTTCACGGCGCAGTTCGCGGGTGCGGGCCTGCACGCGTTGCTCGAGTTCGGCATTCAGCGTGCGCAGCGCTTCGGCTTGCCGCCGGCGCTGCACGCTGCTGGCGATCTGGTGGGCGACGAAGGTCAGCAGCTCGGCGTCTTGCTGGGCATAGGTCAAATCCGGCCGATAGCTTTGCACCACGACCAGGCCGATGACCCCGTCCGAGCCCTGCAGCGGCGCGCCGAGCCAGCACACGGCGGATGTCCGGCTGGCATGGTGGCTGGCATCGACATCGCCTTGCGCCACCAGGTCGCGAACGCCGGCATCGTCGATCAGCAGGGTTTGCCCGTGGCGCAGGACGTATTCGCTCAGGCCGAGGCCCAGCGGGCGGTCATTGCGCTGATCGCCTGCCGCATCCACCGAGTAGGGAATCTCCAGCCGCGCGCCATCCGCGGAAACCAGGGCGATGTAGAAATTCTCGGCATCGAGCAGCTCGCCCACCGCCTGGTGGATGCTGCGATAGAAATCCTCGTCGCTTTCCTGGTTGTTGGCCAGCGCCGCGATCCGGTACAGGGTGGCCTGCAAATGCGCGGCGCGTTCGCGCTCGACGATCTGCGCCTTCAGCTGGATGTTGACGGCCGCCAGCTCGCTGGTGCGGTCTTTCACCCGCTGCTCCAGTGCCTGCTGCCCGCGCTTGCGCTCCACCGCGTTGAGCACGTGTTCGGCAACGAATCCCAGCACCGCGCAATCGGACTGGGTATAGCCCATGCCTTCGCGATAGCTTTGCACCACCAGTGCGCCCATCACCTGGCCGTCGCGGCGCATCGGCACGCCCATGAAGTCGATCGACGGCGTACCGAACTTGCCGTCCTGCGGCAGCTTGAGCATGCGCGCGATGTCCTCCGACGGCCCGCGCACCGCGCGACCGTGGCGAATCAGGCCGAGGGTGAGGCTGCGGCCCATTTCCGAGGCCGGGATCTCCTGGTCGGGGTCATACATTTCGCCATCCATTTCATCGACGAAATAGATGAAGCGCAGGGTGTCGCGTTCGGGGGTGTAGAGCGCGATGTAGAAGTTCTCGGCGTACATGAGCTGGCCGATGATCTGGTGCAGGCCGTGCAGCAGGCTCTGCATGTCGCGCTCGGACGAGGCCATGTCGGCGATCGCGAACAACGCATGCTGCAACTTCTCGGCGTGCCCCAGATCCTTGACCGTCGCGTGCAGCCGCTGGATCGAGAACAGTTCGGACAGGCGTCGCCCGGCCAGCGCCAGCAGGCGCGACTGCACGGGCGAAAGTGCACCCTGCCGGCCCGGGCGCGCCAGCAGGACCGCGCCGGCATCGGCCGCACCGGGCGGCAGCAAATGGGCTTCGGCGATACCGGCGACCGTCTGCGGTTGCCCGGCGAATGCCGCAACGGCGGCCTGCGACTGCTCGGGACTGCCCGCCTCGGGGGGTTCGAACAACAGCTCCCCGTGATCCGTCCATGCCACTGCACTGGCCGGGAAGCCGCAACCTTGCAGGCCTTGCAGGAGCGCTGCGGCAACCGCGCGCACGTCGGTGGCGGCAAGGATCGACAGACCGGTTGCGGCAAAGCCCGAGGCGCCCTCCGCGTGATCGTCACGTGCGTCGTGATCTTGATCCGTGGGGTGCCTCTCGCTCATGCGTTTGCCCTGGTGTGATGTCGCGTTTGCCGTGCGGGTTGCGCACGGGATGCGCGAAATGCGTGCTTCTCGTCAGTGTATCGGCCGATTGCGCTGGTTCTTTGGGAGGGTGTGGGCGATTCGTGGCCCGAGGGTCAATGGGGAGTCACTGCACGCCGCCTTGCAGCGACGCCTGCGCCTGGCGAACGTAGTCCGACAGATACCAGTGGCCGTCGATGCGTTCCACCGGGATCACCGCGTCGATCGGTTGGCCCGCCAGGACATAGTGCAGGCGCAGGCTGGCGTTGTCGCCGGTCTGCTCCAGCAGGGTCACGTGCAGGCTGCGCAGGGCGGCGTCGATATCCAGACGGTACTGTCGATTCAGCTGATCCAGCAGGGTGGCCAGGAACGGCGACAGGCGGTTCAGGCTCTGGGTCATGCCCAGCGTGGCGAACGCCCGGTTCCCCGCTTTGCTGTCGATGCCGCTGCGAACGGCGGCAGCGCTGAGCGCAGTGAAAAAGCGTTGGGCGCGTTTGGGATCGGACAGTGGCGCATGCACGGCCCAATGGCCCAGGGCGGTGAGCGCCTGGGTGCTGTGGTCGCGTTCTTCCTGGCTGTCGTCGGGGCTTTCCTGGAGATAGCCGCTGCCGAACACCACCAGGGTGCGGACGGCCTGATCGATATCGGCGTCGGCGCCTGCGAATTGCTTGCGGAAGGTCGCCATCAGCACCTTGTCGGCGTTCGGCGCCTGCAGGGCGGCCAGCATCTTCGGGATGCGTGCATCCAGCGGCAATTCATCCAGCGGCCAGCGGCTGCGCCCCTGGAGCCAGGCCTGCTGCAGCTGCGCGTGCAGCGTCGGCGGCACCGCCAGCCTGGCAAAACCGGCACCGTCGCGCGCCAGCAGACGGTCGCGCAGCACATGGATCGCATCCGCTGGCCGGCTGGCCGCGGCATCCTGCAGGCTGGCGGTGTTCGCTGCGGTGTCAGGACCGGAACCGCGCTGGCATCCCGACAGCCACGGCATGGCCAACGCCAGGCACAGGGCCAGCGCCCAGTGGCGGTGTCGAAACGCGGCATCTCCGGAGGACATGCGCTGGAGTGTCGGCTTGCGCGGCTGGCAGCGCAAGCCGCAGGGCCGACGGCGGGCAAGAAAAAGGAGACCCGGGGTCTCCTCAAAATCCGGCCGGGCCGGAGGACGACAGTTGTGGCATGGCTCCGGCTGAACACCGGACGCGGCCAGAGTAACCCTGCATTCGAGTTTATGCAATAAGCAAGGAAAAACATGCAACTTGTTGAATTTAATAGAAACACTTGCCATTTTCGAGATCGGCCAAACGCTTGGGATAGGCGCTGGCCAGCAGCTGGCGCCAGGCCTGCCAGCCGGCGCGGCCGGCGGTGGCATCGTCGCTGCCAATGCCCTTGTTGACCCGGGTGTAATGCAGGCCCAGATAATCGATGTGGGCGACCTGCAGCGCTGCGCGCATGTTGTCGATGTTTTTCTGCCCGTCATCCACCAGCACCACCCGGTCGTAGCGCAGGTGCAATCCCTGCAACAGGTTCAGCAGCGCCAGTCCCTTGTCCTGGCCGGTGGTCATGAACAGGCCCTGGTCGTAGAACACCCGCACCGGCTTGGCGTCTGCCGCTTTGCGGAAGTCCCAGCTGCGACCCTCCACCTGCCCGCCCAGCATGGCTGGCAACGCATAGCCGGCCGCCTGCAGGGTGCGCAGGGTGCCGCCGCGATAGAGCGGGTTGCGCGAGGTCAGCAGCAGCTTGTCCACGGCCAGCGCGTTGATCAGCGCCGGGCCATCCGGCTGGGTGGGGGTTTGCGTGCCGGTTTCGTAATTCATGGAAATCACGTCGAACAGGCAGGGCACCTTGCCCGGATCGCTGGCGGGCAGCCGTTTTTGCCACTCGTACCACTTGTCGCTGCCGAAGAAGCCATCGGACGTCAGCAGGGTGTCATCGATATCCAGTACCAAAAGCGTGCGGCCGCGCCCCTCGTTCAATGCCGGGGCGAGCTGGGCCAGGTCATCGATGTCGCGAATGGTCGAGCTGGCGGCACCGGAACGCAGCGCCGGGGTGCTGCAGGCGCCCAGCAGGACAAGCAGGAGAACGGGCAAAAGGCGGCGCATGGCGGGGTCCGGGACTTCGGTGATGCGAGTGTAGCGGCACTAATCGGCAAGCATGGCGCGGATGTTGGCGAAACTGACGCTGCGCCGTTCGGCCTTCTGCGCGGCATCTGCTTCCGGGTCGGCGCCGTCGCGTTGCAATTCATCGGCGGGCAACTCCTCGATGAACCGGCTGGGCTTGAGCCGCAGCTTGTCGCCCCAGCGCTGCGCCTCCTTGGCATGCGACAACCACAGCCGCTCCTTGGCGCGGGTGATGCCGACGTAGAACAGCCGGCGCTCCTCGTCGATGCGGCCTTCCTCGATGCTGGCCTCGTGCGGCAGGTTGCCGTCCTCCACCCCGACGATGAACACGAAGCGGAACTCCAGCCCCTTCGCCGCGTGCATCGACATCAGCCGCACCTGGTTGCCGGCCTCGCCCTTGTCGGCGTGCGAGAGCAGCGCCAGCGCGGCGGCCAGCTCGCCCGGGCCGGAGGTTTTGGGGCCGTCGAACCAGTCGGCCAGCTCGTCCAGGTTGCGCCGGCGCATCTTGAACTGCGCTTCGTCCTTGCAGCTGGCGCGCAGCGCGGCCAGCAGGCCGGAGCGTTCGGTGAGCTTGCGCACCAGCTCGGCCGACGGCAGCGCGTGGGCATCGGCGCGCAGCGCATGCACGATGCCGGAGAACCCCTGCAGCGCATTGGCCGCGCGCGCTGGCAGCTGCTGCGCCACCGCCATCGATTCGGCGGCGCGGGCCAGCGGCAGGTGCTTCTGGTTGGCCAGCTCGCCCAGCTTCGCCAGCGTGCCGGCGCCGACGCCGCGGTTGGGCGACTGCACCGCGCGCAGGAACGCGGCGTCGTCTTCCGGATTGGCCAGCAGGCGCAGCCAGGCCAGCGCGTCCTTCACTTCGCCGCGATCCAGGAACGCGGTGCCGCCGCTCAGATGGTAGGGGATGCGCAGCAATTGCAGCGCCTTTTCCAGCGCGCGGCTCTGGTGGTTGCCGCGGAACAGGATGCAGAACTCGCTCCACGGCGGCGTGCCGTCGGCGGCGGCGTGCTTTTGTGCAACGAACTGGATTTCCGCGGCGACCTTGTCGGCTTCGTGGGCGGCGTCGCGGCATTCCCAGACGCGGATGCGCTCGCCGTCGGCGGCCTCGCTCCACAGCGTCTTCGGGTGTTCGTGCGGGTTGTGGGCGATCAGCGCGTTGGCCGCGCGCAGCACCCGGTTGGAGCAGCGGTAGTTCTGCTCCAGCTTGATGATCTTCAGGGCCGGATAGTCGCTGCCCAGCGCCAGCAGGTTGTCGGGGTTGGCGCCACGCCAGGCGTAGATGCTCTGGTCGTCGTCGCCCACGCAGGTGAACTGCCCGGCCTCGCCGGCGATCGCCTTGAGCAGGCGGTACTGGGCGTCGTTGGTGTCCTGGCACTCGTCCACCAGCAGGTAGCCGATGCGCTCGCGCCAGCCCATCCGCGCCTCTTCGTCGTTCTCCAGCAGCTGCACCGGCAGCCGGATCAGATCGTCGAAATCCACCGCGTTGAACGCGCTCAGGCGCTTCTGGTAGTGCGCGTACAGCGCTGCTGCTTCATGCTCGCGGGTGCTGCGTGCCACTGCGGCCGCCTGTTCCGGCGACAGCCCCGCATTCTTGGCGCGGGACACCAGCTGTTTCATCGCGTCAATCACATCCGGCTTGCTGCCGGGCGGCAGCAGGTCCTTGATCTGCGCGGCGGAATCGTCGGCATCGAAAATCGAGAAGCCGCGGCGCAGGCCCAGCTTGGCGTGGTCGATCTGCAACATGCGCAGGCCCAGCGCGTGGAAGGTGGACACCGTCAACTCTTGCGCGGCGTCGCCCTTGATGCGCCGGCTCGCGCGCTCGCGCATTTCGCGCGCGGATTTGTTGGTGAAGGTGATCGCGGCGATGCGCCTGGCCGGGCAGCGGCCGGTGGCCACCAAATGCGCGACCTTTTCGATGATCACCCGGGTCTTGCCACTGCCGGCACCCGCCAGCACCAGCAGCGGACCCTCGGTATGCAGGACCGCCGCGCGTTGGGGTGGGTTGAGACCGTGGAGGGGATCGCGCTGCATTGGCCGTCATTGTCGAAGGCCACGGCCACCGCCGCCAGCCTTGTGCGCCGGTAGAATCCGTGCATGGCCAAGCTTTACTTCTACTACTCCGCGATGAACGCGGGCAAGACCACCACCCTGCTGCAGAGTGCGCACAATTACCGCGAACGCGGCATGCGGGTCGCGATCCTGACGCCGAACCTGGATGATCGCGCCGGCAGCGGCACGGTGGCGTCGCGGATCGGCCTGCGTGCGCAGGGGCTGTGCTTCGAGCACGAAGATGATTTGCAGCGCAGCATCGAGCGCGACATCGTCGCGCACGGCGCGTTGCACTGCGTGCTGGTGGACGAAGCGCAGTTCCTGAGTCGCGCGCAGGTGTGGCAGCTCAGTGAAGTGGTGGATCGATTGCATATCCCGGTGCTGTGTTACGGGCTGCGCACCGATTTCCGTGGCGAGCTGTTCGAGGGCAGCCAGTATCTGCTGGCGTGGGCGGACGAATTGTCGGAAATCAAGACCATTTGCCACAGCGGCAAGAAAGCGACCATGAACGTGCGCATCGATGCGCAGGGGCGCGCCGTACAGGACGGGCCGCAGGTGGAAATCGGCGGCAATGAACGCTACGTGTCGGTCAGCCGGGCCGAGTTCAAGAAGGTGATGCGCGGTGAGGGCGTCATCGAGCCGCTGCAGGTGCCGCTGCCGCTTTGAGCGGCTTGCCGCACGCATCGCGGATGCGCTGCACGTCGCGCGGAATCGCACCGCCTTCTGGAACGGCCAGCTGCATCTCGGTCAGGGTGGCATCCAGTGCCAGCTGGGCGGGCCTGGGCTGTTGCATGCAGCGCAGTTCGGCCGCATAGGCCTGCGCCAGCCAGACGACTTTGCGCTGTTCCAGGCTGCCGCCGCGCGCCTGGCCCAGCGCGGCGAGCTGCGCCACTGCGCCGGCGTCGCCCTGGCGGGCGCGCAGGCGCGCCAGCGCGACTTCGGCGCGACGCGCATGCGAATGCGTCGCGCCATAGCCCTGGCTGGTCAGCTGCACCGCCTGTTCCAGCGCGGGGCGTGCCGCATCCGGCTGATCCAGCGCCGTCAGGATTTCGCCGATCAAGCGCATGCTGTCGCCCACCAGGGCGTGGCTGGCGCCGAACTGTTGCGTGCGCAGCGCAGCAGCCTCGCGTGCCGGCCCCAGGGCTTCGCGGTCGCGCCCGGCGTCATGCAGGATCATCGCCAGGTTGAACAGCCCGCCCGCCGTCAGCCCCGCGTTGCCTGATTTTCGCCATGCGGCCACCGCCTGCCGCTGGAAGCGCAGGGCGCGTTCAAGGTCGCCGCGTTCCCAGGCGACGATGCCGAGGCTGTTGTAGGCACGCGCCATGTCCGGATGGTTGCCGTCCAGGCGTGCGCGCATCCACGCCGTGGTCTCCAGGAAGATGGTTTCGGCTTCGCTGAAATGCCCCAGGTCCACGTACAGGGCGGCCAGCTGCCGGCTGGCGTCGATGGTGGTGCGATGGTTGCGGCCGTGCAGCTCTTGCGCCAGCGCCAGGGAGGCCCGGCAGTCGCGTACCGCCGCGTCGAGTGCGTCGGTGGTGCGTTCCAGCGCGCACATCGCGCGCAGCATGCCGATGGCCTGCGGATGGTGGTCGCCGGCTTTCTGCCGCAGCTGCGCCAGACCGGCCTGCAGGATGCGCAGTGCTTCATCGGGCCTGCCCGCATCGGCCTCCAGCGTGGCCATGTCCAGCATGGTTTCGGCAACACCGGCGTCGTCGTCCTGCTTGCGCCGCAATTCCAGCGCACGCGTGAACAGGCGCTTGGCGCTGCTGGATTGGCCCGCCTCGCGCATGCAACGCCCCAGCTGTGAATGGAAGGCCGCGGCCTGCAGCGGGAGTTGCTGTTCTTCCTGACGGGCCAGGCCCTGCAGGGGCCGCAGTTGCGTGGTGCAGGCCTGCGGGTTGCCCAGCTCGTACTGCACATCGCCGCGCAAGGTGGCGGCTTCCAGGCGCAGGCTGATGGGGGCGTCCGGCAATTGCGCCAGCAGCTTGGCTTGCCGGTTCAGCAGGTCGTCGGCTTCGCGATAGTCGCCCAGGCCCAGACGCAGCTGCGCGACGACGCCATAGAGTTCCGCACGCGCTTGCGGCTGCCGGGCCAGGCTGCGTTCGCCGCGCAGGATGCCCATGTCCAGCAGGCTGCGCAGGTCGATGGGGGTGTTGGGCGAGCTGCCGGCATCCTGGAACAGCTCGGCGACGAAATGCTGCATGGCTTGCGCGCGGCTGGCCTCGCGCAGCGCGCGCTGGGCCTGCCAGCTGACCACGCCCAGCGCGCCCAGCAGCACGACAAGGATGGTGGCGCCGGCGCTGATGGCCCAGCGATGGCGGTGCATGTATTTGCGCACCCGGTAGCGCAGGCTTTCGCCGCGCGCCAGCACCGGCCGGCCACGCAGATAGCACAGCAGGTCCTGCGACAGCGCTTCCGCGGACACGTAGCGCTGCCCGGGGGTTTTGGCCAGCGCCTTCAGGGTGATGTTGTCCAGGTCGCCGGTCAGCTCGCGCGCGAGCCGCGCCGGCGAATAGGGGCGCGTCATCAGCGGGTCCGCGTGCAGCGCCGCCTGCGAGGGGCGCTGGCGTTCGCCATGGAGGATCGCTTCTTCCCACTCGGCATCGGTTTGCCGCGTGAGCCGGTAGGGTTTGCTGCCGGTCAGCAGCTCATACAGCACCACGCCGAGTGAATACACGTCGGTCATGGTGGTGACCGGCTCGCCGCGGATCTGCTCGGGCGCGGCGTAGTGCAGGGTGAAAGTGCGCACGCCGATGCCGGTTTGATCCACCGGCAGCGGATTGACGTCCAGCAATTTGGCGATGCCGAAATCGAGCAGGCGCACGTGGCCTGCGGGAGTCACCAGGATATTGGATGGCTTGAGGTCGCGATGCACGATCAGGTTGGCATGTGCATGGCTCACCGCATCGCACACCTGGCGAAACAGGTCCAGGCGCGCGGCGATGCCGAGCTGGCGCGACTGGCACCAACTGGTGAGGGGCTCGCCTTCCACGTATTCCAGCGCCAGATAAGGCTGGTTGTTCTGGTCCACGCCGGCATCCAGCAGGCGTGCGATGTAGGGATGCGCGAAGCGCGCCAGGATTTCGCGCTCGCGATCGAAGCGTTGGCGCAGGCGCGGATCGGCCAAGCCGGGGCGCAGCAGCTTCAACGCCACCTTGCGCTCGTACAGGCCGTCGGCGCGCGCCGCCAGCCACACTTGGCCCATGCCGCCTTCACCCACCAGCCGCTCCAGCCGATAGGGGCCAAGCCGTGCGCCCGGCACGGCGCCTACGGGCAATTGCATGACCGGCGTGGCGAGGAAGTCGGCATCCTCCGCGCCCAGCGCCAGCAGTTTCTCCAGCTCGTCGGCCAGCAGCGGATCTTCGCGGCGCAGCACCTGCAGGTGCTGCGTGCGCTCTCCGACCGGGAGTTCCAACAGCGCGTCAAGCAGGGGCGACAGGCGTTGCCAGCGTTCGGCGTCCATGCGGGTGGCCGCGTCCCCGACCTTGCGGTCAGGCCGGCGGCGCCTCCTGCAGCGAGGCCAGCAGGAACAGGCGCGCTTTCTGCCAGTCGCGGCGCACGCTGCGTTCCGAGCGCTGCATCAGGGCGGCGATTTCCAGTTCCGACAGCCCCGCGAAATAGCGCAGCTCCACCACTTGGGTCAGGCGCGGATCGACGGCCGCCAGGCGCGTCAGTGCGGTATCCAGCCCGAGCATGTCTTCATCCATGCGCAGCCCGCCTTCCAGGTTTTCCGGCAGCTCGGTGACGCGGTGCAGGTCACCGCCGCGCTTTTGCGCCAGGCGCTGGCGCGCGTAATCCACGATCACCGAGCGCATCGCCGACGCGGCATAGGCGAAGAAGTGCGCGCGGTCGTCGAACTGCGCGCTGCCGGCGCCGCGTCCGATCAGCTTCAGATAGGCCTCGTGCACCAGCGCGGTGGCATCCAGCGTATGCCCGTGCTGCTGCCCCGCCAGCTGGCGCCGGGCCATGCCGTGCAGCTCCTGGTAGAGCGTGGCCAGCACCCGATCCAGCGCGCTGCGGTCGCCTTCGCGCGCGGCTTCCAGCAGGACGGTGATTTCGCCGGTATCGGTCATCAGCAGGGCGGTTCGGGTGAGACGGGGTTGCCGCACTATAACCAAGCGCGACCGTTGGCGTTCAGCGCTGGCAGTGCGCGCACCAGACGCTGGCGCGCTGGCCGATGCTGGCCTGCTTCAGCGCGCGACCGCAGCGCAGGCAGGGTTGCCCGCCGCGGCCGTAGGCCAGCAGTTCCTGTTCGAAATAGCCGGGCGCGCCGTCCGGGCTGATGAAGTCGCGCAGGGTGGTCCCGCCGCGCTGGATGGCGTGCGACAGGATGCGTTTCACCGCATCGGCAAGGGCAACGCAGCGTTCGCGCGAGATCTTGCCCGCCGCGCGCAGCGGTGCGATGCCGGCCATGAACAGCGCCTCGGCGGCATAGATGTTGCCCACCCCGACCACCACGGCCTGGTCCATCAGGAAAGTCTTGACCGGGGCGCCGCGGCCGCGGCTGCGTGCGTACAGATACTCGCCGTCGAATGCGTCCGACAGCGGTTCCGGGCCAAGCCCGGCGAGCAGGGGATGGCATTCGCCGGGCGCTTGCCACAGCAGGCAACCGAACCGGCGTGGATCGTTGAAGCGCAATACGCGGGCGGGTGCGCCATCGGGGGCATCCAGCGCGATGTCCACATGATCGTGCGCGCGCAGCGCGGTGGTGTCCGGCAAGACGCGCAGGCTGCCGGACATGCCCAGATGCAGCAGCGCGCTGCCGGCCTCGGTGTCCAGCAACAGGTATTTGGCGCGGCGGCGCACGCAGGCAATGCGCTGCCCCGGCAGCAGGGTCTGCACTTCCGGCGGGATCGGCCAGCGCAGATCGGGCCGGCGCAGCACCACCCGCGTCACCCAACGCCCTTCGACATGCGGCGCCAGACCGCGGCGGGTGGTCTCGACTTCGGGAAGCTCAGGCATGCGCGTATTGTCGCAGGCGGCTGCTACAGTGCGCTCGTTTTCCCCGCATCCAATCCGGACACGCCATGCGTCGCTACCTGCTTGCCCTTGTGCTTTTTGCGGTTGCCTGTGCCGCCCAAGCCGCCGGCCCGGCCATCGGCGACGCCGCCCCGGGCGCGCTTGGCAAAGGGCGCGACGGCAAGCCGGTCACGCTCGAGCAATACCGTGGCAAGATCGTGGTGGTGACGTTCTGGGCCTCGTGGTGCACCTACTGCTTGAAGGAGTTGCCGGTACTTGACTCATTGCAGCGCCACGCGGGCAACCTGCTGCAGGTCGTTGCGGTCAACGTGAAGGACACGCCCGAGGATTACCGGGTCATGATGCGGCAGATGAAAAGCTACGCGCTGCTGCAAAGCCGCGACGCCGATGGCGGCATCGCTGATCGCTATGACGTGAAAGGCTATCCCAGTCTGTGGATCGTGGACCGCCAGGGCCGCGTGGCCGCGCATCACGCCGGCTATGGTGAAGGAATGCTGGATACCATCATCGACGAGATCAATGCGCTCCTGCGCGACCCCGTTGCCGCCGCTGAAGCGGCGCCGCAACATTGAACGGCCTGCCGCTGCTTGCCCTGTCATTGGCGCTGCCGGCAATGGCGCAGGTGCACGGCAGCGGCGATTATCTGGCGAAGATGGATGCCGACCGCGACGGCCGCGTGTCGCTGGCCGAATACCAGGACTGGCTGAGTTACGCCTTCGATGGGATGGATCGTGATCACGATGGCGTGCTCTCGGCGGACGAGCAGCCGGGCGGCAAAGGCCCGCCGATCACCCGGGCGGCGCATCGTGGACAACTGGCGATGCGTTTTCGCAAGCAGGATGCCAACCACGACGGCTATCTGGACGCAACGGAACTGGCCGCGCCGCCTCGCTGAAGCATGCGCATGCCCCATGGCGCCAGACCAGGCGTCGGGGCAGGCGGGTGTTGGCCGCGCGCGACGGGCGGAGTGACCGGTCAGGCCGGCACTACCACTCCACTTCCGCCATCGAGCAGTTCAGGCCCGATCCGATCCCGAGCAACGCGATGCGGCTGCCCTTCTTCAGGCGGCCCATTTCGCGCAGCTTGGACAGCACGATCGGCACCGAGGCCGGGCCGATGTTGCCGTATTCGGCAAAGATGGTCATGACTTTCTTCGGATCGATGCCCATCGCCTTGGTGAACGCGGCGGTGTGCACTTTGCTGACCTGATGGATGACGAATTCATCCAGTTCGCTCGCTACCCAGCCCAGCTTCTGTTTGGCGACATCGAAGGTCTTGGTGGCCAGCTTGATGCCTTCGACCAGCAGCGTGCGGGTGTCGGTGATCATGCCATCCAGGTTGCCGCGGCAGAGCTTGTTCCACTCGGTGGCGGCGCGGGTGACGCCGCCCTTGTAGCGCGGCGCGCCCGGCGCAAGCTCGGCGCGCGCCAGCACCATCGCTGCCGCACCGGAGCCCAGCGTCAGGGTGGCCAGTTCGCTGCGGAAGTTCTCTTCGGTGAGTTCGATGCGGCTCATCCGGTCCAGCGTTTTCTCGTAGGCCAGATTGGCGGTCTCGCCATCCACCACCAGCGCGTAGTCGATCTCGCCGCGCTCGATCATGCGGCTGGCGATGTCCATGCCGTTGATGAAGGCCAGGCAGGCGTTGGCGACATCGAAATTCTGGCAGGTGTCGGGCAGGCCGAGGTTGCCGCTGACGATGGAGGCGGTGGACGGCTCCAGGTAGTCGCGGCTGACCGAGGTGTTGACCAGCAGGCCCACCTTGTCCGGATCGATGCCGGCATCGGCCAGCGCCTTCACGCCGGCCAGGGTGGCGGCATCGGACGCCTGCACGTTGTCGTCCCACAGGCGGCGGGCATGCACGCCGGCGACGTCGCCGAGCACGTCGATCTTGATGCCCAGCCGATCCAGCGTCGGCTTCAGGCGGGCGTTGATCTCGTCCGAGCCCAGGCGACGCGGGGCGTCGATATGGGCCAGGCCGGCAATGGCGACATGTTGGAACAGCATGGTGGGGCACTCGCGCTGGCGCCAGGAAGGCGCCGGAACCGCATAGGATAGCGCTTCACGAAACCATTCGCTGGCGTATTGCCAAAATCGTGCGCAAATCCCGGTCGCGATCGGGGCCGGCGTTCAGTTGCAGCGCCACATTGCCCAGCGCTGGCTGCCCTCATGCGGCATGTCCTGGGGGCTGATCGTGTTGGCGCCGAGGCCGGGCGCCTCGTTGCGGGCCAGCGTTTCCAGCTCGTCGCGCACCTGGGTTGGATTGCGCTCGTAGAAGCCGACTTTGTGGGTGATCGACACGGCGACTTCGCCGCGCTTCTCGCAGCCGCTGGGTGCGACCGACAGCACCTTCACCTGCTGCGCGCCGGGCGCCATCTTGACGAAGGTGCAGGCTGGCAGGGCAAGCACCAGCAGGGCGGCGGCAAGGCGGATCGACGGGGGCATGCGCAGGTTCCCGGAAAAAAGAAGACGCGCCGGATTGTCGCCCGGCGCGTCTGAATCGTGCAAAAGCGACCCCTCCCCGGCCCTCCCCTGCGCCGCAGGGGAGGGAGCAGAACATCCTCCCCTTGCGCGCAGCGCAGGGGGAGGTTGGGAGGGGAGTGCTCTTGAGCGCGAACTTACTTCTTCGCCACCGGCTGGCCGTTGGCGTCGAGCACCGTCACCTCGCCCAGATTCAGCGCGCGCACCGGTGCTTCGATCTTCGACAGGTCGCCCACGATCAGCCAGGTCAGGCCGTTGGCGTTCAGCAGCTTGGCCTCGGCGTTGACCTGGCCCGGCGTCATCGCCTGGATCTCGGCCGTGCGCTGGAACACGTAGTCGTCCGGACGGCCATACAGCACGTTGCTGGCGATGGTGTTCATCACCGACGACGCGGTCTCGTAGGCGCCCGGCAGGGTCAGGGTCAGCACCTTCTCCATGCCCTCGACTTCTTCGCCGCTGGCCGGACGCTTGCCGCTGGCGTAATCCGCGATTTCGCGCTGCATCTCCGCCACGGCTTCACCGGTCTTGTCGATCTGCACCGGCGCCGAGGCCATCCACAGGCGCTGGCCCACGGCACCGCCGGCACCGCTGCGCGCGCCGTAGGACCAGTGTTTGTCCTCGCGCAGGTTCATGTTCAGGCGGGCGGTGAAGTCGCCGCCGATGACCATGTTGGCCATGTCGAACTGAACCGCCTTCGGGTCGCTGCTGGATGGCACCGTTTGCGCCGCAAAGATGTTGGCCTGCACGGCGCCCGGCTGGTCGATCAGGAACACCCGCGGCTGTTTCTGCAGCGCGACCTGCGGAATGACTGCGGCGGTGCCGGCCTTGCCGGTGGCCTTCCAGTCACCGAAATGCTTTTCCAGCACCGGCAGGATGTCTGCCAGCGTGGTGTCGCCCACCACCACCAGGGTGGCATCCTGCGGGCGCAGCGCACCCGCCTGCCAGGCGGTGAGGTCGGCGCGGCTCAGGCTGGCGATGGAGGCTTCGGTGCCGCTGCCGGTACGCGGCGTGGCGTAGGGGTGGCCAGCACCGAAGACCAGGCCCGGCAGCACGCGCTGGACGATGCCGTTCGGGTTGGCTTTTTCCTGCTTGATGCCGGCAATCCACTGCCCGCGCACGCGGTCGATGTCGGCCTGGTCGAAACGGGGGGCGCGCAGCATGTCGGCGAACAGAGTCACCGAGGGTTCCAGATTCTGCTTGAGCGCGGACAGATACACGCTGCTGCTGTCCAGCCCGGCACTGGCGCCGAGGTTGGCACCCAGCGCCTGCGCGCGGTCGGCGAAGGCCAGCGCGTCGAGGTTGCCCGCGCCTTCGTCCAGCAGGCCCATGGTGAAGCTGGCCATGCCCGGCTTGCCGGCCGGATCGGCCGCATAGCCGCTGCGGAACTCGTAGCTCATCTGCACGACGGGGATGTCGTGGCGCTCGGCCAGCACCACCTTGGTGCCGTTACTGAGCGTGGCGTGCTGCTGGGTCGGGAACTTCAGGTCGGGGAAGCTGGCCGGCATCGGCACGCCGGCTTTGCGATCCACCGTGCTGGCCGTGGTCTTGTACCTGGCGTCCACCTTCGGTGCCTGGAACGGTGCCGGCGTCACCGCCGGTGCTTCACCAATGGCTACCCGCTTGCCCGGGTTGACCACCAGCGTATGGCTGCCCTTGCCCGCGCCCAGCCAGGTGTTGCCGGCGACGCGCAGCGACTCCGGCGTGGCCTCGGCCAGAGTTTCCAGGCTATCGCGGAAGCAGCCTGGGTTGCCCACGAACACCGCGCATTCGGCCAGCGCGTCAGCCTTGCCGCCAAAGCCGCCAATCCGCTCCACGCCGCGAATCCAGCCGCCCTCGATGGCGGTGCGGTTGCGATCCAGCTCGTCCTGGCTGGGGCCGTCCCGCAGCAGCTTGTTCAGCTCGTCGTCGATCGCAGCCTCCACCTTGGCCACGTCCACGCCCTGCTTGACCGCGGCGCTGATCATGAAGGTGCTGCTGAGCTGCGAGCCGTAGGCGCCGGCGCTGACGTTGTCGACCAGCTTGTCCTGATGCACTAGGCGCTTGTCGAGACGCGAGGACTTGCCGCCGCCCAGGATCTGCGCCAGCAACTGCAGGCGGTCGAGGTCCGGCGCGCCGAACTGGGCCACGTTCCAGACCCGGTAGATGCGCGATTGCGGCACCTGATCGGTCATTTCGGAGTGCGAGTTGGCGGTGTGCGCCGCCACATCGACCTTGGGCTGGGCCATGGTCGGCGTTGCCGGGATGTCGCCGAAGTACTTCGCCACCTTCGCCTTGGCCGTGGCGAGGTCGATGTCGCCGGCCAGCACCAGCACCGCATTGTTGGGGCCGTACCAGGTCTTGAACCAGGTCTTCACGTCATCGAGCGAGGCCGCATTGAGGTCGTTCATCGACCCGATGGTGCTGTGGTGGTACGGATGTCCTTCCGGGTACATGATCTTGCCGATCTCGTCCCAGACCTGGCCGTAGGGCTGGTTCTCGCCCTGGCGCTTCTCGTTCTGGACCACGCCGCGCTGCTCGTCCAGGGTCTTCTGGTCGATTGCGCCCAGCAGGTGGCCCATGCGATCGGACTCCATCCACAGCGCGGTATCCAGCGCAGTGGTCGGCACGTTTTCAAAATAATTGGTGCGGTCGGAATTGGTGGTGCCGTTCTGGTTGGTGGCGCCGATCGCCTTGAACGGGGTGAAGAATTCGCCCGGCGCGTTCTCGCTGCCGTTGAACATCAGGTGCTCGAACAGATGCGCGAAGCCGGTGCGGCCCGCCGGTTCGTCCTTGCTGCCCACGTGGTACCAGACATTGACCGCCACGATGGGTGCCTTGCGGTCGGTATGCACGATCACCCGCAGCCCGTTCGGCAGGGTGAAACTCTCATACGGGATATCCACGGCAGGCATGTTGGCGGCCTGCGCCTGAGGTGCGTAGCCGCCACAGGCCAGGGCAGTGGTCAGCGCAAGCGCCAGGGCAGCGGGACGAAGGACGGACATGGGCAACTCCTGTTGATGCGGCATGGGAAAAACCGCGAACCGCCGATGATAGCTCCGGCGAATGGCCGATACACTAGGCCGGAAGCCACTCCCTGGAGCGCACCCATGCCCCGCACCGCCCTCGTCACCGGCGCCAATCGCGGCATCGGCCTGATGTTCACGCGCCAGCTGCTGGCGCGCGGCGGGCGCGTCATCGCCACCTGCCGCTCGCCCGGCAAGGCCACTGCGCTGGGCGCGCTGGCCGGCGAATTTCCCGGTCGCCTGTCGATCTTGCCGCTGGACGTGGCCAACGATGCCTCGCGGGCGGAGCTGGTGCGGGAGCTGCCGCTGGTGCTGGGTGAAGACGGACGCCTGGACCTGCTGCTCAACAACGCCGGCGTGCTGCACTCCGGCGAGCGCTTTGGCCATCTCCGGCAGGCAACGCTGGAACACAGCCTGCACGTCAATGCGGTGGCGCCGCTGCTGCTGACCCAGCAGCTTGAGCCGCTGCTCGCCGACGGGGCCATCGTGGCCAACCTCAGCTCGCAGCTTGGTTCGATCGAAGGCGTGACGCGCTTCGGCGCGCCCAGCTACGCGATCAGCAAGGCCGCGCAAAACATGGCCACCGCGCAATTGGCGCAGGCCCTGGCTGCACGCGGCATCGTGGTGTTGGCCCTGCATCCGGGCTGGGTACAGACCGAGATGGGCGGCCGCAGCGCCACCGATGCCCCGGACGCGGTGGTGGCGGGGATGCTGCAACTGATCGATGCCGCCACACCGGCGCAGTCGGGACGCTTCTTCGACTGGCGCGGGCAGGCGCTGCCGTGGTGAGGGCCTGCTGATGCCGCACGTCATCCTGCACCGCCCGGAAATTCCGCCCAATACCGGCAACATCATCCGCCTGTGTGCCAATACCGGCGCCCGGCTGCACCTGGTGCGCCCGCTCGGGTTTTCCATCGACGACCGGCAACTCCGGCGCGCCGGACTGGATTACCACGAATACGCGCACATGCAGGTCCACGACGATCTCGACGCCGCGCTGGCCGCCATCGCCGCCGTTGCAGGCGCGCCGCCGCGCATCTTCGCGCTGACCACCCGCGCCAGCGTGCGCTTCGACGCCCCGGCATACCGCGACGGCGATGCCTTCCTGTTCGGCAGCGAAACCTCGGGGCTGCCGGCCGACGTGCTGGGCCGGATTCCGGACGCGCAGCGCCTGCGTTTGCCGATGCGGCCGCACAACCGCAGCCTGAATCTGTCCAACGCGGTGGCGGTGATGGTGTTCGAGGCGTGGCGCCAGGCCGGCTTCGAGGGCGGCCAATAGGCGCCGCGCGTACACCAGCCCAGCAGAACGATACCTGTACGGAATTGTTGCCGATTCAGGTCTTGTTGCAGCGCACAGCGAAGAATTGCGCCCACGTCCTGCCACTCGGCCGGGCGGAAAACAACAACATGGAGGTCCACCTCATGAAGCGTCATGTCATTGCCCTTGCTCTGATCGCCGCCATGCCTTTCGCCGCCTCCGCGGCCGACGGCATCAACTACAACTACGTGCAGGGCGGCTACGTCGCCACCAACACCAGCGGTCCGGACGCCGACGGCTGGGGCCTGGGTGGCTCGGTTGCCGTGCATCCGAACTTCCACCTGTTCGCCGACTACGCCAACCAGAAGATCAATCACACCAGCATCGATTTCGACCAGTGGCGCGTGGGCGGCGGTTACAACCGCGAGATCGGCAAGAACACCGATTTCGTCGCCAACGTCGCCTATGAGCGTCTTGACGCCGGCGCCGGCGTCAATGCCGACGGCTACAGCATCGAAGGTGGCGTGCGCAGCATGCTGGCCTCGAACTTCGAAGGCTACGCGATGATCGGCTACCTGGACGGCAAGAACTACAGCGGCGACGCGTATGGCCGTTTGGGCGCCACCGTCAAGTTCAACCAGAACTGGGCCGTGAATGCCGACGTGCGCGTCGTCAACGGCGGCGACACCCAGTGGTTCGTGGGCCCGCGCTTCACCTGGTAAGCGGTTTCCGCACCATCGAAACGAAAAACGCCCGGCACTACCGGGCGTTTTTTTTGGCCGCCAGCCGCGGCGACACCTTTTGTCCCGGCAAAGGCGTCAGCCGAACAGGGCCTGCGGATATTCGGCCTTGCGCTCGCGTGCCATCAGGCGGGCCAGGCCTTCGGCGGGCGTCACGCTGCCGTGCAGCACGTCGCGCACGCCTTCGGCGATGGGCAGTTCGATGCCGTGTGCCGTTGCCAGGCGCATCACCTCGTCGGCGGTCTGCAGGGACTCCACCACCTGGCCGATGTCGCGCACCGCATCCTCGATCGAGGAGCCGCGGCCCAGCGCCAGCCCCAGCCGCCGGTTGCGCGACAGATCGCCGGTGCAGGTCAGCACCAGGTCGCCCAGCCCGGCCAGGCCCATCAGTGTTTCCGGGCGCCCGCCAAGGGCGATGTTGAGCCGCAGCATTTCGTTGAGGCCACGGGTGATCAGGCCGGCACGGGCATTCAGGCCCAGACCCATGCCGTCGGCGACGCCGGTAGCGACCGCCAGCACGTTCTTCATCGCGCCACCCAGCTCCGCGCCGCGCATGTCGTTGCCGGTATAGGCGCGGAACGCGGGGCCGTGCAGCACATCGGCGACCTGCTGGCAGAAACCGGCATCGTCCGAATGCACGGTCAGGGCGGTGGGCAACCCCTCCGCGACTTCCTTGGCGAACGAGGGGCCGGTGACCACCGCCAGCGGCACCTCGTTGCCCAGCACGTCGGCGGCCACTTCATGCAGGAAGCGCCCACTGCCCGGCTCGAAGCCCTTGGTGGCCCAGGCCACGCCGGCCTGCGTGGGCCGCAGTGGCGCCAACGCGCGCAGGGTTTCGGCAAACGCATGCGACGGCACCACCATCAGCACCAGGCCGGCATCGGCCAGCGCTTCGTGCAGGGAGGTGGTGGCGCGCAGATTGCCCGGCAGCGGGATGCCGGGCAGGTAGCGCGGGTTCTCGCCGCGGCCGCTGATCGCGGCCACGACGGCCGGATCGCGGCCCCACAGCACGGTGGAATGCCCGTGGCGTGCAATCAAGGCGGCCAGCGCGGTACCCCACGAACCCGCGCCGAGGACGGCAACGGGCGGTTTGTTCAACGCCGTCATGCCGCCGTTGGATCAGGCGTTGCCGGCGGTTTCGGCGTTGGCCAGCGCACCGCCGTCCAGTTGCCCGGCGCGCTGGCGCAGGGTTTCACCGTACAGGGCATCAAAGTTGATCGGCTGCATCGGGAACGGCGGGAAGCCGCCGGCGCTGATCAGCTGACCCACCACCACGCTGGCATAGGGGTAGAGGATGTTCGGGCACTGGATGCCCAGCATCGCGTCCAGAATGTGGTCTTCCATGCCGGACAGGCCAAACACGCCGGCCTGCTCGACTTCCGCCAGATACGCGGTCTTGCCGTTCAGGGTGCAGGTCAGGGTGATGCCCAGGCTGACTTCGAAGGCGTTGTCGGCGAGGCGCTGCACCTTCTGGTTCAGCTTCATCTGCAGGTCGGGCTGGCCCTGTTCATTGAAGACCTGCGGCGCGTTCGGCGCCTCGAAGGACAGATCCTTCACGTAGAGCTTTTCAACGGTGAAGGACGCGCCCTGCGGCTGGGCGTCGGCAGCCGGGGCGGCGCCGTTCAGGGTTTCATCGGACATGGACAACTCCAGAAAATGCAGGAAGCGCAAGAAGAGGGAAGCAAAGGATTATCGCACCGAAGCGGCGACCAGACCGACGTGGGGCCGCCGCGCCGGCTTCGCAAGGGTGGCGCGTCAGCGACCCTTGACCAGCGGCAGGTCTGCCGCCTGCCAGCTGCGGATGCCGCCTTCCAGCACCGACACGTGGACGAAGCCGGCCTTGCGCAGGCGCCGCGCGGCGGCGGTGGCGGTTTGGCCAACGTTGCAGACCAGCACGACAGGCAACGACCTGGCGGCCACCAACGCCTTGTTTTCGGGGTCGAACTGGCTCATCTGCACGTTTTTCGAGCCGGCGATATGGCCCTTGGCGTAATCGCCGGCAATCCGCAGGTCCACCACCAGCGCGTTGTCGCGGTTGACCAGCGCGGTCAACTGGGCCGGGCCCACCTGGCGCACACCGCCCAGCAGGCGGGCGATCTCGTTGACGATGATCGCCACGGAAATGCCGGCCAGCGCCAGCGAAAGTATCTTGTTTTGGCCTGCAAACGCGGCCAGTTCTGCAAAAGTCACGGTATCGACCCGCGGCAAGGGGGCGGCAATTGTAGCCGCTGCACCGCCAGGCTGCCGCGCGGGCTCATTGCTCCTGCCAAAGATCCGGCAGGCCGCTGGTCTGCCACCACGTCTTGATCTGCGGGTCGTAGCGCCAGTGCTCGCGGAAACGCACGGTGCGCTCGACCTGGGTATTGCGGTTGATCACCCCGATTTCGATTTCCCGCTCCACCTCGCCATCGCTCAGCGCAACGCCGCCCCGCTCGCGGTAACTGGAAATCTGCACCTGCTGATAGCGCGAGAAATCGAGGTCGGTCAGCGGATGCTCGGCCCGGACTTGCGGATCCACCAGATTCCATGCGCCTTCGAAGTCGTTCCAGCGGATCGCCGCCGACCAGGTGTACTGGGCCAGCTCCAGTGCCCGGGTCGGGCCCTTGCCGCCGGCCAGCGCGGCGGTGGACAGCAGGCCGAGGCAACACAGCAGCAAACAGCGCAGCAGCAGTCGGGTCATTGCCGTGGTTCCGCCGGGGAAGACCGGCATCGTAACCGCTGCCGGGTCAGGATTTTTCAATGGCGACGTAACGCCCGACGAATGTCGCCGCCACGCCGCCGTTGGCGAGCATGGCCCTTGCCTGCAGGCGGATGCCCGCGCGGCCTTGCCGGCGCAGGGTATCCACCAGCAATGCGTGCTCGCCGGCATCGTCGAACGTCGCCTCGACCACGATGTCCTCGAACACCGGCTTCAGGTAGCGCACGCGGCTGTCGGCCACGAACACGTCGGCATGCAGGCCGGCGCCTTCCAGCTCCAGCGAGATCAAGCCCCATGCGGCAATGGTCATCAGCGAAATCAGGCTGCCGCCGAACGCGCAGCCCTTGTCGTTGATGTTGGCACTCAGCGGCGCCTGCAGGCGCAGGGCGCCGTTGCGCCATTCCAGTACCCGCGGTTGCAGTGCCGCCACCGGCGGCATGGCAGCAAAATGGGCAGTCAGCGCATCCAGCGCGGTATCGGGCTTGGCAAGTTGATCCATGCGCAAAGCCTGACGCAAACCCGATCACCATGCCAAGCTGTATGCATGCCCCGCCTTGCAGATCAAGCACTTCCGCTTCAAGACTGGACCGTACTGTCGCTGCGTCCGCGCGGGCAGCACGCCGGTTTGCGTGCTGCGTGCATGCGTTTCGGCGCGCGCCTGCTGGCGGTGTCGCCGATCGCCATCAAGCACACCGACGATGCGCAGACACGGCGCGACCTCGGCGCTGCATTGGCGGCCGGCATCGTGGTGTTCACCAGCCCCAACGCGGTGCGTGCGGCCTCGGCGCTGGCTGCATTTCACGCCCGCCCCGCGCAGTGCTGGCTGGCCGTGGGCGAAGGCACCCGGCGGGCGCTGCAGCGTGCCGGGGTGCCGGCCGCTTCGCCGCAGCAAATGGACAGCGAAGGCCTGCTGGGGATGCCGCAGCTTGCCGCCGTGAACGGCCAGCGGATCGGCCTGGTGACGGCGCCGGGTGGACGCGGCAAGCTGCAACCGGCGCTGCGCGCGCGCGGGGCCGACGTGCTGCGCGCCGATGTGTATGCGCGCGCAACCGTGGCGTTGACCGCGGCCAGCCGGCACGCGCTGGCCGCAGCCCTGCACGACCCGCGGCATGTGCTGCTGGCGCTGAGCAGTGGCGAGGCGTTGCTGGCGCTGTTGGCGCAGGTCCCGCAGCACAGCCTGCGCGAGATCGCGCTGGTGGCCGCAAGCGATCGCCTGGCACAGCTGGCGCGCGACGCGGGGTTCACCCGCGTGGCTTCGGCGTCCGCTGCACGCCCGGCGTCGCTGTTGCGCGCCGCCGCCGCCGCCTTCGTTTAGCATCGCCGGGTGAACATGCCATCGTCCCCCGCGCCGGTCTCGCCCGCCCGCCGCTCTCGTTCCGGCAGCTTGCTCCTGCTGTTGTTGCTGCTCATCGTGCTGGCCGCAGCGGGCGGGTTCGGCTGGCAGCACTGGCAACGCCTGCAGGCCCAGGTGCACGCGCAGGCGGACCAGCAGCGGGCGGCATTGGACGCGCGCATCGATGCCCTGCGCCTGAGCCAGCGCGCGCAGGCGCAGCGCCTGCAGCAGGCCGAAGCGACCAATCGCGTTCTGCGCGAGGAATTGCTGGGCATCGGCCAGCGCGCCGCCTTGGTCGAAGACACGGTTTCCAAACTGGCCGATCCCGGCTACCACGGCGCGCAGGCGCTGCGCCTGGACGAGATCGAACTGGTGCTGGGCATCGGCCAGCAACGCCTGCAGCTGGACGACGACCTCGACGGCGCGCGGCGCGCATTGTTGCTGGCAGCGCCGCTGCTGGCGGGGATTGATGATCCGGCGTTCCTCAACCTGCGGCAGACGTTGGCGCAGGAGCAGGCGGCGCTGGACGCGCTGGGCGCCGATCCGCGCGCGCGGGCCACGGTCCTGCTCGACACGCTGGATGCCGGCCTTGGCGCGGAACCCCGTGCGGCTGCCGACGAGGCAGTGGGCAAGCCGTGGTACGAACGCCTGCTGGATCGGCTCGTGCGCAGCCACCCAACCGCATCCGCCGGGCTGGACGAGCGCGTGGACCGCGAGGCCGCGCTCGCCACCGTGCAGCTTGAGATCAGCCTGGCGCGGGCGGCGATCGAACGCCGTGATGCGCCGGGCTTGCGGCGCGCGCTGGCGCGGATCGATGGTTGGCTGCGACGCCTGCTGGCCGGCAATCCGGAGTTGGCTGAAAGGCAGCGCACGCTCGCGCAACTGGCCGCAATGCCGCTGCATCAGGCCAGCCCCTTGGCCGGCAGCACGCTGGCGCAACTGCGCAGCCTGCGCGGAAGGAGTGACATGCAATGAACCTGTTTCGCAGCATGCTGCTTTGGCTGTTGCTGGCGGTGGTGGGTGCACTGCTGGCGCAATTCCTGCTGCAAGACCCCGGCCATGTGCTGGTGCGCTATCGCGGCACCGACTACACCACCACGGTCGCCGTGGGGATTGGCCTGCTGCTGGCCGCCATGTTGGCCATGGCGCTGCTGTGGACGCTGCTGCGATTGCCGTTCCGGCTGTGGAACCGGCATCGCAAGCGCAGGACGCGGGCACGATTGATTGATGGATTGGGCGCCTTCCAGCGCGGCGACTACGCGCGCGCCGAGCAGCTGTTGCGCAAGGCGGCAGAGGGGCGCGATGCGGAAGCGGTGGCGCGGACGCATGCCGCGCGTGCCGCGTGGGCGCGCGGTGACGATGCTGCGGCCACGGCGCTGCTGGACGGCTTCGAGCAGCGCCATCCCGCCGTGCGCGCCCTGGCCGTTGCCGAGCACGCGCTGGCCGAGGACGCACCGGATGCGGCGCTGGCCGCGCTGGACGCAGCACCGGCGCAGCCGTTGCCGGCGCATGGATTGCTGCTGCGCGCCCGCGCGCTGGCCGCCAGCCGCCGCAGCGGTGAGGCGTACGGGCTGCTGGGCGCGCTGCGTCAACAGCAGGCCCTGCCGCCGGCACAGCTGGATGCCTTGCAGGCAACCTGGGCGGGGCAGGCGCTGCGCGAAGCCGCCGATCCCAATGCGCTGGCCGACCTGTGGGATGCGTTGCCGGAGCCCCTGCGCACCCTGCCCTGCGTGGTGGCGGCCTACGCCACGCGCGCTGCCGCGTTGCGCTGGGATGAGGCGGCAACCCGCAGCCTGGAAGCGGCGCTGGATGCGCGCTGGGATGAAGACCTCGCCGCGCTGTACGGCGCACTTGACGTGTCCCGCCTGGACCTGCGCCGCGCGCGCATCGACACCTGGCTGCATGCGCATCCTTCCAGCCCGTCATTGCTGTTGGCCGCTGCGCGTATCGCCCAGCGGCAAGGCCGCTGGTTGCCGGCGGAGGACGGACTGCATCGCGCCATCGCGCAAGGTGCAGGCGCTCCCGCCTGGGAGGCGCTCGGCGATGGCGCCGTGCAGCTGGGCGACGAGGCGCGCGCGCGGCTGTGCTACGCCAATGCACTGCGTCAGGCGCGCGGCGATGCCCTGCTGGAGCTGCCCGGCCGCGGCTTGCGCCAGCAGATCGCCGACACGGCAGCGATCGAGGAACGCGATGAACACGGTTTGCCTCGCCTGCGCGGCTAGCCGGTTGCATCCACGCGGGCAGCATCGATGAGTGTCCTGTTGCTTGCCGCGCTGTGCAGCGTGCTGGTCTCGGTGCTGCTGAAGCTGGCCAAGCGCGCTGGCGTTGACGTGGGCCAGGCGGTGGCGTGGAATTACGTGGCGACCGGCGCGCTGACGCTCCTGGTCCTGCAGCCGCCGCTGGCGCCGCTGCGCCACGCCGATGCCCCGTGGCTGGCGCTGGCAGGGCTTGGCCTGCTGCTGCCAGGCATCTTTCTCGCGCTTGGCGCATCGGTGCAGCACGCCGGCATCGTGCGTTCTGATGCAGCGCAACGGCTGTCGCTGCTGATCCCGTTGGCCGCCGCATTCACCCTGTTCGGGCAACCGGTGGACGGCGCGACGCTGCTCGGCTGCGGTTTGGGCCTGCTGGCGCTGGCCTGCATGGTCTGGCGCAGCGGGCGCGACGCGGGCGATCGCGGTGCCGCGCGCTGGGGCTGGCCGCTGGCGGTGTTCGCCGGCTTCGGCCTGATCGACGTGCTGTTCAAGCGCGTCGCCGCTGCCGGCCCGCCGCTGGGCAGTTCACTGCTGGCGGTATTCGCACTGGCGCTGCTGGTCGCGTTTGCGATCCAGGTTCTCAGGCGCGCGCGCTTCACGCTCCGCAGCGCACTGGGTGGGCTGCTGCTGGGGCTGTGCAACTTCGGCAATATCCTGTTCTACCTGCGTGCGCACCGTGCGCTGCCGGATCAGCCCGCGCTGGTGTTCGCCGGCATGAATCTGGGCGTGGTGATGCTGGGCGCAGCGGTCGGCGTGCTGCTGTTCAAGGAGCGCCTGAGCCGCACCAACGGCGTTGGCCTGCTGCTGGCGCTGGCGGCCATTGCGCTGCTGGCATGGGCCTGAGCGTCAGCTTCTACAATGGGCGAATGAACAACATTCCCGGCATCGGCAGCGTCCGCGATTACCTCACCGATTTGCAGGATCGCATCTGCGCCGCCATCGAAGCCGCCGACGGCCGCGCGCGCTTCCACGAAGATGCGTGGACGAAGGCTCCCGCCAGCTCGCCGATCCGCGGCGGCGGGCGCACCCGCGTGCTGCGCGACGGCGCGGTGTTCGAACAGGCCGGCATCGGTTTTTCCGACGTGTCGGGCGACCGCCTGCCGCCGTCTGCGACGGCCAACCGGCCCGAACTGGCGGGCGCGTCCTGGCGCGCGGTCGGCGTTTCGCTGGTGTTCCATCCACGCAACCCGTTCGTGCCGACCACGCACGCCAACGTGCGCCACTTCCGCGCCGAGCGCGACGGCGAGACGGTGGCGTGGTGGTTCGGCGGCGGCTTCGACCTGACCCCGTTCTATCCGTTCTTTGATGACGTGTTGCACTGGCACCGCACCGCGCGCGCGCTGTGCGAGCCGTTCGGCGGCCAGGCGCGCTACGACGCGCACAAGAAATGGTGCGACGAGTATTTCTTCCTGAAGCACCGCGACGAGACGCGCGGCGTGGGCGGGCTGTTCTTCGACGACCTGCACGGCGACTTCGACGACTGCTTCGGCTACCTGCGCGCGGTCGGCGACGGCTTTCTCGATGCCTACCTGCCGATCGTCGAACGCCGCAAGGCGACCCCATTCGGCGAGCGCGAGCGCCAGTTCCAGCTGTACCGGCGCGGCCGCTACGTGGAGTTCAACCTGGTGTTCGACCGCGGCACGCTGTTCGGCCTGCAGAGCGGCGGGCGCACCGAGTCGATCCTGATGAGCCTGCCGCCGCTGGTGCGCTGGGAATATGGCTACCAGCCCGAAGCGGGCAGCGCCGAGGCGCAGCTGGCCGACTACCTGCGCCCGCGCGACTGGCTGGCGGACGCCGGCTAATCGCGGGATTTGGCCATCACCGTGATATGGCCGTTGGTTTCCAGCAATGCCAGGTGCACGCTACTGACATCTTCGATGTTGTTCATCCGCAACGCTTCCTTGAAATCCTCTTCGCTCACCAGTTCGCGTCGCAGGACGCGCGGGAAGACCTTGCCCTCGCGCGCCAGCACCACCGGCGCGCCTTCGATCATCCGCTCGGCGCGGTGGTTTCGCGAAATCAGCATCGCCATCGCGTAGTTCAGCACCATCAGCGTGCTGGCCATGATCGCGGCGCCCGTCAGCGAGTTGTCACCGCCGTTGATGCCGTTTTGCACTGCGTTGCCGATCAGGATCAGCAACACCAGGTCGAACGGGGTGAACTGGCCGACCGCGCGTTTGCCCGACAGCCGCATCAGCACCAGCACCAGCGCATACACCACTACCGCGCGCAGGATGAAATGCCACCACGGTGCAGACAGCTGGAACAGTGCATTCATGCCAACTCCAGACCACGGCAAGACAGTTTGCAACTGTCCGGTGGAACGCCCTTTTAGTAAAGGGGGCGCGGCGAAGCCGCGGGGCTCTGGAAGCCACCGGCATGGGGCTCCAGGGTTTGCGCAGCAAGCTTTCGATGTTTGTCGCCGCCAACAAGACGACCACAAAAAAGCCCCGCAGCCAGGGGGGACTGCGGGGCCCGGGGAAGACTGGCTGGGGAGAACCGAGCCTTCCGGTGATCACACCAGGGGAGGGGTAGTGATCGGTAACAGGCGTTGCACCTGTTACGGGGTATATGACCACTTCCCGCATGGATGGTTCGTGAAGATCGGGGTTAAAAAACCGTTCGGTTCATGAATGATTCATTGCATTTTCCAGGGCGCCGAAAACGCCTGTCCAACGTCACGGTTTGCCCGGACTTCCTGCCGATTTTCAGTGCGCCTGGTCCCAGTTGTCACCCACGCCCGAATCCACGACCAGCGGCACCCGTAGCTGCGCGGCGTCGGCCATCAGCGCCGGGGCCTTGTCCAGCAGGTCGGGAACGAAGGCTGCATCCACCTCGAACACCAGTTCATCGTGTACCTGCAGGATCATCGATGCGTGTTCACGATGGCCGGCCAGCCAGGCATCCACCGCCACCATCGCGCGCTTGATGATGTCGGCGGCGGTGCCCTGCATCGGCGCATTGATCGCGGCGCGTTCGGCGCCGGCACGCTGCGCGGCGTTGCGCGAATGGATGTAGTCCAGCGCCAGCCGGCGTCCGAATACCGTTTCCACGTAACCCTGGTCGCGCGCCTGCTGGCGGGTGCGCTCCATGTAGTCGCGCACGCCGGGATAGCGGTTGAAGTACAGCGCGATGTAGTCCTGCGCTTCGCCACGGCTGACGCCCAGCTGCTTGGCAAGGCCGAACGCGCCCATACCGTAGATCAGGCCGAAGTTGATCGCCTTGGCGGCGCGGCGCTCATTGCCTGACACCTCGTCCAGCGCTTTGCCGAACACTTCCGCGGCGGTGGCGCGATGGATGTCCGCGCCGGCGGCGAACGCGCGCAGCAGCGCCGGGTCTTCCGACAGGTGGGCCATGATCCGCAGCTCGATCTGCGAGTAATCGCAGGCCACCAGTTTGCGTCCCGGCGGCGCGATGAAGGCGGTGCGGATGCGCCGGCCGTCGTCGGTGCGGGTGGGAATGTTCTGCAGGTTGGGGTCTGATGACGACAGCCGCCCTGTGGCGGCGCCGGCCTGGTGGTAACTGGTGTGCACGCGGCCGGTATCGGGGTTGATCATCTCCGGCAGCTTGTCGGTGTAGGTGCTGCGCAGTTTCGCCAGGCCGCGATACTCGAGAATGATGCGCGGCAGCTCGTGCTGGTCGGCGATGGCTTCCAGCGCTTCCTCGTTGGTGGAGGGCGCACCGCCCGGGGTCTTGACCAATGCCGGCAGCTTCAGCTCGTCGAACAGCAGCGCGCCCAGTTGCTTGGGCGAATCCAGGTTGAACGTGCGGCCGGCCAGCTCGGTGGCTTTTTGCTGCGCGGCCAGCATCCGCTTGGACAGGTTCGCCGACTGCCGCCGCAGTTCGGCCATGTCGATCAGCACGCCGTTTTCTTCCACCCGCGCCAGCACAGGCACCAGCGGCATTTCGATGTCGCGATAGACCGACAGCAGCGCCGGCTCGGCCTGCAGCTGCGGATGCAGCACGCGATGCAGGCGCAGGGTGATGTCGGCATCCTCGCCGGAATAGCGGGTGGCATCGTCAATGCTCACCTGCGCGAACGGAATGGCTTTTGCGCCCTTGCCCGCCACGTCCGCGTACTTCAGGGTCTGGTAACCCAGGTGGCGCTGCGCCAGCGAATCCATGTCGTGGCGCGCGATCCCGGCATTCAGCACGAAGCTTTCCAGCAGGGTGTCATCGGCATAGCCTTGCACCGCGATGCCGTGGCGATGCAGCACGTGCAGGTCGTATTTGCCGTTCTGGCCCAGCTTGCGTTTTGTCGGATCCGTCAGCAGCGGGCGCAGCGCCTCCAGCACGGCGTTGCGCGGCAGCTGCGCGGCTGCGCCGGGGCCGTCATGCGCCAGCGGGATGTAGCAGGCGCTGCCGGGTTCCACGCTGAGGCTGATGCCGACCAGATTCGCGCGCAGCGCGTCCAGCGAATCGGTTTCGGTATCGAAGGCGAATTCGTGCGCGCTGCGCAGCTTGCCCACCCACGCAGCGAGCTGGTCCGGGGTGAGCACGGTCTCGTATGTGCCCGCCGCCGACAGCGCCGGATCGATGTCAGCCGGCACAGGCGCGGCAGCCGGCGCGACGAAGCCGCGCCCCGGGCCATTGGGCAGCCTGGCGACGGCATCGGCGGAGGCAGCGCCGCCGTCCAGTTCCTTCAGCGCCTGGTTCATGCCGTAACGCGCGTACAGCACCCGCAGTGCGTCCGCATCGCGTTCGCGCAGGTGCAGGTCGTCCGGCGATTGCGCCAGCGCCACGTCGGTCTTGATGGTCACCAGCTCGCGATTGAGCGGCAGCCTGCCCAGCGCCGCGCGCAGGTTCTCGCCGATCTTGCCCTTGATCGCTTCGGCATGCGCAACCACGCCGTCCAGCGAACCAAATTCGGCCAGCCATTTGGCGGCAGTCTTCGGGCCGCATTTCTCGACGCCGGGCACGTTGTCCACGGTATCGCCCATCAGCGCGAGGTAATCCACGATCTGGTCGGCGCGCACGCCGAACTTCTCGATCACGGCCGCGTCCGACTCCAGCCGGTTGCCGCTCATGGTGTTGACCAGCCGCACCCCGGGCCGCACCAGCTGGGCGAAGTCCTTGTCGCCGGTGGAAATGGTCACCTCCAGACCCCGCGCCACCGCCTGCAGCGCCAGCGTGCCGATCACGTCGTCGGCCTCCACGCCCGGCTCGCGCAGGATCGGGATGCCCAGCGCCGACACCACGTCCAGCATCGGTTCAATCTGCGCGCGCAGCTCCTCCGGCATCGGTGGGCGATTGGCCTTGTAGTCGGCATACAGCGCATCGCGGAAGGTTTTCCCCGGCGCATCGACCACGAAGGCGATGCGCTCGGGCTTCTCCTTCAGGTGCCCGCGCAGCATGTTGACCACGCCGAACAGCGCCCCGGTCGGCTCGCCGGCCGCGTTGGTCAGCGGCGGCAGCGCGTGGAAGGCGCGATACAGGTAGGAAGAACCGTCGATCAGGACAAGGCGTGCCATGCCGGGATTCTAATGCCGACTTGTCGTAGTGTAGAGCGTTACTCCCCATGAAGAACGTGATCGCGCCGGCGCTTGGCATTCATGCCAGACAACTTTCACGGAACAAAAGCACCATGCACTCGACATCATTTGAACTGGCAAGAAGATATTTGATTGACGATCTGGATGCGTCCATTGAGGCCGACTCACATCTTCACAAAATTCTCGAAGCACGCACGAAAAACAAGTCCTGCACCGAAGATGAAATCACTTACCTGCGCAGCAATGAATTGCATGCACTTGCAGGCCTTATCAAAGGCGATGTTTCCTGGGCGCAGTACAAGCAAGCCGCCGCAATCGAACGGGAACGCCGTGTCGCACTGATTCGAGAAGCAGAAGCCGAGGCCAAGCGCGTTCGAGACGAGGCACGACGACTGAAGCAGGAAGAGCTTGAGCGAAAACGACAGCTTCGTCTTGAGGCCCAAACGAAAGAAGCCGCGCTGCTGGCACAGCGGGAAGCGGAGCGCATCGCCTATCTGAGCAGCCCCGAATATATCGCACAGCAGAAAGAGCAGGCGATTCTCCGGAAATATGGCGTCGCATCTCCACCAAAAGAACAGGATCGTCAGCAATTTTGGGGGATTTTCGAAAAACTGGAATCCAACACGCGGCTTGAAGGTGCGGATGCCGCCTGGCTGATCGGCATGAAAGGAAGGTATGGCTTGGAAGGTGCGATTGCCGCACATCACCGGCTCGAAGCGGATTTCTGTATCGCCGAGTTCAAGCGCA
Organism: Thermomonas paludicola; assembly: GCF_024498955.1. Classification (GTDB taxonomy): domain Bacteria; phylum Pseudomonadota; class Gammaproteobacteria; order Xanthomonadales; family Xanthomonadaceae; genus Thermomonas; species Thermomonas paludicola. The sequence goes on along the minus strand of NZ_CP093311.1, from coordinate 91,736 downwards.
CCAGCGATCCTTGGCAAGCAGTCAATGCCAGTGGTCATTTGCGCAAATGCAACGCTGCCAAAGAAGCCAATGAACTTCTCGCAACGCTGCATCCAAACCGACTGAAGCACCCGAAACTGCACTCAGCCGTCCTCACGACGCATGGCGGAGCCAAGCGTGATCTTGGGAATCTTGATGCGGCCCAATCAATGGGCGAGAAAGCCCATGCGCTGCAACGTGAGAACTTCCGGCCCTGCACTTTGCTTGGTGCGGTGCATATCGAACAGCGGAACTACGAACTTGGGCATGAGTGGTATCGCAAGGCAGAGGAGCGTGGCGCGACGTCCGGCAGCATCCAAGCCGAAATCCAGACCTTGCTGAAGAACATGACCGGGAAAGAGCGTGAGGCTGCCATCAAGGAGCTGCTCCGAATCGACCGGGAACGCTATGGCTGGCTCGCATCCGTACAGAAGCAACAGTAGCTCGAATGACGGGCAAAGCCGGCAAAATACGTATCCGACTGCACGAGTCCTGAGCCATGCTGCGCTGGTTCGAAACCCGCCTCGACCCGTTCCCCGACGCCCCGCCCACACAGCCGCCAACCCGCCTGTATGCATTTTGCCGGCACTACACGCGCGGCGCGGAGCGCTGGCTGCTGCTGATGGCGGCCACCACCGCGCTGATCGCGCTGGCGGAAGTGGCGCTGTACGCCTACGTCGGCAAGCTGGTGGACCGGATGAACGCGCTGGGCGTCAGTGGCTTTTTTGCGGCGGAAGCCACCCGCCTTGGCTGGATGGCAGCACTGGTGCTGGTTGGATTGCCGGCGCTGGTCCTGCTCAATTCACTGGTGCAGCACCAGACCTTGCTCGGCAACTTCCCGATGCGGATCCGCTGGAACGTGCATCGCTACCTGCTGCGGCAGTCGATGGGGTATTTCCAGGACGAGTTCGCCGGCCGCATCGCCACCAAGCTGATGCAGACCTCGCTGGCGGTGCGCGAAACCGTGGTCAAGCTGTTCGACATCGGCAACTACGTGCTGGTGTACTTCGGCGGCACCTTGCTGGTGGCGGCCAGCGCCGACTGGCGGCTGATGCTGCCATTCGCCGGCTGGCTGGTCTGCTACGGCCTGCTGATGCGCTGGTTCGTGCCGAAGATGGGCAAGGTCTCGCAGGACCAGGCCGATGCGCGCAGCACCATGACCGGCCGCATCGTGGACAGCTACACCAACATCGCCACGGTCAAGCTGTTCTCGCATTCGCGGCGCGAACAGGCCTATGCGCGCGAGGCGATGGACGGTTTCCTGGCCACCGTTTACGGGCAGATGCGGCTCGCCACGCGCGTTTACAGCCTGCTGTATGCGTTGAACATGGCACTGTTGTTCTCGGTGGCCGCGCTGGGCCTGTGGCTGTGGACGCAGGGCGCCGTCAGCACCGGCGCGGTGGCGGTGGCCGCGGCGCTGGCGCTGCGGCTGCTGGGGATGTCGCACTGGATCATGTGGGAGCTGTCCGCGCTGTTCGAGAACATCGGCACCGTGCACGACGGCATCAGCTCGATCTCGCTGCCGCCGACGGTGGACGATGCACCGGGCGCGCCCGCGCTGCCGGCGGTGCGCGGCGATGTCCGCTTCGAGAACGTGGCCTTCCACTACGGCAAGGGCAGCGGCGTGATCGAACACCTCGACCTGCACGTCGCGCCGGGCGAGAAGATCGGCGTGGTCGGCCGCTCTGGCGCCGGCAAGTCCACGCTGGTCAACCTGCTGCTGCGCTTCCATGACGTGGAAGCCGGGCGCATCACCATCGACGGCATCGACGTTGCCAGCGTGCAGCAGGATTCGCTGCGCGCGCAAATCGGTGTCGTCACCCAGGACACCTCGCTGCTGCACCGCTCGGTGCGCGAGAACATCCTCTACGGCCGCCCCGATGCCAGCGAAGCGGAGCTGCTGGACGCGGCGCGCCAGGCCAACGCCGACGGCTTCATCGCCGAACTGGCGGATTCGCACGGCCAGCGCGGCCTCGATGCGCAGGTGGGCGAGCGCGGCGTGAAGCTGTCCGGCGGCCAGCGCCAGCGCATCGCCATCGCCCGCGTGCTGCTGAAGAACGCGCCGATCCTGGTGCTGGACGAGGCGACCTCGGCGCTGGATTCGGAAGTGGAGGCGGTGATCCAGGAAAACCTCTACCGGCTGATGCAGGGCAAGACGGTCATCGCCATCGCACACCGGCTGTCCACCATCGCGGCGATGGACCGGCTGGTGGTGATGGACGCCGGATGCATTGTGGAAACCGGTACGCATGAGGAACTGCTCTCGCGCGGCGGCCTGTACGCGCAACTGTGGAAGCGCCAGTCGGGCGGGTTCCTGGAACTGGATGCGCAGGCGCGGCCCTGAGCCGCTTGCGCCGGGCTTCGCGCATACTCGTTCAACTCCCCGGAAGGACCTCACCATGCGTATCGCACTTGCCACCGCCCTGACCCTGCTGCTGGCCGCCTGCGCCACCGCTACGCCCGAGTCCACCTTGCCCAAGGATGCGGTGCCGGTTACCCGCACCGAATCCAATGGCGACGTGATCACCGAGTATCGGGTTGCCGGATCGCTGACGATGGTGAAAGTCACCCCGGCGCGCGGCGTGACCTATTACATCTACGACCGCAACGGCGACGGCATCATCGACGAGCGCGACAGCAAGGGCGGGCCGATGACGTATTACAAGCTGTTCAGCTGGTAAACGGAGCGGGCATGCCGCTCGCGCTCTCCCCCGCCGCCGTCGATGCGCTGCCGCTGCTGCATGCGACAGCGGTGGCCACGGGGTTGCTGCTGTACGTGGCGCTGACCCATTCCGGCCGCCAGAGGCGCTCGCCCGCGTCGGCGATGGCGTGGGTGATCGCGCTGGTTGCCTTTCCCTACCTGGCGCTTCCGGTCTATCTGCTGTTCGGCTCCCGCAAGCTGGCGCACGCGCGCGCCAGCGAGGATCCGCCGCCATCAACCACGCCGGCCGGCGATGCCCCGTGGGCAGCGACGCTGACGCGCGGGCTGGACCTGCCACCCGAGCGACGCTGCGCAGCGATCGCCATTGACACCGACGGTCCAGGCGCCCTGCAGGCGTTGCTCGCGCTGCTGGATGTCGCAACCCGTAGCATCGACATCGAGATGTTCATCTTCCGCGACGATGCCGTCGGCCTGCCCGTTGCGGAAGCCCTGGCGCGCGCCCGCACGCGCGGCGTGGCGGTGCGCGTGCTGCTGGACGGCGTGGGCGCGTTCGCGGGACGCCGCCGCAGCCTGCGCATGCTGCGCGAAGCGGGCGCGACGATCCGCTGGTTTTCGCCGCTGCGGCTGCGCCCGCAGTTCGCCCGCGACAATCTGCGCAACCACCGCAAGCTGGTTATCGTCGATGACCGCGCGCTGTGGAGCGGAGGCCGCAACCTGGCGCGCGAATACTTCCTCGACGCGCCGGATGCACCGGCGTGGCACGACCTCAGCATCGTCGTCGAAGGCGGCATCGTGATCGACGCCATCGCCGGCTTCGCCCGCGACTGGGCGTTGGCCGGCGGTGAACCCGCGGCGGCGGCGCCCCCCACGCCTGCTGCTGCCGGCGGGCCGCTGGCCCAGCTGCTTCCCAGCGGCCCTGACCGTCGCAACGACACCGCCTACGACCTGTTCCTCGGCGCCATCCATCGCGCCGACGCGCGCGTGCTGCTCGTCACGCCCTACTTCGTCCCCGACGACGCACTGCAACTGGCGCTGGTGCTGGCCGCACGGCGCGGCGTGCAGGTCGAATTGCTGCTGCCGGCGCGCTCCAACCACGCGCTGGCCGACATCGCCCGCCAGCGCAGCCTGCGCGAACTGGCCGCCGCTGGTGCGCGCATCCACCTGCTGCCGCGGATGGTGCACGCCAAGGCACTGGTGATCGATGCGGGCTTCGCCAGCTGCGGCTCGATCAACTTCGACGGCCGCAGCCTGTTCCTGAACTACGAACTCAATGTGCTGTTCCACGACGCCGTGCAGATCGAGGCGCTGGCCGGGTGGTTCGCAACGCGGCGCGCCGAATCGTCGGCCTATGTGGCGCGCGCACCGGGCTGGTGGCGCGACGTGGGCGAAGGACTGGTGCGGTCGGTGGGGTTCCAGTTGTAGACGCGCATTGCGCCTCGAACCATCACCTGGTTGAAGGCGGGGATCCGGCTTTTGTCTTCGATTTTCGTGACAGGCCGGCAACGCGAGACGCTGGATGCCCGCCTTCGCGGGCATGACGGACAAGAGATGCCTTCACGCCGGCGTCAGGTTCGCATACGACAGCACCAGCCACTTGCTGCCCACGTCCTCGAAATTCACCTGCACGCGCGCGTGCGCGCCGCTGCCCTCGACGTCGGTGACGAAGCCGGTGCCGAAGGTCGGGTGGCGCACGTTCGCACCCACTCGCACGGGGGAGGCCTCCAGCGCGGCGTGGCCACGGTCGCGCGGAACGACGCGGTTGCCCTGCGGGTAACTGCCGCGAGGGTGGAAGGCTGCGGCTTGCGGTTTCGGGCGGATGTCGCGCAGCAGGGCCTTCGGGATCTCGCGCAGGAAACGCGACGGCAGGCCGTACATGTCGCTGCCGTGGAGGCGGCGGGTTTCGGCGTGCGAGAGCACCAGCTGCTGGCGCGCGCGGGTGATGCCGACATAGGCCAACCGGCGCTCCTCGGCCATGCGGCCGGGCTCTTCGGCCGAGCGCATGTTGGGAAACAGGCCTTCTTCCAGCCCGACCAGGAACACCAGCGGGAATTCCAGCCCCTTCGCGCTGTGCAGGGTCATCAGCTGCACCCCGTCTTCGCCGGCATCCGATTGGCCTTCGCCTGCCTCCAGTGCGGCATAGCCGAGGAACGCCACCAGCTCCGGCATCCCCGCCGCATCGTCTTCGTCGCTGCGTGAAAAGCGCGACGCCACGGAGACCAGTTCGTCGAGGTTTTCGATCCGCGACTCCGAGTCCAGCCCGCCGCGCCCTTCCTTCGCCCAATGGGCGCGCAGGCCGGAACGGCCCAGCGCATGTTCGGTTTTTTCGGCCAGTGTCATCCCGGCCGTTTCGCTGCCAAGCAGATCGATCAGCGCGATGAATGCGGCCAGTGCATTGCGCGCGCGGGCAGCCAACGCAGAGTGTTCGCATAGCCGGCGCGACGCGCGCCACAAGGATTCACCGTGCTCGCGGGCGGTCCGCCTGATGTCGTCCAGGGTGCGATCGCCGATGCCGCGGGTCGGCGTGTTCACCGCGCGCTCGAACGCTGCATCGTCGTCGCGGTTGGCGATCAGGCGCAAATAAGCCAGCGCGTCCTTGATCTCGGCGCGCTCGAAGAAGCGCATGCCGCCGTACACGCGATACGGCACCTGCGCCGCCAGCAGCGCTTCTTCGAACGCGCGCGACTGCGCGTTGCTGCGATAGAGGATGGCGGCGTCGGCATGCGCGCCGCCGTCGTGCACCCATTGACGGATGCGTTCCACCGCATAGCGCGCTTCGTCGATTTCGTTGTAGGCGGCATACAGGTCGATCTGTTCGCCGTCGCCGGCATCGGTCCAAAGCTTCTTGCCGAGACGGTCTTCGTTATGCGCGATCACGGCGTTGGCGGCGCCGAGGATGTTCGCCGTCGAGCGATAGTTCTGTTCCAGCCGGATGGTTTGCGCGGCGCGGAAGTCGTGCAGGAAGCGCTGCACGTTTTCGACCTTCGCGCCGCGCCAGCCGTAGATGGCCTGGTCGTCGTCGCCGACCACGAACAGCTGGCCCGTATCGCCGGCCAACAGGCGCACGAAGCCGTACTGGACGGCGTTGGTGTCCTGGAACTCGTCCACCAGGATCTGCCCGAAGCGGTGCCGGTAATGCGCCAGCAGCGCCGGGGTGTCGCGCAGCACTTCATGCGCGCGCAGCAGCAGCTCGGCAAAATCCACCAGGCCGGCGCGGTCGCAGCGCGTCTGGTATTCCTGATACGCACGCAGCATGACGTTCGCCCATTCATCCGCTTCCGGCTGGATGTGCTGCGGGCGGCGGCCCTCATCTTTTTGTGCGTTGATCCACCACGCCACCTGGCGCGGCGGAAAGCGCGCCTCGTCCACTTCCAGCGACTGCAGCACGCGTTTGACCAGGCGCTGCTGGTCATCGGAATCCAGCACCTGGAAGGCTTCGGGCAGTTTTGCGTCCTGCCAGTGCAGGCGCAGCAGGCGATGGGCGATGCCGTGGAACGTGCCGATCCACATCCCGCGTGGTTCGCCGCCCAGCTGCGCGGCGATGCGCGCGCGCATCTCGCCGGCGGCCTTGTTGGTGAAGGTCACCGCCAGGATGCCGTGCAGCGGCACGCCGATGACCTCGTGCAGCCAGGCGATGCGGTGGGTGAGCACGCGGGTCTTGCCGGAACCGGCGCCGGCGAGGACCAGATAATGGCCGGGCGCTGCGGACACGGCCTCGCGCTGGGCCGGGTTGAGCCCGTCGAGAAGGTGGGAAACATCCATCGCGCCATTCTACCGGCCTGCCCCGGCGCAAGGTTGCCGGCTGGATGGCGGGGCAGCGGTCGCAGAATCTTCCAGGAAATCGTTTGCAGCGACGCGCTGGCTATGTACAGGCTGCCTGCGCGGCTGCTGTACTGCAGGGACGGGGGAGTGGGGCGTTTTGCGTCGCGGCCGCCCGTTCACCACCCCACTCCAGCCGGCGGATACCCATGACACACCAACAAACCCGATGGTCGCAGTTCGGCGTTCTCATCACGGTGTTTTTTTTCTGGGGCTTCGTCGCTGCCAGCAACGACATCCTGATCCCGGTGTTCAAGAAGGCGTTCGACCTGACCCAGGCACAGAGCCAGCTGGTGTCGGTCGCCTTTTACGTGGCCTATACGGTGGGCGCGCTGGTTTACTTCGCGGCCTCGCGGCTGATCGGCGGCGACGTGTTGAACCGGCTGGGTTACAAGAACGGCATCTGCCTGGGCCTGCTGGTGTCCGCGCTGGGTTCGCTGCTGTTCTATCCCGCCGCCAACAGTGGTTCGTTTGGCCTGATGTTGTCCGGCCTGTTCATCGTCGGCCTGGGCTTCTCGCTGCAACAGATCGCCGCCAATCCGCTGGCCATCGTGATGGGCAACCCCGCCACCGGCGCGCAGCGGCTGACCCTGGCCGGCGGCATCAACAATCTGGGCACCACCGTGGGCCCGCTGCTGGTGAGCATCGCCATCTTCGGCAGCGTGGCTGCCGGCGGCACCACCGCCAGCATCGAGAGCGTGAAGACTCCCTATCTGGTGCTGGGTGCGGCATTCGTGCTGGTGGCGCTGCTGCTGAAGTTTTCCTCGGTGCCCAATCACATCGACCTGGAGGAAGTCGCCAGGGAGGAAGCCCTGGATGCCGGCAAGCTGGCACATGCCACCTCCGCGTTTGCGTATCCGCAGCTGGTGCTGGGCATGCTGGCGATCTTCGTTTACGTCGGCGTGGAGGTGTCCACGGTCAGCAATTTGCCGGCTTATCTGGAGTTGCCGGTCGGGCAAGGCGGGCTGGGGCTGGAGACATGGATGATCGCGCCGTTCGTGTCGCTGTATTGGGCCAGCCTGATGATTGGCCGATGGACCGGCGCAGCCGGGGCCTTCGAGGTCGGCGCGGGCGTGCGCCGGCTGCTGATGTTGATCCTGCCGTTCCTGGCGTTCGCCGTGTATCTGGCGGTGAATGCCATCGCCAGTCACGACGTCACCCAGTTCTACGGCTATGCCGGGGTGATCATGGTGATGATCGCAGCCACCTTGCTGAGCCGCGGCAATCCCGCGCGGATGTTGCTGTATTTCGCGCTGTGCGGGATCGCGGCGCTGCTGGTGGGCATGTTCAGCACCGGCAAGGCCAGCACCATTGCATTCATCAGCGTGGGCCTGTTCTGCAGCACGATGTGGCCGTGCATCTTCGCGCTGGCCATCACCGGGCTTGGCCGCAACACCAACCAGGGCAGCAGCCTGTTGATCATGATGATCATGGGCGGCGGCATCGTCAGCTGGCTGCAGGGCGTGCTGGCCGACCGCGTGGGCGTGCACATGAGCTTCTGGATCGGCGTGGCCTGTTTCGCCTATCTCGCCTTCTACGCGCTGCGCGCCAGCGTCCATTTGCGCCGGCAGGGCATTGACCTGGACTCGCTGGCCGCCAGCGGAGGGCACTGAAGGAGGGCACTGAAGAACGCAACGCCGTGTTGTCGCTGCTGCAACGCGCGCGGCGCTAGAGTGGCGTTCCCCACGCACGGAGCGCGAACGCATGATCGACCTCTATTACTGGCCCACGCCGAACGGCCACAAGATCACCCTGTTCCTGGAAGAAGCCGGCCTTGATTACACGATCAAGCCGGTTGACATCGGCAAGGGCGCGCAGTTCGAACCGGGCTTCCTGGCGATCTCGCCGAACAACAAGATGCCGGCGATCGTGGATCATCACCCCACTGACGGCGGCGCGCCGATTCCGGTGTTCGAATCCGGCGCGATCCTGCAGTACCTGGCCGCCAAAACCGGGCGCTTTACCGGCGTTGCCGACGGTGCGGACGCCGCATCCGCGCTGCGCCAGCGCATTGTCGTGGACGAGTGGCTGTTCTGGCAGGTGGGCGGATTGGGCCCGATGGGCGGCCAGTACGGCCACTTCCACGTGTACGCGCCGGAGGTGATCCCGTATGCGCGCGAGCGCTATCGCAAGGAAACCGAGCGCCTGCTGGGCGTGCTGGACAGGCGGCTGGACGGCCGTGCGTTCGTCGCCGGCAGTGCATACAGCATCGCCGACATGGCCATTTATCCATGGGCCAACAACCCGTATGCCAAGGCGCCGCTGGACATGGCGCCGTTCGCCAACCTGCGTCGCTGGCTGCAGGACGTGGCGGCGCGCCCGGCCACGCAGCGCGCCTACGCGCTGGCGGCGCAGGTGAACCCGGCCGCTGGCAAGCCGCTGTCGGACGCGGAAAAGACCGTCCTGTTCGGGCAGGGCGCACGCTGACGCCGGAAACGACGACGGCGCCCTGTGGCGCCGTCGTGCGTGTGCCGGGTTGACGCTGCTCAGAATTGCGGCTTGAGCTCGAATTCCCGCGGCGGCTCGGCGCCCAGCAGGTTCTTCACGAAGTAGTCCCAGCGCCGGCGCATGACGTAATAGCTGTCCATGCCATAGCCGTGATGCGCGTGCGGCAGCAGCAGCAGGTCGAAGTCCTTGTTGGCCTTCATCAGCGCGTCGACCACCTGCAGCGTGGACTGTGGCGGCACGTTGTCGTCCATCAGGCCGTGCAGCAGGAACAGTTTGCCCTTGAGGTTCTTCGCCTGCGAGGCGTTGTCCTGCCCGCTGTAGTTGCTGCCACCGTCCGGCTTTTCGTCCAGCAGGCCGTGGTAGCGCTCGGCCCAGTCGTCTTCATAGGTCAGGTTGTCGTGGTTGCCGGATTCGGCGATGCCGACCTTGTAGATGTCCGGGTAGCGGAACATCGCCGCGGCAGTGGCATTTCCGCCGCCGGAATGGCCCCACATGCCGGCGCGGGCGGTGTCGATCCACGGATGGCGTTCACCCAGTTGCTTGAGTGCTGCCACCTGGTCGGGCAAGGTGTTGTCGGCCATGTTGCCGTACCACGCATCCTGGAACGACTTGCTGCGCAGCGGCGTGCCCATGCCGTCCACCGCGATGACGATGAAGCCCAGTTCCGCCAGCGCCTGATGGTCACCGTGGGCGGCCACGAAGCTGCGGCTGCGCACCGAGCCGACCTGCGGGCCCGGATAGATGTAGGTGATGATCGGGTACTTCTTCGACGCATCGAAGTTGGACGGCTTGAACATCTGGCCGTACAGGTCGGTCTTGCCGTCGCGGGCCTTGACCGTGAACGACGCCGGCGCCACCCAGCCGGCGGCCTTGAGGCGGGTCAGGTCGGCATTCGCGAGTTCCGCTACCTGCTTGCCGTCGCCATCGCGCACGACCGCGACTGGCGCGGTGTCGATGGTGGAATGAACATCGACGAAGTACTTGCCGTCTTCCGACGCGGTGATGGCGTGGTTGGCATTTTCCGGAGTGAGCAGCTGCACGCTGCCGTTGTCGATGCCGACTTTGTAGTAGTGGACGAAGTACGGGTCACGCCCCGCTTCACGTCCCACGCCGCGCAGCCAGAGGGTGCGCGAGGCGGGATCGAGGTGGGCGATCTGGGTGACGTTCCAGTCGCCGGAGGTGATCTGGCGCTTTTCCTTGCCGGTGGCCAGGTCGTGCAGGTACAGGTGGCCCCAGTCGGATTTCTGGCTGAACCAGATGAATTCGTTGCTCTCCGGCAGATAGCGCCAGTTCACCGAATCCAGCGCGGGCGCGGCCTGGTACTGGGTGGCCACGGTTTCGCGATACACATCGCGCACCTTGCCGGTGGCGGCGTCGGCGACCCGCAGCTGCGCCCACTTGTGGCCGCGGTCGCTGCTGACGAAGGCCAGGCTGTTGCCGTCCTTCGCCCACTGCACGTCTTCCCACCCGTTGCCGCAGACGATGTCGTCGGCGCAGGTGGAGCGATGCTGGTCGGGCTGCATTTGCAGGCGGATGAGCTTCGGCGTTGCCGCCGACAGGTCGATGATCACCCGTTCGATCATCGTCACGTCCTTGTCGCCGGCGAACGGGTACTTCCACTGCTCGACCTTGGGCGCACCGACGTTGGTACCCACCAGCGTCATCGTGCTGGTCTTGCGCTGGTCCTGCTGGAAGGTGGCGATCTTGTGGCCGTCCGGCGACCACACCACCACGGCGCGGTCATCGTGCTGCCAGCCGGCGTTGTCGGTGGCGTAGCCATAGTCGGGCTTGCCGTCGAAGGTGAGCTGGGTTTCCTTGCCGCTGGCCAAATCGCGCAACCACAGATTCCAGTCGCGGATGAAGACCGCACGCGTGCCGTCCGGGGAGGCACTGCCCGGCTCGTTGCCGCTGCTGGCCACGGGGGCCGCGCTGCAGCCGGCATCGCTGCAACGGTAGTTGCCGGACGGGAGGTTGATGACGGTGGCGGCGCCCTCGCGCTTCACCCCCAGCACCATCAGCTTGTCGGCATCGGCCGGGCGGCCCTTGCCGGCGGCGGCAAGATTCATGGCGTCGGCGAGCGCCTTCTGGTTGAACGCGGGCTGCGACTTGCCGCTGCGCGGATCGAAACGCAGCCAATGGGTCTTGCCCTGCGTGGTCTTGCCGAACACCAGGCTGTCATCATCCAGCCAGTAGCTGGCGCGCACATTGTCGTCCACCAGTGGCGAGGTGCGGTCGCCCAGCATGCTCGCCGCGCGCTCGTAATCGGCGCGGGTGACGTGCACCGCCTGCGCCTGGGCCATTCCTGCGCCACTCACCAGCAACGCTCCCACCAGCCAGTATTTCGCATCCATCCCGATCCTCGTCGTGGTTTCGCCATGTGGCAGCGGCCGATGCTAACGCGGCCGGGCAAACCGTGCCCGTGCCGATGGTCGGGGCGATGGCGCGCCGGGGTATCATCCGCATCCGATGTTTTCGCCTCCCGAGTCACCGCCGTTCCTTGCCGCTGCGCTGCGCGTCCAGTATCACGCTGCGCCGCTCGACGCCCTGTTGGCCGATGCCCGGCTGCTGGCCGTGTTCGGCTTTGGTGCGACAGCCCCCACGACACATGCCGACCCGCGCTACCTGCACGTGGCACTACCGGCGCAGGGGCACGCCCCGCTGGAATGCTGGTATGCCGAACAAGCCGTGCGCAGCGGGCGTGAGGACGGCATCGCCTGGGCCGAGGCTGGCGGGTTGCGCTTCGGCGCGCTGGAGATCGCCGACGACGGCGACATCGAACGCGCGGCAGCCGACGGCTATGCGCGCCTGCAACGCTGGCTGGCGCACAGCGACCATCCGCATCCCCTGCGCATCTGGAACTATCTGGATGCCATCACCGCAGGCGACGGCGACGGCGAGCGTTACCGCCGCTTCTGCGTGGGCCGCGCGCGTGGCATCGGTCGCGCGCTGGCGCCGGAAGAACTGCCGGCCGCCACTGCGATCGGCCAGCCTGAGCCCACCGGCCGCTTCCAGTTGTATTGGCTGTCGTCGGTGCGACCCGGCACGCCGCTGGAAAACCCGCGCCAGGTGCAGGCCTGGCGCTACCCGCGCCAATACGGCCCGCAGCCGCCCGGCTTCGCCCGCGCGCTGCTGCCGGCGTCGACGCCGATGCCGCTGCTGCTGTCGGGCACCGCTGCCGTGGTGGGGCATGCGTCACGGCACGCCGCCTTGCTGGACGCGCAGCTGGAGGAAGCCTTGGCCAATCTGGACGCGCTCATCGGCATCGCCCGCCTGCGTCGCCCCCAGCTGCCGACGCGATTGGGAGAAGGGTCGCGCCTGAAGGTCTATGTGCGCGACGCCGACGCGTTGGCGCAGGTGGACGCGCTGTTGCAAGCACGCTTGCCGCAGGTGCCGCGGATCGTGCTGCACGGCCACGTCTGTCGGCGTGAACTACTGGTGGAGATCGACGGTAGCCACGCCTGACGCGCTTGCATTGTGCGATGACATCCTGCATATCGTGGGCATTCCCCACACTGCGGAGTCACGCGACACATGGGCATCATCAGTCTGATCTGGGGCATCGTCGCCCTGCTGTGGATGTTGCTGGCGTTCATCCCGCTGCTGGGCTGGGGCAACTGGTTCATGATTCCGTTCGCGGCAGTCGGCGCCATCATCGCCGCCATCGGCATCGCGGTGACGTCTGCCGGCAATCGCGGCCGCGCCAAAACCGGGCTGCTGCTCAACGTGGTGGCGATCGTGATCGGCGCGTTCCGGCTGATGATGGGCGGCGGCCTGATCTGACCGGCGCATGCCGGGCGTAAAATGCGCGGCATGACCCTGCCTACCGCCAACCAGTTCCCCGTCCGCCCGCGACGCATGCGCCGCGACGATTTCTCGCGCCGGCTGATGCGCGAGCACGTGCTCACCGCCAATGACCTGATCTACCCGGTCTTCGTGCATGAAGAAAAAGGCCGCGCGCCGGTCGGTTCGATGCCCGGCGTGGAGCGGCTGTCGATCGACGAACTGCTGAAGGTCGGCGAGCAGGCGCTGGAGCTGGGCGTGCCGGTGCTGGATCTGTTCGGCGTGCCGGACCCGGATGCCAAGACCGCCGATGGGCGCATCGCCTGGGACGAGAACGGCATCATCCCGCGCGCCATCCGCGCACTGAAGGCGCGCTTCCCCGAACTCGGCGTGATGAGCGACCAGGCGCTGGACCCGTACACCACGCATGGACAGGACGGGCTGATCGACGAGACCGGCTACATCCTCAACGACGAGACCATCGAAGCGCTGGTGAAGCAGTCGCTGGTGCATGCGGACGCCGGTGCGGACATTCTCTCGCCCAGCGACATGATGGACGGGCGCATCGGCGTGATCCGCAACGCGCTGGAAGCGGCCGGCTTCATCCACACCCGCATCATGGCCTACAGCGCCAAGTACGCCAGCGCCTTCTACGGCCCGTTCCGCAGCGCTGTCGGCAGCGCCGGCAGCCTCGGCAAGGGCAACAAGTACACCTACCAGATGGATCCGGCCAATTCCGACGAAGCCCTGCACGAGGTGGCGCTGGATCTGGCCGAAGGCGCCGACATGGTGATGGTCAAGCCGGGCCTGCCGTACCTGGACGTGCTGTACCGGGTGAAGCAGCAGTTCAAGCGGCCCACCTATGCTTACCAGGTCAGCGGCGAGTACGCGATGATCAAGGCCGCCGCCGCCAACGGCTGGATCGACGAGAAGCTGGTGGCGATGGAAGCGCTGACCGCGTTCAAGCGCGCCGGCGCCGACGGCATCCTCACCTACTTCGCGCTGGACGTGGCAAGGTGGTTGCGAGCGTGACGTGCTCCTGCCCCCTCCCTCGCGTCGCAGGGGTGGGCTGGGGAGGGGTGCTGTTGCGCTGAAGGACGACTCACCACAACGGACAGGGAGAATTCCATGCAGCGCTACGCCGTTTTCGGATCGCCCATCGCACATTCGCAGTCGCCGCGCATCCACGCCGCATTCGCCAGGCAAACCGGCGTTTCGATGGACTACGTGGCGGTTGAAGCGGGCCACGGCGACTTTGCGGCGAAGCTGGCCGCCAGTGGCGTGCAGGGTGCCAACGTCACCCTGCCGCTGAAAGAGGATGCGTTCGCGCTGTGCGCCGAGACCAGTTCGCGCGCGCAACGCTCCGGCGCGGTCAACACGCTGCTCCGCGCGGGCAGCGGCTGGCACGGCGACAACACCGATGGCGTTGGCCTGGTGCGTGATTTGACCGAACGTCACGGCCTCGACCTGCGCCAGCGCCGCGTGTTGCTGCTGGGCGCTGGCGGCGCCGCGCGCGGCGTCGCGCCGGCCTTGCTGGATGCCGGCATCGGCGAACTGTATGTGGTCAATCGCACGCCCGCCCGCGCCGATGCGCTGGCCGATGCCATGGGCGAGCCAGGCCGCGTCCACGCGCGCGGCTGGGACGCGCTGCCGGCGCTGGGCGGCTTCGACCTGCTGGTGAATGCCACTTCGGCGAGTCGCGGCGGCACGCTGCCGGCGCTGCCGATGGGATTGGCGGCGCCGCGCAGCGCCGCAGTGGACCTGAGCTATGGTGAAGCAGCAGTGTCCTTCCTCGCCTGGGCCCGCGCCGCCGGCTGCAGCCACGCGGTGGATGGGCTGGGCATGCTGGTGGAACAGGCGGCGGAAAGCTTCCTGCTCTGGCACGGCGTGCGCCCGGAAACGGAGGCCGTGTACGCGGCACTCAGCGGGCAGGGTGATGCGCTGGTGACGGCGGATTGAACGGCGGCGGCAAGCCGCCGCCCTCGCATCAGGAAGCAGGTCCGGTGATCAGAGCGCCCGGCCCAACATGCTGCGGTCGCTCAGGCGGAACGGCGTGCCGCCCGACACCTGTTCGCTGTCGTTGAGATCGGATACGCCTACGACCTGGTTTCCATCTTTCCCCATGAGCCACGGTGCGGGAAGGTTGGGGCCACGGAATTCGTAGCGCCAGTCGCCTGCAAAAGTCTCGCCTTTGTCCTTCTTCGGAAGATTCATCACGAATTTCACCGGCATCCTCACGGTGAGGTCTTCGTTGTCCAACGCAGCGGGGGCGCTGGCTTCGATGGTGAACGTCCAGCGCTGCGCCGCTCGCATCGATTCCTTTTCCAGCAGCGCCCGCGCCTTGTCCAGAATCTCCGACCTGCCCTTGATGTTGAACAGGCTGGACTGCGCGACGAAGGCCTCCGCCACCGTGCCGTCAGGATTGAGCCGCAGATTGAGCAGCACCAGACCCTCGACGCCGGCGCGCATCAGCCCCACCGGATAGCCAGGCGGTTGCAGCCGCTTCGCCGATACCAGCACCAGCGCTTTTACTTCCTCCCCCACCGGCGCGATGCGCTCGCCCGCTTCGGCGGCGGCGCGTTCGGCAGCCTTGGCCGCCGCAAAGTCCTCCTTCGTCAGCGGCGCAAACACCACGTTGTCGAGCTTCACTTCGTATCCGCCCGTCACTTCCGATGCGGCCAACGTGATGCGCATTGGCGTCCTGGCCCTGACCGGCCGGCCGCCTTGCTGCATCGGTACCAGCTTCCAGGCCGGGATTGCCTTTGCCAGCATCTGCTGAAGTTGCGGATCGAGTTTCGTGCGCAGCGTGTATGCCTCGACCTCGCCCTGCGTGCCGACGACCAACTCGCCATCCACCCGCATCGTCATCACGCTCTCGCCGGCCGCCTGCACCGCCAGCCGGTCTTCGGCCTGCGCGCCAGCGCACGCGAGCAGCAGCGCCAACATCCCCACCTTCAACATGCGCATCCCCATCTCCCCGATTGTCGGCTTCGCCCCCGCGAAGCCGGATCATGCCACGCGTGGAATCGCTGGCGCGCACTGCCCGCCATGCGCGGCAGGAACGCCTACAGCCGGCCCTCTCGCTTGATCGCCAAATAGCGCTCCACCAGCGCGCCCGGCAGCTGCGTGCAGGTCACGTCGAGGACGCCGACGCGCTGCGCGCGAAGCGCATCATGGGCGGTTGCGCGCTGCTCCAGATAGCGCGCGGCAGCGGCCGCGCGCAGGGCACTGCGCGGGTCACGCACGTCCTCCTCCAGCACTGCGTCAAGCGCCTCTTCGCGCAGGCTGGCCACCACCACGTGGTGCCGTTTCTGCAGCATGCGCACCGCGATCAACAGGTCGTCGATGTCTTCATCGCGCAGGTTGGTCACCAGCATCACCAGGCTGCGCCTCGGCTGCCGCAACGACAGCTCGGTCGCCAGCGCAAGGTAGTCGGTCGCCACCGGTTGCGGCTGCAGGTCGTAGCTGGCGCGCAGCAGCACGTCGATGGCGCCCGGCCCGCGCTGGGGCGCTACCCAGCGGTCTTCGCCGCCGCTGGCCAGCAGACCCACGGCATCACCTTGGCGCAGCGCAAGGAACGACACCACGAGCGCGGCGTCCAGCACGTGGTCGAAGTGGGTCAAGTCGCCGTCACGCGCCAGCATGCGCCGGCCGGTATCGATGACAACCAGCAGCTGCTGGTTGCGTTCGTCCTGGTATTCGCGCGAGATCAGCCGGCGCATGCGTGAAGTCGCCTTCCAGTCGATCTGGCGCAGGCTGTCGCCGACCCGGTAATCGCGCATCTGGTGGAAATCGGTGCCTTCGCCGCGCCGCCGCCGGATATGCGCGCCCACCGCGCGCGATGCCTGATCCGACCCCAGCAGCGCCAGCGTTGCCAACGGCGCGAAATTCGGGAACACGCGCACCTGTTGCAGGGCGCCGATCACGCAGGTGCGTCGCCATAGCCGCCACGGGGAATACAGGCGCAACTGCACGCCATCCAGGCAGGCATCACCGCGCGCAGTCGGGCGCAGCCGGTAATCGAGCCGGGTCGCGGACTCCGGCGCCAGCGATAGCGTGCGCGGCAGGCCGGAGGCGATCCAGTCGCCGGGATGCAGGTCGTGCACATCCACCCGCAGGGTGCGCGGGCCGTTGTCCAGCACCAGCGTGACCGTGCGCTCCATGCCGACAGCGAGTGCATCCGGCAGCGTGCGCGTGACTTCGGGGAAGGCGTAGCGGCGCACGCGCCAGGCATCGATCAGCGCCAGCAGCAGCAACGCGCTGCCGCAGCCCCACCAGGCGGAGACCGGCAGCAGGCCGAAGCTGGCGGCAATGCCTGGCATCGCCCAGCCCATGCACAAGGCCGGTAGCAGGGGCGCAGGCCTCACTGGCGCGGTGCTTCCACCTTGGCCAGGAGCGCGTGCAGCACCGCATCGGCGGACTGCCCTTCGATCTGCAACTCGGGGGCCAGCGCGATGCGATGCCGGAGCGCCGGCTTGGCAATCGAACGCAGGTCGTCCGGGGTGACGAAGTCGCGCCCGGCCAGCGCCGCCTGCGCCCGCGCTGCGCGCACCAGGGCAAGACTGCCGCGCGGTCCCGCGCCCAACGCAATGCCGGGCCATTTGCGGGTAGCGGCGGCAATGCGTACGGCGTAGTCCAGCACGGCCGGATCCACGCGTACCGCTGCCGTGGCCTGCTGCATCGCCTGAATGTCGCCGCCGCTGGCCACCGGCATCACCCGGGCCAGGTCGAATTCGGCAGCCACCCGGCCGTCGCTGACCGCAGCCACCATGCGCTTTTCGTCCTCCAGCCCGGGGTAGCCGATCAGCACCTTCAGCAGGAAGCGATCAAGTTGCGCCTCGGGTAGCGGATAGGTGCCTTCCAGTTCCAGCGGATTCTGCGTGGCCAGGCACATGAACGGAGGCGGCAGCGGGAAACTCTTGCCTTCGATGGTCACCTGCCGCTCCTGCATCGCCTCCAGCAGGGCGGACTGGGTCTTGGCCGGTGCGCGATTGATTTCATCGGCGAGCAGAAGGTTGGTGAACACCGGACCCTTGCGCACTTCGAAACGCTCCAGCTTCGGGTCGAACACGGCATGGCCGCTGATGTCGCCGGGCATCAGATCCGGGGTGAACTGCACGCGCGCCTGCGCGCAGCCGATCGCCTGCGACAGCGCCCGCACCAGCAGCGTCTTGCCGAGCCCAGGCACGCCTTCCAGCAGCACATGGCCGCCGGCCAGGAGCGCCACCAGGACCTGTTCCAGCACGTCATCCTGGCCAATGAAGGCCTTGGCCACCTCATCGCGGATGGCGTTGGCGCATCCGCCCAGCGCGCTGGCGTCGGGTGCGGTCAGGGGAGTTGCGGCATCGACGTTCATAGGCGTTTTCCCAGGGCGATCAGGCGGGCAATGCGGAATCGGAATTCGAACAGGGTTGTCGGTGGGCGCGAGTCCAGAATGGAGCGCACGCTGCCGGCATCCAGGCCAAGCCGAGCCGCCAGCAACGTGGCTTGTTCGCTGCCCTCCAGTGCAGCGGCAAGCGGATCGCGGCGGCGCAGGCGGGCCAGGACTGCGGCGCGCATCGACCGATGCAGGACGGCAAGCTTGCCGTAGCGCAACAGGTGCTCGCCGCTGGCATCGACATGTTCGAGCAGCGAGCGTCGCGGCTGCAGTGGCGATGGCAGCAGCGGCCCAAACCGCTGCGCACGCATCCACAACCACGTCGACAGACCCAGCAGAAGGGGCAGCGCGGCCATCCAGCCGTGTTCAAGCAGCAGGCGCCACAGCGGCGGCATGTTGGCCGCATACACCAGGTGCACGGTGCCGCGGCCCCAGTTTGGTGCAAGCACCTGGCGCACAAAAAGCGCGTGGGTGCGTTCGCGCAGGGCTTCGTTGCGCAGCATCGCCATGTCGGCAAGCACATCCACCGTGCCCTCGCCATGGGCGAAACGGGCGTACACGTAGCCGTTGTTCCCGTTGCGCCACGCCGCCAGCGGATGTGCATCGGCGCGCAACATGAAACGCGGGCCTTTGCAGAATTCCTTGTGCAGCGACTGCCCGGGCACTTGCAGGTGTACGCAACTGGGCCACAGCAGCGTCGTCTGCATGGGAAGGCGGGCAGCCAGGGTCGCGTTGCCGCGGGTCTTGTCCTTGCCCGGGGCATCCCAGGCCGGCATGCGCAAAATCAAATGCCCGCCTGCGTTGGCAAACGCGAACAGGCGATCGAGTTCACGGGGCGCCAGCGTGCGCGGGTCGGCGTAGACCACCACGGTGTCACGACGCGCCAATGGCACCGCGTCCAGTTGCAAATGTTGCCGCGATTGCGCCGGCTGGCCTTCGGCCCGCAATACCTGCCGCAGCGCGTACAGCGGGTTGTAGGCAGCTTCGCCGGCGAGCGGCAGTTTCTGCACTTCCTCCACGCGCTTGTATTGGGCGAAGAACCACGCGAGCAGCGCGCCCAGCAGCAGCGCGGACAAGCCCCAGACCGCCGCATGTTGGCTGCGGCTCATGCCGGCCACCCGAAGCGCGCGCCCAGTCGCTGCAGCAGGTCTTCGAATTCCTCGGCAGCCGGCAGACGCCCGGCATACGCCGCGTATTGCCACGCCCGCACCATCTGCGTGAAAGCGCTGCGGTCTTCTTCGTCGCGCAGCGCACGTGCCGTGCGCAGGCAATCTGCTTCGGTGGCGCCGGGCACCAGCACGGCGCCGGTGCGCGCCACCATCGCCTCCACGCTGGCGCGATACAACAAAGCCAGCGCGCGGCGCTGGCGCCCTTGCGCCCACAGCGCCCGCAGGCTGTCCGCCAGTTGCGCAGGCAAGGCATCCTCATCCGCATGCAGCTGAACCCGCGCCGGGGAGGCATCGACCACCGGCAAGCGCTTGCCGGTGCGCAGCCACGGCAGCCAATGTTTGCGGGTGCGCAGCAGCAGGAGTGCCAGCAGCGCCGCCAGTCCCCACAGGCCATATTCGCCCACCAGTCCCAGCAACGTAGCCAGCGCGTTCATCAGCGGATTGTCGAGGCGGTGCTGCGGCCTTGGCGCATCACGCGGCTGGCGCGGCACCCAACGCGTGACCTTGCGGGTGGGCGACAGCAGCGGGTCTTGCCAGGCACGCTCGACGGCGGCATCCAGCTGCGGGTCGTGGATCACGTCTGCGAACACGTCCGGCAGGCAATCCGGCAGCGGCTGGTCGGCCTGCTGCATGCTGGGCGGGTGGTCGCCTTCGCAGGGATTGGCGGTTTGCGGCTGGCCTGGCCCGGCCTGTACCGGCCCCGGCAGGCCCAGCGTGAGCACGCACACGCAGGCCAGCGCGCCCAAGGCCTGGATGGCGCGTGCGCGCATGCGCCGGAATGCGATCTCCACGTCCCAGGCCTCGAGCTGCGTGCGCCGGTCGAGATAGATGCCGAAGCCGGCGCCGATATAGAACGGCTCGATCACGCTGCTGGCCATCCACAGCACGGCATTGATCGCCACCAGCGCCCATTGCGGCGGCTCCTGCGAGATCAGCGCCCAGGCGGCGCGCGTCGATTCAGACATCAACTCCACCGGAACGAACAGCATTGCCAGCGCAAAGGTTGCCAGCGTCAGCACCAGTTCGAAGTTGGCGCAGGCCAGGGTCAGCAGGACCGCATTGCCGCGCACCGAGCCACCGATCACCCGCCGTCGTTGCGCGGGGTGCGCTCCGCCTTCCAGAAGATCCACCGGCAGGTACAGCGCGCGTGCCGGTCCCAGCCGCCGCCACAGCAGATAAGCCGGCATCCATCGCCAGCCCCAGCGCCATTGCGCGACCACGGTTTCGCGCACGCGCGGAGCGTCGCCAAACACGGCGCGCGACAGCACGAACAGCGGGATGCGGTCGAATGCCGGCTTCAACCACCACATTGCCAGCGGGGCCAGGCTGGCCAGCCCGAATGCAACGGCCAGCGCGTTGATCGCCGCGAACACCGGCAACGTCACCGCCAGCCACGGCAGCCAGATCGCGCGCGCGTGCCGGCGCACCAGCGCGCCGCCCAATTCCATGGCCTCCCACGGCGAGCGCGGATGCAACTCCACGCGCAACTGATCAGCGCGCATTGCGATCCTTTCCGCCGCGCCACAACCACAGTGCCACCAGCAGCCAGAGCGCGCCGGCCACGCCGAATTTCACGGAGGCGGGAAGCCAGCCGATGGAGGACCAGAACGCTTCGATGAATGCCGCCATCAGCAGCATCGCGAACACGCCGAGGCAGAGTCGCGCGCCGCGCCTGCCGTCTTCGACGAGCGCATCGACGCGCCGGCGGCGACCGGGAACCAGCAATGCCAGGCTCAGCCGCAGTCCCGCGCCACCGGCGATGACGATGGCGCTCAGCTCGAATGCGGAGTGTGCCGCGACAAAGCGCCAGAACGGATCGCCCAGCCCGGCGTTCTGCAGGTGCGAGGCCACCATGCCGATCATCACGCCGTTGAATGCCACCGCCAGCACCGGCCCGATACCCGCCAGCAGTCCACTGGCATAGGTGCGCAGGCCAATGCTGATGTTGTTGAAGATGTAGTAGCCAAACATCATCCAGTCGGTGCCGGACTCACGCCCAAGCTTGTTCGCCGCGACCGCATACATCGATTCCATCTGCGCGATCTGCTGCGGGCTCATCAGCGCATGGATCAGTTCCGGCTTGACTTGCACCGCCACGAAGCTGGCCAGCAGCGGCAGCAGGAACAGCAGCAGGGATGCCCGCATCACCCCGGCTTCGGCACGCACCAGGCAGGGAAAGTCGGCCAGGAAAAATTCGAAGGCGCGCCGCCAGTGCGGCAGCGGGGGCCGATACATGGCGTTGTGGCCGCGCTGCATCAGCGCCTGCAGTTGCGCCACCAGTTGCGGGCTGTAGCCGCGCCGGCGCGCCAGTGCAAGCTGTTGGCACAAGCGCCGGTATGCCACCGGGACGTCTTCGTCCGGCAGGCCACGCCAGTTGCGATCAGCGCGGGCGCGACGCGGCTTGGCCGCGCGTGCATCCAGCCACTGCGTGAAGTCGGCCCATTCCTGCCGGTGCCGGGTGATGAACAGTTCCTGCCGCATGCCCGTGCTCAGCGTTTTCCCAGCAGCCAGCCGGCGACCGCGAACAGGCGCTGCACGCCCTCGGCCCCGTGGGTTCCGGTGGCCATGTCGGCCAGGTTGGCCAGTTCGATCTGGCGCTCCGGCGTCAGCTGTGCGGCCCGCTCGGCGAACGCCACCACTGCGGCCTGCTCTGTCGGCAGCAGCGGCTGCGCCGGTGGTTGCGCGGCCTCACTGGTGATGATGGCAGCGTCTCGCACGCGCGGGACATGCACGACCATGGTGCCGGCGACCAGATCGCCCAGCCGGCGGCCCCAGGGATCGGCCAGCCCGGAGACCAGCCCGCTTGCGTAGCCGAAAGGCAGCATGTCCACCGTCCGCATCAGGTTGCGCACGCACGATGCCAGCCAGCCAACAGGCGCGCCGTCGCTGGCGATCACCCGCAGGTTCAGTGCGCGCTTGCCGGGCGTCTGCCCGTCGAACATGCCTTCGCAGACGATCGGATACAGCCAGACCACCGCGAACAACGCGATCAGGTAAACCCCCATCCCGGTCTTGCCAAGCGCGCCGAGCAGCATCGTGCATGCCGTCAACAGGCTGAGCCGAATGCCGAAATCGATTGCCCAAGCCAGCGCGCGCGGCACTGGCCCGGCGGCGGGAAGCCGCAGGGCAACGCCTTCCGGAGTGAGGACTTCGCGGACGGTATCCAGCATCAGGCGTTGATGACGATGGTGTCTGCGATCATGTCGTGCACGCAGCGCTTTTCTTCCCCGAAGATGAAGAGTGGGTCGATCAGGGCGAACAGGCCACCGACGAGCGGGATCGCGCCAATCAGGCCTGGCAGGAGCATGCGCATGAGGAAAATCCGCCGCAGTCCGGCGCGGCTGCCGTCCTGGCGCACGATCTTGATGCTCATCAGCTTCTTGCCCAAGGTCTGGCCGTTTTTCCACAACCAGTAGAGTTGGTAGATCGCATACGCGATCCCCAACAAACCCAGTCCGATCAGAAATCCACCCGCCACCGCACCGTTCGCTGCCGCTACTTGCCCGGACGCGCGCTGCACGTAGCCTTGATAGGCGGGTATGGCAATCGCGATCAGCACAGGGATCACGATGATCATCGAGTCGACCAGTACCGCCAGCAGGCGCGCCATGCGGCCTGCCCTGGAGAGGCCATCGTGACCTGCGAATGTTTCGGCAATGCGCGCCTCAGGCGCCGCATAAAGGTTGGATGGCGCCTGTGCGTCAGCGGTGTTGTGCGGATCCATGGTTCCCCATTCCCCATTGCATGAATTCATCCCCAAGCCGGCACTTTACCGAGGGATCTTGCAGCGGGGAATCCCGGATGGCGTCACGCCACGCCGCCCGCCAGATACGCATCCTTCAAGCGCACGTAGTGGCCGGCGCTGTAGTACAGCGCCTCGATTTCGGCCTCGCTGAGCATCCGTACCTTCTTTGCCGGATTGCCCAGCCACAGCTCGCCTTCGCCCACCACCTTGCCGGGCGCGATCAACGCGCCGGCGCCGACGAAACCGTGCTTCCGCACGATGGCGCCGTCCAGCACGATGGCGCCCATGCCAATGAGGACCGCGTCTTCGATCGTGCAGGCGTGGATGATCGCCTTGTGGCCGATGGTCACGTCGCTGCCGATGCGAGTGGCGAAGCCGCCCAGTTTGGCGTGCGGGCCATCGTGGCTGACGTGGACGACGGTGCCATCCTGGACGTTGGTGCGGTCGCCGATGCGGATGAAGTTGACGTCGCCCCGAATCACGGTGAACGGCCACACGGAGACATCCTCGCCCAGCGCCACGTCGCCGATGACGGTCGCCATGGGGTCGATGAAGGCGCGGTTTCCGAGGGTGGGGTGCTGGTTGCGAAAAGGGCGAACGTTCATGGCTGAATTCTAACCGCGGGCAAACTACACTGTGGCGTATGGATAGCACCGCTGACACCCCGATCACCGCGCTTGTGCCCACCTCGCAGCGTCTTCGTGATGCCTGGCAGGCGCGCAAGCCCGATTACGCGCAGCGCATGCAGGACCTGCTGCGCCTGCGGCAGGCGCTGAAGGCGCGCATGGAGGAGATGGCCGATGCCATCGCCGCCGATTTCGGCGGGCGCTCCCGCGATGAAAGCCGGATCGCCGACGGCATGACCGTGCTCAACGACATCGACCACCTGCGCAAGCACCTGCGCGGCTGGATGAAACCGCGCCGGGTGGGCGTGGGTTGGCGCTTCCTGCCGGCGCGCGCGCAGGTGCGCCCGCTGCCGCTGGGCGTGGTGGGCGTGATCGCGCCATGGAACTACCCGGTGAACCTGGCGTTGATTCCGCTGGCCACCGCCATCGCCGCCGGCAACCACGTGTACCTGAAGCCATCGGAGCACACGCCGCGCACCAGCGCCTTCCTGCGCGACCTGCTGGCCGAGGTGTTCCCCGACGACCGGGTTGCCGTGGCCATCGGCGGCGCCGAGGTCGGCGCTGCATTTGCCGCGCTGCCATTCGATCACCTGATTTTCACCGGGTCCACCGCAGTGGGCCGCAAGGTGATGGCCGCCGCTGCGCCCAATCTGACGCCGCTGACGCTGGAACTGGGCGGCAAGTCGCCGGCGCTGGTCTGCGACGACTATCCGGTCGAGAAAGCCGCCGCGCGCATTGCGACCGGCAAGTGGTTCAACTGCGGCCAGACCTGCATCGCGCCCGACTACGTGCTGGTGCCCGCCGGCAAGCGTGATGCGTTCATCCAGGCGCTGCGCAGGGAAGTGCTGGCGCGGTATGGCGATGACTTCGCCAATCTGGACGATTACACCCGCATCATCAATGAGGGCCAGTACGCGCGCCTGCAAGGCTATCTGGAGGATGCGCGGATGCGCGGCATCGAGACCGTCACCCTGGCCGGTGCCGCCGATCCGCAGCAGCGCCTGTTGCCGCCCACCCTGCTGCTGGAGCCGGGCGACGATGCCAAGGTGATGCAGGAGGAAATTTTCGGCCCCCTGTTGCCCATCAAGTCGTATCGCACGCTGGATGACGCCATCGCCTACATCAACCAGCACGACCGCCCATTGGCGCTGTACCCCTTCAGCCGCGACCGGGCCACGGTGGAGAACATCCTCCACAACACCTTGTCGGGCGGCGTCTCGGTCAACGACACCCTGTTCCATTTCGCCATCGGCAACCTGCCGTTCGGCGGCGTCGGCCCCAGCGGCATGGGCGCCTATCACGCGCGCGCCGGGTTCGACGGCATGAGCAAGCAACTGCCGGTGCTGTGGCAGGCCAGCCACACCGGCGGCGACCTGCTCAAGCCGCCCTATTCGAAGGCGAAGTGGTTGATCGACCTGATCGTGCGTTGAGCCATCGAGGTTCACGCCGCCGACGATGTCCAACATACTGAGCGCCGCGTCGCGCAGCGGCAGACCCAACGGGGCGGGTGCCGCCCCAGATCATGACGATGACCCGATTCCCTGATTATCCGTTCACCCCGCAGCGTTTCGAGGTGCGCCCCGGCATCGGCATGTCCTTCCTGGACGAAGGCCCGCGCGATGGCGAAGTCATCGTCATGCTGCACGGCAATCCGTCCTGGAGTTTCTACTGGCGGCATTTGGTGCTTGCCCTGCGCGATCCCGCCCAGGGCAAGGCATACCGCTGCATCGTGCCCGATCACGTGGGCATGGGCCTGAGCGACCGCCCGGACGATGGCGTGTCGGCGGCGCCACGCTACGACTACACCCTGCAGTCCCGCATCGACGATGTGGACGCGCTGCTGGCGCATCTTGGGATCACCGGGCCGGTGACGCTGGCGGTACACGACTGGGGCGGGATGATCGGCTTCGGCTGGGCGCTGCGTGATCCGGCGCGGGTCAAGCGCTTGATCATCACCAATACCGCAGCGTTCCCGTTGCCGGGCAGCAAGCGCTTCCCGATGCGGCTGGCGATGGGGCGCGATTCGCGACTGGGCGGCTGGCTGATCCGCCGCTTCAACCTGTTCGCGCGCGGCGCTGCGTGGATGGGCACCAAACGTTCGCTGCCAAAGGACGTGCGCGCGGCCTATGCCGGCGTGTACGACGGCTGGGACCAGGCGATTTCCACCCTGCGCTTCATGCAGGACATCCCGCTGCACGACGGCGACCGCGCCATGCCGCTGGTGCAGGCCAGCGCGAAAGCCCTGCCGGGCTATGCCGACCGGCCGGCGTTCATCGGCTGGGGCCTGCGCGATTTCGTGTTCGACAAGCATTTCCTGGCCGGCTTCCAGGCCGCACTGCCGGACGCCGAGGTGCATGCGTTTTCCGACGCGGGCCATTACACGCTGGAAGACAAGCACGAGGTGCTGGTGCCGCTGATCCGGGCGTTCCTGGATCGCAATCCGCTTTAGTGCCTGCTCCGCCGCGGGGGCATCGACGGAACAATGGCACCACACGTTGCGAGGTCAGAGAATCCAGCCACCGTCCACGGTCAGCTCGGCACCGGTCACGAAGCCGGCGTCCGGGCCGACCAGGAAGGCCACCGCGGCGGCGATTTCCTCGGGCTTGCCGATCCGCTTGAGCGGGGTGGCCTCGATGCCGGCCTGATTGGCTTCCGGCGGATTGTTGTCCAGCATCGGCGTATCGATGAAGCCCGGATGCACGGAGTTGACCCGGATCTGCACGGGCGCCAGCTCCAGCGCGGCGGTCTTGGTCATCCCGCGCACCGCCCATTTGGTGCCGACGTACGCCGCAGCGCCCGGGAACCCCAGCTGGCCGGCGATCGAGCTGATGTTGACGATGCAGCCGCCGCCTGCGGCCCGCAACGGCAGCTGCGCGTGCTTCATGCCGAGGAACACGCCCAGCTGGTTGACCCGGAATTGCCACTCCACGTCCGCCACCGAGGTATCGGCAATCGCGCCCGGCTTGAACACGCCGGCATTGTTGACCACGATCTGAAGCCCGCCAAAGGCGCCGGTCACGGCGGCGATGGTCGCGACCCAGGCGGCTTCATCGGTGGTGTCGTGGGCGAAAAACGCGGCGCGCTCGCCCAGTTCGGCGGCCAGCGCACGGCCCGGTTCGGCCAGGACGTCGGTGATCGCCACCGCCGCACCCTCGGCATGCAGCCTGCGGACGATGGCCGCGCCGATGCCGCGCGCACCACCGGTGACCAATGCAACCTTGCCTTCGAGTCTGCGGTTCATATGGATGGCCTGTGAGAGGAATGAAGCTTGAGCGTGGGCCGTTTGCAGCCGCGGATGTTGACCGGCGTCAAATCTGCGTGGGAGGGCGTGCTTGGCGCGGGCGCGGACATGGGCGCGCCGTGCCGCCGGGCGGCCGCGCAAGGAAATCACGGCCGGGCGCGGGCGATAATGCGGCATGACCGATCCCTGCAACATCGCCGCTGCGCTGCCGCGGCTGGCGCGCGAACGCCCCGACCAGGTGGCGATGCGCTGCCCCGGCCGTGGCGGGCGCTACGCGGTGGCGCTGACCTATGCGCAGCTGGACGCCCGCAGCGACGCCATCGCCGCCGGGCTGGGCAAGCGCGGCGTCACGCGCGGCACCCGCACGGTGGTGATGGTGCGGCCCACGCCCGAGTTCTTCCTGCTGATGTTCGCGCTGTTCAAGGCCGGCGCGGTGCCGGTGCTGGTCGATCCCGGCATCGACCGGCGTGCGCTGAAGCAGTGCCTGGACGAGGCGCGGCCGGAGGCGTTCGTCGGCATTCCGCTGGCGATGCTGGCGAAGGCGCTGCTGGGCTGGGCGCGTTCGGCCAGGCTGCGCGTGACCACCGGGCGCTGGCCGCTGCTGGCGGATGCCACCCTGGCGCGGATCGAGGCCGACGGCGCCGGCGCCGGGCCGCAGCTGGCATCGACCGACGGCGAGGACGTGGCCGCGATCCTGTTCACCAGCGGCAGCACCGGCGTGCCCAAGGGCGTGCTGTATCGGCATCGCCATTTCGTGGCGCAAACCACCATGCTGCGCGAGGCGTTCGGGATTGCGGCGGGCGGCATCGACCTCCCCACTTTCCCGCCGTTCGCGCTGTTCGATCCGGCGCTGGGCCTGACCAGCATCATCCCCGACATGGATCCCACGCGTCCGGCGCGCGCCAATCCACGCAAATTGCACGCCGCCATCGCGCGTTTCGGCGTCAGCCAG
Organism: Thermomonas paludicola; assembly: GCF_024498955.1. GTDB lineage: Bacteria > Pseudomonadota > Gammaproteobacteria > Xanthomonadales > Xanthomonadaceae > Thermomonas > Thermomonas paludicola. The sequence goes on along the minus strand of NZ_CP093311.1, from coordinate 63,902 downwards.
TTGTTCGGTTCGCCCGCATTGATGCGGGTGCTGGCCACGCATGGCGAGGCCTTGCCCACGGTAACGCGGGTGACCAGCGCCGGCGCGCCGGTGCCGGCGGACGTGGTGCAGCGCATGCTGGAGCTGCTGCCGCCGAACGCGCAGCTGTGGACGCCCTACGGCGCCACCGAATGCCTGCCGGTGGCGGTGATTGAAGGCCGCGAGTTGCTGACTCTGCGCACGCGCACCGAAGCCGGTGCGGGCACCTGCGTGGGGCGGCCGGTGCCACCCAACGAGGTGCGCATCATCGGCATCAGCGATGCGGCGATTGCCGAGTGGGATGATGCGCGGCTGGTCGCGCCGGGGCAGGTGGGCGAAATCACGGTGGCCGGTCCCAGCGTCACTGATGCCTATTTCAACCGTGCGGCGCAGACCGCGCTGGCGAAGATCCGCGAGACGCTGCCCGACGGCAGCGTGCGTATCGTCCACCGCATGGGCGACCTTGGCTGGTTCGACGGCGAGGGCCGGTTGTGGTTCTGCGGGCGCAAGTCGCAGCGGGTGGTCGTCGATGCGCAGACCACGCTGTGCACCGAACAGGTCGAGCCGGTGTTCAATGCACACCCGCAGGTGTTGCGCAGCGCGCTGGTCGGCGTCGGCCCCAAGGACGCGCAAACGCCGGTGCTGGTGTTCGAACTGACGCCGGGCGCGAACGCCAACGTGGTGGAAGTCGCCGACGAGCTGCGCCACCTCGCGCAGGGCTTCGTGCACACCGCGAAGATCGAACGTTTCCTGCATCACCCCAAGCCCTTCCCGGTGGACATCCGCCACAACGCCAAGATCGGCCGCGAGAACCTGGCCGCGTGGGCGGCGGCGCAACCCATGAAGGACAAGGCATGAAACTCCTGGTCACCGGCGGTGGCGGCTTTCTCGGGCAGGCGCTGTGCCGTGGCCTGCGCGAACGCGGGCACGACGTCATCAGCTTCAGCCGCAGCCGGCACGCCGCGCTGGACGCGCTGGGCGTGCGCCAGTTGCAAGGCGACCTGGCCGACCGCGACGCGGTGCTGGCGGCGTTCGCGGAAGGCTTCGAGGCGGTGCTGCACAACGCCGCGAAAGCCGGCACCTGGGGCAGCTACCAGAGCTACTTCGATGCCAACGTGACCGGCACCCGCAACGTGATCGCGGCCTGCCGCGCGCACGGCATCGGGAAACTGGTGCACACCTCCACGCCCAGCGTCGTGCATCGCGCGACCCATCCGGTGGAAGGCGCGTCCGCAGACGAAGTGCCCTACGGCGAAGGCGTCAAGGCGCACTACGCCGCCACCAAGATCATCGCCGAGCGCGAAGTGCTGGCCGCCAACGATGCGGTGCTGGCCACGGTGGCGCTGCGCCCGCGGCTGATCTGGGGGCCGGGCGACACCCAGATCCTGCCCAAGCTGGTGGAACGCGCCCGCAGCGGCCGCCTGCGGCTGGTCGGCAGCGGCGACAACCGGGTTGATACCACCTACATCGACAACGCCGCGCAGGCGCACGTGGATGCGCTGGCGCACCTGCATGCCGGCGCCGCCTGCGCCGGCCGCGCCTACTTCATCAGCAATGGCGAACCGTGGCCACTGCGCGAGGTGCTGAACGGGCTGCTGCGTGCGGCGGATGCGCCGGAAGTGCACAAGACCCTGCCATTCCGCGCCGCCTATGCCATCGGTGCGGTCTGTGAAGCGCTGTGGACTGCGCTGCCGCTGCGCGGCGACCCGCCGATGACCCGCTTCCTGGCCGAACAGCTCAGCACCGCGCACTGGTATTCGATGGCGCCGGCCACGCGCGATTTCGGCTACGTGCCAACGGTGACCATGGCCGAAGGGCTGGCGCGGCTGCAGGCGTCACTGGGGCAGTAATGCTTCCACTCCCATCTGCGTGCAGGGGGAGGCTGGGAGGGGGTAGGGCACTTGTGGCAGTAAGCGGCAGAGCACCCCTCCCCAACCCTCCCCTGCCTTTGCAGGGGAGGGAGTGATTCCTCGCCCATCCGGCTGCGGGCATCACGGCCGCCACCTACAATGACGCCATGACCGAGCTGCCCTTCAACTGGAAACAACCCGCCGGCCGCGCGCTGGAAACCGCGCTCAATCATGCGTTGGCGCTGGATGAAGACACCCGGCACGGACTGCAGGCACTGGATGGGCAGCACATCGTGCTGACCCTGACCTCGCCGCCCCTGGCCCTGCAGGTGCGGGTGGACGGGACGGTCTTGCGGGTGGAGGCGGTGGACGCCGAGCGGGAGCCTGATCTGGGCGTGCGTGCCACGCTGGGTGGACTGATAGGCCAGCTGCCGATTTTCCGCAGCAATAATGCGCCGCCGGTAGGCAAGCTGCGCATCGAGGGCGATGTCGACCTGGCGCGACGGCTGCAAAAGTTGGCGCAGACGTTTGATCCCGACTGGCAGCTGCCGTTCGTGAAGGTATTCGGTGAAGTGCTTGGCGTGCAGATCGCCAAGGCGGCGGCTGCGGCGCTGAAGCACGCGCAGGTTGCCGGCAGGAATCTGGCGGAAACCGCAGCCGACTACGTCACCGAGGAAAGCCGTGACGTGGTGCCTCGCGCCGAGTTGGCAGCGTTTCATGACGACGTGGACGCGCTGCGCGACGACGTCGAACGCATCGCCGCCAGGATCGCGCGGTTGCGCCGCGAGCGGGGAATGACCGCATGAAGTCGGCGCTGCGTGCGCTGCGGATTGGCCGCGTGTTGCTGCGCTACCGGCTGGACGACCTGCTGGACGATACGCCGGCCGAGCGCTGGCTGCGCCTGATGCGGCCGTTCGTGCCGCGTGCATCGCGCGAGGTGGGCACGCTGTCGCGCGGCGCGCGTTTGCGCCTGGCGCTGCAGGAACTGGGCCCGATCTTCGTCAAGTTCGGACAGATCCTGTCCACCCGGCGCGATCTGGTGCCGCCTGACATCGCCGAAGAATTGACCCAGCTGCAGGATCAGGTGGCGCCGTTCGACGGCCTGCTGGCGCGCAGTCTGGTGGAAGCGGAGCTGGGCCGAGGCATCGAAGAGGCTTACGCCAGTTTCGACGTCGCGCCGCTGGCATCGGCATCGATCGCGCAGGTGCATGCGGCCACCTTGCATGATGGTCGCGAGGTGGTGGTGAAGGTGCTGCGCCCGGCCATCCGCGAACAGATCGCCGGCGACATGGCGCTGCTCAACAGCGTGGCCGGCATCGTCCAGCGCACCCATTCGAATGCCGACAAGATCCGCCCGCGCGAGATCGTGGCCGAAATCGAAAACACGCTGGCCGCCGAACTCGACCTGCAGCGCGAGGCCGGCAACGCCAGCCTGCTGCGGCGCAACTGGCTGGGCTCGCCCGACCTGTACGTGCCGGAGGTGATCTGGAGCCACACCGCCGAGCGCGCGATGACCATGGAGCGCGTGCGCGGCATCCCGTCCGACGACATCGCCGCACTGGACGCCGCCGGCATCGACCGCAAGGCGCTGGCGGCGAAGGGCGTGCGCGTGTTCTACCAGCAGGTGTTCCGCGACAACTTCTTCCACGCCGACGCCCATGCCGGCAACATCTGGGTGGATGCCGGGCGCAAGCACGACCCGTGTTTCATCGCGCTGGATTTCGGCATCATGGGCCAGCTTTCCAGCGACGACCAGTACTGGCTCGCCGAGAATTTCATGGCGATCTTCAACCGCGACTACCGGCGCATCGCCGAGCTGCACGTGCAGGCCGGCTGGATGCCGTCGCACATCCGCATCGACGAACTGGAAGCGGCGGCGCGCGCGGTCTGCGAGCCGTACTTCACCCGCCCGCTCAGCGAAATCTCGCTGGCCGAGGTGCTGGTGAAATTGTTCCGCACCGCGCAGCGCTACGAACTCACCCTGCAGCCGCAGCTGATCCTGCTGCAGAAGACCCTGCTCAACATCGAGGGCGTGGGCCGCCAGCTGGATCCGCAGATCGACATCTGGGCGGTGGCCAAGCCGGTGCTGGAAGACATCCTGGCCGAGCGCTACAGCCCGAAACGGTTGGCCGGCGAACTGCGCAAGCGGCTGCCGGAGCTGATGACCCGCGCGCCGGAAATGCCGCGCCTGCTGCACGCCTGGCTGCAGCAGCAGGTGGATGGCAGCCATCGGATCGGCATGTATTCGGCCGATGTCCGCGACATCGCGCAGACCCTGGGTGCGATGCAGCGCCGGATCGTGGCGTCCATCCTGGGCGTGGGCCTGCTGTTGGTGGCCGCGGTGCTGTTTGCGCTGGATGCGGGTGGGCCGAAGCTGCTGACGCTGCCGGTGTCGGCGTGGGTCGCCGGGCTGGGTGGGCTGTGGGCGCTGCTGGCGGCATGGCCACGGCGCTGACGGGCGGCGGTGAAATTGTGTAACTGCGGCACCTGTCGTTAGGGTGCCGCACCAGCGCAGACGATGAATGACATGGGCACTGCCAGCGAACATTCGCACGATCACCGCCACGACCATGGTCACGGCCACGTGCCCAGCGTGATCAAGCACGAGCGCCCGTTGTGGATCGCATTCGCGCTGACTGCGGTGGTACTGCTGGCGGAAGTTGCCGGGGGCCTGCTCAGCAACAGCCTTGCGCTGCTGTCCGACGCCGCGCACATGATGACCGACGTGGCGGCGCTGGGCATTTCGCTGTTCGCGGTGCGGATGAGCCGCCGGCCTGCGGATGCGCAGCGCAGCTATGGCTATGCGCGGATGGAGGCGATCGGCGCGCTGGTCAACGGGGGCCTGTTGTTCGTGGTCGCGGGCTACATCCTGTGGGAAGCCGTGCAGCGTTTCCGCGCACCGCAGGAGGTTGCCACTGCCGGCATGCTGGCGGTGGCAGTGCTGGGCTTGGTGGCCAATCTCGTGTCGATGCGCCTGCTGGCCGCCGGCGCGGGCGAGAGCCTCAACGTCAAGGGCGCCTATCTGGAAGTGTGGAGCGACATGCTCGGCTCGCTGGGCGTGATCGCGGGCGCGCTGTTGATCCACTTCAGTGGCTGGACCGTGGTTGATCCGGTGATGGCGGTGCTGCTGGGGTTGTGGGTGCTGCCGCGCACCTGGAGCCTGTTGCGGCAGGCGGCGCATGTCTTGATGCAGGGGGTTCCGGCCGGCATCGACCTGGTCGACGTGCGCGATGCGATGCAGGCGGTCGCGGGCGTGGCCACGGTGCACGACCTGCACGTGTGGGCGCTGGGCTCGCGCGAGCCGATCCTGACCGCGCACGTGCTGCTGGACGAGCGCGGCGGCGATGCCGACGGCGTGCGCGATGCGGTCGCCGCTGCACTGGTGGCGCGCTTCGCTATCAGCCACGCCACCCTGCAGATGGAGGCACGCCATTGCGGCGGCGGCCAGCTGCATGACTGATGCCGCGCTGCCGGTCCTGTATCTGGACGATGCGCTGGCGGTGGTGTGCAAGTCGGCCGGCTTGATGGCGCACGACAGCGCGCTGGCGCGTGGCGAGACCGACTTTGCCGCTGATCGCCTGCGCGAGCAGTTCGGCAAGCCGATTTCCCTGGTGCACCGGCTGGATCGCGCCACCAGCGGTTGCCTGCTGCTGGCCTTCGATCGCGACACCGCCTCGAAGCTGGGCAAGGCGTTGATGGCGCACGCAGTGGAAAAGGAGTACTGGGCGATTTGCCGCGGCTGGCCTGGCGAACGCGCATTCACCGTGGACCATCCGCTGGACGGCGGCCCCGGCAAGCCGGTGAAGAAGCCGGCGACCACCGACTTCGAAGTGCTTGCCACCTGCGAGCTGCCGTTGCCTTCCGCCGGTTTCGACACCTCGCGCTACGCCTGGTTGCGCGCGTCGCCGCAGACCGGCCGCTTCCGCCAGATCCGCCGGCATTTGAAGCACCTGTCGCATCACCTGATCGGTGACAGCAGCCACGGCGATGGCCGCCACAACCGGAATTTCCGCATGCTTGGCATCCATCGGATGCTGCTGCACGCCCGGCGGCTGGCGTTCGTGCATCCGCATGGAGGCGCGCGCATCGAGGCCATCGCGCCGCTGGATGCGGAGTTCCGCAAGGCGCTGGCGCTATTCAATGCGCCAGCGCCATGAAGGTCATTTCGTCGGCGTGGCCGTGGTCTGTTGTTCAATCGCCGCCTTCACTTCCTGCATCGCCGACAGCATGATCGGCTGGATTTGCTGCATGGTGATGGCCATCGCCTGCGGCGACTTCCTGAGGATCGAGGCGCCTTCCGGGCTGGCATAGAACGCGGTCATCGCCAGCACTTCCTGCTTGCTGAACACCTGCGCATAGACCTTGCGGATGATCGGTTCGAGCGCTTCCCAGCGCATGTGCTTCTCGAGAATGACGCTGGTGGTGGCCATGACGTCATGCATTTCCTTGCGCTTGGCCTCGGTGAGGTCGTTGCCGAATGCGTTGGTGACCATCTGCTCCTGCGCGGCCATCGCCTGCTGCATCATCCCGGCCATCATGGTTTTCATGTCCATGGTTTGCAGCAGGCGATCCACGTCGGCGGCGGCGGCTGTTTCGGCAGCCGGCTGGGTGGCGGGCGATGTGGCGGCGAATGCCGGCGCGAAGGCCAGCAGCAGGGCGAAAGACAGGGCAAGGCGGCGCATGGGGAACTCCTTCAGGGGTGCGGCATTCTCGCAGTCGGGCGGGTGGCCGGCAAACGACGCTGCGGGCGCGATTAGAATCTGCGCATGCAGATCGGCACGCTTTACATCGACGAGGACGAATTCATCGAGCGCTTCGTGCGGGCGTCGGGGCCGGGCGGGCAAAACGTCAACAAGGTCGCCACGGCGGTGGAGTTGCGCTTCGACGTGGCGCGCTCGCCTTCGCTGCCGGAGGTCGTGCGCGAACGCTTGCTGGCCAAGCGCGACCGGCGCATGACCAGCGAAGGCGTGCTGGTGCTTTCCGCGCAGCGTTTCCGCACCCAGGAGCGCAACCGCGAAGACGCGCGGGTCAGGCTGGCCGGCTTCATCGAAAGCGGCCTGCATGCACCCAAACCGCGCATTGCGACCAAGCCGAGCCGGGCGGCAAAGAAGCGCCGCTTGGGCGACAAACGGGAACGTGCGAGCATCAAGCAGGGACGCAGCGGGCGAGGCTGGGATTGAGCGACGAACAGACACGGGGCGTGGTGCCGGCACTGCCCGCCAGTGCGCCACGCATGGCGCCCAGCCCGGTGTCCAGGTGGCTGGGGGAGACCGTGTTGCGCATGGGTGGCTGGCGCATGGTGGGCGCGTTCCCGGACATTCCCAAGGCGGTGCTGATCGCGGCGCCGCATTCGTCCAACTGGGATGGGATATGGGGGTTTGCCGCCAAGTTGGCGCTGGGCGTGCGCCTGTCGATCCTGGGCAAGCACAGCCTGTTCCGCATCCCCCTGCTGGGCGCCTGGCTGCGCCGCCACGGGGTGATTCCGGTGAATCGCGGCGCGGCGCATGGGGTGGCGGATCAGGCCACGCAGACGCTGTGCGAGGCCGATTGCATGTGGTATGCCATCGCCCCGGAAGGCACCCGCAAGCGCGTGGAGCGCTGGAAGCCCGGCTTCTGGCGGATTGCGCACGGCGCCGGGGTGCCGGTGATTCCGGCCTATTTCGACTACCGCAGCCGCACCATCGGCATCGGCCCGGTGTTCCACCTGAGCGATGACATGCATGCCGACATCGCCCGCATCCAGCGGTGGTATGCGCCGTTCAAGGGGCGCAACCACGATGTAGTGCAGTCCTGCGACACGCTATCGGGACGCGTCAATAACTGACGCAAAAGGGCAGCCCGCTTCGCTGCAGCGACCTTGCCGGGTGCTGGCCGACCGACTTTGCGTGTTTGGCATGGGAATTGCGTCACAGTTCCTGCGGTTTGTTGCGCACGTCGGGTGGCGAGGCGGCCCGCCTGCACAAGGGTGACGCGGGCCCCGTCAAGGGTGATCGCCAGGCAAGCCGCAATGTCGTGAAGGTTTCCGTTTTCCGGCCGTCCGGACGGCGACCGCGACGCTGCGCCTGGATCCACCATTCATTGATCACGGAAGCATGTTCAACCTCGGCAGACACCGTCGCGACACCATCAGGGATCCGCATGCGCGGGCTGGAGCTCGACCATGTCGTTCCTGATGCAGGCCGATGCGCAGATCGTGTTCGCGTTCTGGGTGGGCGTGTGCGTGAGCGTGGCGTCGCTGCTGATGCTGTCGGCGGTCCTGGTATTGCGCCAGATCGCACAGCGGCGCGAGCGCAATCATCTGCGCGCGGCGGCGTTCTGGAGGCAGGTCTTGAGCGCGGCCACGCAGGCAGCGCCAGCCAGCGTGCCGGCATTGCCCTGGCGCGACATGGCGGGTTTCGTGGATGTCTGGAACGAGCTGCATGACGCGCCGGAGCGCGCCGACAGCCCGGGAATGCGCGCGGTTGCCGAGCGCGTCGGGCTGGCACCGAAGCTGGAGCGGATGCTCAGGCGCAGCAGTTTCCACGACAAGGTCATGGCGATCATCGCGATGGGCTACCTGCGCAGCCAGACCAGTTTCGAGCAACTGGCGGGGTTGATCGACGACGCCAGCCCGATCATCTCGATCAGCGCCGCGCGCGCACTGATGCGGATCGATGCCGTGCGCGCCGTTCAGCAGGTGGTGCCGCAGATCGTCGCCCGCCACGATTGGGTGGATGGCGGCATTGCCCAGATGCTGGACGAGGCGGGGCCGCGGGTGGTCGAGAAAGAACTGGGCGCCGCCGCGCTGCGTGCCAACGATGACGTGGCGCCGCGACTGGTGCGCTTTCTTGCCGCCGTCAGCCCGGAAGAGGCCGCGCCGGTGATCGGCAAAATCCTCGCCGAGCCACATGACGAGCACCTGGTGTCCACCTGCCTGCAAGTCATGCAGAACCCGGCCGACCTGGACAAGGCGCGGGCGCTGCTGGCGCATCCGCGTTGGCATGTGCGCATGCATGCGGCGGCGGCGATTGGCCGGCTTGGAACGGCGGACGATGCGCCCGCGCTGGCGCCCCTGCTGGCCGATGCGCAGTGGTGGGTGCGCTATCGCACCGCGCAGGCGCTGCAGCAGTTGTTCGGCAGTGATGACGCACGCCTGCAACAACTGCGGGACAGTCACCAGGACCGGTTTGCGCGCGACATCCTCACCCAGGTGATGGCAGAGCGCGCGCTGGAAGAATCGACATGATGACCGCCGGAATTTCGCCGGAGCTGACCTCTGCGCTGATTCTGATGCAGTGGGGTTTCCTGGCCTATTTCATCTGCATCAACGTGGTCTATCTGGCGCTGAATTTCATCGCCATGTTCGCCATCCTGCGCCACGCGCGCGAGCACGGCGCCAGCTTCCGGGTCAAGAACTTCGCCAGCTATCAGCCGCCGGTGAGCATCCTGGTGCCGGCGCACAACGAGGAACGCACCATCTTGACCACAGTGCGTTCACTGCTGCGGCTGGGGTATCCGAATTTCGAAATCGTGGTGGTCAACGACGGTTCGACCGACAACACCCTGCAGGCAGTGGTCAATGGATTCGGGCTGGTGGAATTCCCCGAGGCCTACCGCAGTCGCCTGCACACCGAGCCGGTCAAGCGCATCTTCGCGTCGCCGCACAACGGGCGGGTACGCGTGGTGGACAAGCACAACGGTGGCAAGGCCGACGCCTTGAACGCCGGCATCAACACCGCGCGCTTCCCACTGTTCTGCGTCGTTGATGCCGACTGCATCCTGCAGGAAGACAGCCTGGCGCGCGTGGTGCAGCCGTTCCTGGAAGACGCCAGCATGATCGCCACCGGAGGCGTGATCCGCATCGTCAACGGCTGCAAGGTCCAGGACGGATTGCTGTCGGAAGTGGACCTGCCGAACAAGGTGCTGCCGCTGGTGCAGACGGTGGAATACTTGCGTGCGTTCCTGTTCGGCCGCCTGGGCTGGTCGCCGATCAATGCGCTGCTGATCATTTCCGGCGCGTTCGGCGTGTTCTACAAGGAGCGGGTGATCGCCGCCGGCGGCTACAAGAGCGACCTGGTGGGCGAGGACATGGAGATGGTGGTGCGCCTGCACAACCGCATGCGCGAGGAAAAGCGGCCGTATAAAATCGCCTTCGTGCCCGACCCGATCTGCTGGACCGAAGTGCCGTCGGACCTGCGCTCGTTCTACAACCAGCGCGTGCGCTGGCAGCAGGGCCTGGCCGAGAGCCTGTTCGGCAACTGGCGCCTGATGTTCCGGCGCAATGGCGGCATGGTGGGCTGGGTGGCCTATCCGTTCATGCTGCTGTTTGAATGCCTCGGGCCGCTGGTGGAAGTGTTTGGCTATGCGGCTGTCATCGTGCTGGGGCTGGTGGGAATGCTGTCGGTGCAGGCATTCTTCGCCTTCCTGTTCGCCGCAGTGGGGCTTGGCATCCTGCTGTCGGTCAACGCCATGCTGTTGGAAGAAATCTCCTTCCACCTGTATCCGCGGCCGAGCCAACAGCTCAAGTTGTTCCTGGTGGCCGTGCTGGAGAACTTCGGGTACCGGCAGATGACGTCGCTGTTCCGCGTGATCGGCATGGTGCGCTGGCTGGTCACGCTGCGCCGCCGCTCTTCGTGGGGGCACGTTCGCCGCAGCGCGGACTGGCAAGACCACGAACCGCAGGTCGCGGCCAGCGGCCCGGCCGCCCCCTGACCCTTCGCAGACGTTGCAAAAGAGGACTGCTTCATGAGCCTGCTGCTGTTCACCGCGCTCCACGCCGCACTGCTGGCAGGAAGTGGCGGCATCACCTCCCGCCTTGATGATGCGCCGGGCATGCAGGATGTGGCGCCGGCGCAAGGCCATGAGGCGCGCCTGCAGCAGGCGCGCGATCTCGCCACGTCCGGCGACCCCGCGCAGCGGGAACAGGCAATCCGCCTGTATGGCGCGATGCTGCAGGCATCGCCGGGCAACAGCGATGTGCTGCTGGCACGCGGCCGGACGTATGCCTGGATGGGCCGATACGCCGAGGCTGAAGCCGACCTGCTGGCCGTCACCGCACGCAAGCCTGACTACGCGGATGCATGGTCGGCGCTGGGCGACCTGTATCTGTGGAGCGACCGCCCGAAACGTGCGGCGGAGGCTTATGCGCACTGGGTCGCGCTGGCGCCGGATGCACCTGCGCCATTGATCGCACGCGGGCGCGCATGGCGCGCGGCGGGCGACATGGGCGCGGCGCGCGCCGATTTCGCCGCTGCCGGCGGGCTTGGGGCCGAGGCGGCACAAATCGCCAGCTTGAATGAAGGCACGCTGCAGCGGCAGGCGGTGCCGGATGCGCTATTGGCCGATGGTTACCGCTGGTCGCTGCGGGCCGGCATCGACCACACCGGTTTCAGCGGTGGGCGCGATGCGTGGAACGATTCCAATGTGTCGCTACGGCGCAAGTTCGAACGCGGATCGCTGGCGCTGGAGTGGCTGCGTGCCGATCACTTCAACCGCAGCAGCAATGCCTGGGCGCTGGATGGCTATGCCTCGCTGTGGGCGCGTGCCTACGCCAACCTGCGCTACCAGCGCGGCCCGCGCGGCGGCCTGCTGGCAAACCAGGCGTGGCGCGCGGAGCTGTTCCAGGGCGTGGGCAGCGGCTGGGAGCTGTCGGCCAGCATCGACCACCTGCGCTTCAGCGCGGACACCGAGTTTTATGGCGTCGGGGTGGGCCGCTATGTCGGCAATTGGTACGTCCGCTACAAGCTGCAGCACGTGCCCGGGGCGAGTTCCGGCAGCTGGAGCCAGCGCGCGGTGGTGCGCAACTACTATCGCGGCAACGCCGACGACTATCTTGAATTCAGCGGCGGCCATGGGCGCAGCACGGACCTGGACCGCTACGGTGCACTGGTGCGCAACAGCAATGCATCGTTTGGCGTGAACTGGGTGCGCTACGTCCGCCAGGACTGGGGCTTCAAGTTGGGCGCTGGCTATGCCGATGACGCCGGCGGCTTCAACGAGCAGCAGCTCTCGCTTGCGCTGTACCGACGCTGGTGAGGCGCCATAACCAACCCGCAGCCGCAATTGGCGGGCACGAATCGGCGGCATCGCGTGTCCTGGGCTGGCTGCCGGCATTGCTGCTGGCACAGCTGGCATTCTCGCTGCTGGCGGCAAGCCGCGCGTTGCCGACCGGAGGATGGTCGCTACCGGTCGTGGCCACGGCAACCGGCAATCAGCTGCTATTCCTGCTGCGCGCCCTGCCACTGCTGTTCCTGCTGACCTGGCCGCTGGCCGCGTTGCGCGGCGCGCGGTCGCGGCTGCTGGCCGTGGGCGCGCTGTGGTCGCTGCTGCTGTTGCTGCAAGCGGCGCTGGAACAGTATTACCTCGTGTCGCGGGTGCCGCTGGGCGCCGATCTGTTCGGGTACAGCCTGGCCGAAATCCGCACCACGGTCAGTGGAACCACCGGCAGCGCAACGGGGTGGATCGGCTGGCTTTGCTTGCTGCTGCCGCTGGCCTTGCTGTGGGCGCTGCTGGTCTGGCGCGCGAGCACGCGGGCCGCGCCAAGGCCGGTTGTGTTGGCGGCCCTGCTGCTGGCGGGTGCTGCTGCGTGGCTGCTGCCCGTGGCGGTCGGCGTGCGCGGGCTGGGAAGCGATGCTGCGCGCGACATCGCCACCAGCAAGGGCAGCTATTTCGTCGCCGACAGCCTGCGCTGGTGGCGCGCCACGCCTGTGCCGGCGCTGTCGGCTGCGGCCGCACCGGGCGCGGCGCTGCCGACGCAGAACCCGGACTATCCATTCCTGCATGCCGAAACCACGCCGGATGCGCTCGGGCCGTATTTCGGTCCGACCAGCAACGGCCGGCCGCCGAACCTGGTGGTGATCGTGGTGGAAGGCCTGGGCCGTTCGTTCTCCGGCCCGCAGGCGCCATTTGGCAGCTTCACGCCGTTCCTGGATGAACTTGGCGCGCGCAGCCTGTACTTCGACAATGTCATGGCCAACCAGGGCCGCACCTTCGGGGTGCTGCCGTCGCTGTTCGGCTCGCTGCCGATGGCCGAGGAAGGCTTCGCCGCGCTGGGCCCGAAGATGCCCGCGCACGCCGGCCTGTTCAACGTGCTGCACCGGCAGGGCTACCGCAGCGCGTTCTACAGCGGCACCGATACCGACTTCGACAACGAGCGCGCGTTCCTGCAACTGGAGGGCGTCGACGACATCGTCGACCTGCGCACCTTCGGCCCCGGCTACCAGCGCAATCCCTTCAGCGAGTGGGGCTATCCGGATCGCGAGCTGGTGTCGCGGGTGCTGGCCGACAGCGACCGCCTGCGCGCGCCGTTCGTGCTCGGCATCCAGACCATCAGCATGCATACCAACTACGCGTTCCCGGGACAGGCGGTGTACAAGGCCCGCGTCGAACAGCGCCTGGACACGCTGGGCATGCCGGCATCGAGGAAGCCGGGGTATCGCGCGCACGCCGACATCTACAGCGCGATCCTGTACACCGACGACCAGCTGCGGCGCTACTTCGATTCGGTGAAGGGCGCGTCGTGGTATGCCGACACGATCTTCGTGATCACCGGCGATCACCGGTTGCCGGAGATTCCGCAGGACACCTATGTCGAGCGCTACCACGTGCCGTTGATCGTGTATTCGCCGCTGCTGCGCGCGCCTGCACGGATCCGCGGCGTGTCCTCGCACATGGACGTGACGCCGTCGCTGCTGGCGCTGTTGTCCAATACCTACGGCTTGCAGCGGCCGGCGCAGGTCACGTGGACAGGCAGCGGGCTGGACATGGCGGCCACCTTCCGCAGCCTGCACGATTTCCCGATCAAGCAAACCAAGACCAGCACGCCGGATTTCGTGTCGGGCCGCTGGTTCCTGCACGACAACCGATTGTTTGAACTGCAGGACGGCATGCGCGCATCCGAGATCGAGGACACCGGCGTGCAGGCGCAGGTCGCGCAGCGGCTGCAGCGCTATGTTGCCGCCAACACCCGCTTCCTGAGCCGCCTGGCCCTCTCGCCCGAGGGCGGCGCGCCCAGGCTGGTGGCATTCAATGCCGCGCCGGGCGCACCCGTGCAGGACGCGCCCGCCATCGGGATGCTGCCGGCCGGGTTGGGGCTGGAAGAGGTGAAGCTGACGCACTCCGCCGAGGGCGTGAGCGTCGTGGCGACCTTCATCAATGGGGATGCGACCGCTTCCGCCACGTTCTCGCCGTTGGCCGTGCTGGCTGCCGAAGATGGACGCGAGCTGCGCGAAGGGTACGGCAGCGCGATCCAGCTGCATGCCCACGAACGCCGGGATGTCGTGCTGTCACTGGCAGTCCCGTCACTGGCACCGGGCCGCTACTTCGTGTCGGTGCTGCCCTCCGATCCGAACAGCGGCAAGCCGCTCGGCCGCGGCAACTTCCACATTCCGCTGGACATCGCGGCCGCAGTGCAATGACGCGCAGCGGGGCGGCGGGATGGGTGCTTGCTGGCCTGCTGTTGGCGGCGGCGGCGCGCGGGCAGACGCCACCGCACACGCCTGCAACGGCGATGCCTGCACCGCGCGCGGTGTGGAACTGGGAGGCGCCGTCCTATGCGATGGTGGAGTCGCCGCAGATGGCCGACGAAAGCTTCGCGTTCCTGCAACGCAAGCGAATCGGCATCGTCTATCTGTATGCGGATGCGTTCGACCGGCGCAACCTGATCCGGCAGCAGCCCCAGCGCTATCGCGAGTTCATTCGCGCCGCGCACGCGCATGGCATCCAGGTGTATGCGCTGCTGGGCTCGTGGTACCTGCACAGCGAGCGCTACGTGCTGCCGCGCCATCAGCGCAAGGCGGTGGCGATGCTGCAGCGGGTGCTGGACTACAACGCCGCCGCGGCGCCGGACGCGCGCTTCGACGGCGTGAACTACGACATCGAGCCGCACCTGCTGGACGCGTGGGAGGACGCGACTCGCCCGCGCCTGCTGCGTGGCTTCCTCGACATGAGCGCGGCGATGATGGAGGCCAAGCGCAGGTCCGGGCAGACGCTGCCGGTCGGCCCGGCGATGCCGTTCTGGTGGGATGGCATCGAGCTGGAGTGGCACGGCACGCGCAAGCCTGTCTCGGAGCATGTCATCGACCTCACCGATTACGTGGCGCTGATGGACTACCGCAATCATGCCGATGGCCGCGACAGCATCCTCTCGCACGCGGAGGACGAACTGGCCTACGCCGACAAGGTGGGCAAGCGGGTGGTGATCGGGCTGGAGTTCAATCCCGGCGAACCCGCCAAGCTCAGCTTCCACGGCATGGACGAGGCGGCGTTCGAGCGCGAGGCGGGCAAGGTCGAGGTCGCCCTGTCCCGCCGGCCGGCGTTCGCGGGTTTCGTCTTCCATCATTACGTGGGCTATCGGCGTTTCGTGGGCCAGCCGGTTCCCGGGCTGGCCGCGGGCAATCCGCCGTAACGCAAAACGCCCCGGCGAACCGGGGCGTTTCCCGCGCGTGCCGATGCGTCGGATCAGTCGAGCGCCTTGCCGCCCAGCTTCCAGGTGACCTGCAGGTAGAAGCTGCGGCCGATCGAATCGAACCACGAGGTGTCGTAATAGGGGTAGTTGCCCCAGGTCGGATCCTTCGGCGGCATTTTGTCCAGCAGGTTGTTGATGGTCAGCGAGACGCGCAGGTGGTCGCTGATGTCATAGCGGGTACCGGCGTTGAAGCGCCAGGTGGAGGGCGTCCACGCCGTGTTGGCGTAGTTGGCCACGCGGCCCAGATAGCTGCCGAACAGGCTGGCGCCCCATTCGCCCTTGTCCCAGGTCACGCCCAGGTTGGACTTGGTGCGCGGCAGCGTGGTGTCGCTGAAGCTGACGTCCAGCATGTCTTCGGTCGGGTCGCCCGGATATTGCTGGCGAGTGTGCCGACGGGCCCAGGTGTAATTGCCGCTGAAGCGAAAATCGCCGACCGTGGTTTGCAGGCGATAGTTGGCGGTCACGTCGATGCCCGAGGTCTGTTCGCTGGCGATGTTGATCGGGGCGAACAACACCCCGGTGATGTCGCCATTGGTGTCGCGTTGCACGCGGGCCAGCGCATCGACGCAGGTGGGTGAGTGGATGTCCACGGCGGCGCCGCTGTCGGTCACGCCAAGGCGGCAATTGGCTTCGGTGATGCGCAGCAGCTCGCGGTCCTGGGTCTGGACCTGGTTCATCACGCGGATCTTGTAGTAGTCCACCGCGAGGTCGACGTTGGCGGTGGGCGACCACACGAAGCCCATCGTGGTCGACGTGCTGGTTTCCACGGCCAATCCAAGATTGCCGCTGTAGACGTCGAATGTGCTGACGTCATAGCCGCCGTCGTCATAGCAATCGCTGTCGGTCCAGCCCGACTCCGCGCTGCGGCACTGGTAGTAGTCGGTCGCATAACGGGTACGGTAGTAATCGTTGCCCGCGAACAGGTAGTGCATGTCGGGCGCACGGAAGCCGGTGCCGTAGGAGCCGCGAACCAGCAGGCTCTCCAGCGGGCGCCACTCGAGACCGGCGCTGTAGGTGAACTTGCCCGGGTGCTGGCCGGCATAGCTGTAGCGGTCATAGCGACCGGCCAGGCTGGCCAGCAGCGTGGACGCCAGCGGCACGCGCAGTTCGCCGGCGGCGCTCCAGTGGTCGCGGCTGCCGCTGCCATCGCCGTAGCGCGGGCCGTAATAGGCGTCCTCGGTCAGCGCCAGCGGGTCCGGATGGATGTGGTAGGACTGGCTGCCGTACTCGAATGCCGCGGCAAAGCCGGCATCGCCGGCCGGCAGGGTGAACAGCGACGGCGTGTTGATGGTGAAACTGACGTTGTCGTTGCTAGCTTCGGGGCGGAACGTGGACATTGCCGCGATCGAGGCGAACTGGGCCTGGGTCAGCGGGGTGAACAGCCGCGCCGGGTCGGCGTTGTAGATCGCATAGCCGTCGTTGTCGTAGCCCAGCCGCGGACCGAGGAACAGCTGGTTGGCAGCAGCGGCCTTGATCCGTGGCATGT
Source organism: Thermomonas paludicola (assembly GCF_024498955.1). Lineage (GTDB taxonomy): Bacteria > Pseudomonadota > Gammaproteobacteria > Xanthomonadales > Xanthomonadaceae > Thermomonas > Thermomonas paludicola. Next base: position 47,104 of record NZ_CP093311.1, on the reverse strand, counting down.
CCACGTCGGCCTTGTACTGGGTGTGGTTGAACGCGGCTTCCCAGTCCCAGTCATCGGCAAAATAGCCCTTGAAGCCGGTGGTGATCGCCACCGTCTTCTGGGTGGTGGTGTTCATGCGGTTGCGCAGGCCGCCGATTTCCTCGGGCGTGAACTGCCGCGACCAGATTTCGTAGTGGCCGCTGGCCGCGTTGAAAAACATCTTGTTGCGGTAATTGTTGGTCGAATTCGGATCGTGGAATTCCCAACCCATGTGGTCGCTGGCCACATCGTTGCCATTGGTGCCGGTCAGCAGCTTGACTGTCTGGTATCCCAGCTGGGCATCGGCAAACCAGGACAGGCTGTCGGAGAAGCGGTACTCGAACGAGCCGTAAACGTTGGCGCCTTTGCGTTCGTTCTGGATGGTGCGATAGGCAATCGCGCGTGCGCTGCCGCAGTAGGGTTCGCCGTAGCGATCATTGGCCAGCACCGTGGTGCCTTCGTTCAAGCCGGCCATCGCCTGGCAGTTGTCAGCCGGCGCGATGTTCACGTCATCGTCCCAGTCATACAGCTGGGCAGTGAGGCGGGGCAGGCGGCGCTGCGGCGTCGGCGAATCAAGGGTGGAGTCCTGGAGCTTGCGCTGGGTGCCCCACAACGGGCTTTTGCTCTGCAGCTCCAGGCCAACGATGCCGCTGAAGTTGCCGCGTTCGAAGCCGGTGGTCAGGGTGAGGTCATGCGACTCGCCGCCACCGCGGCTGGTGTCGCCGTAACGGTAGTCGAAGGTGGTGCCATCGGTGGACTTCTTCAGGATGAAGTTGATCACGCCGGCCATCGCGTCCGAGCCATACACCGCCGAGGCGCTGCCGGTGAGGATTTCCACCCGGTCGATCATCCCCAACGGGATATTGCCGATGTCGGTGAAGTTGCTGCGCCCATTGAGCGGCAGCGGAAAGTCGGCGACGCGGCGGCCATTGATCAGCACCAGGGTGTGGTTGGGGCCAAGGCCGCGCAGGTCCACCGCTTGCGCGCCGGGGGTGGACTGCGCGCTGGTGGTGTTTTGCTGGCCCTGCACGCTACCGCTGTTCTGGCTGAGCGAGCGCAGCACGTCGGGAACGCTGGTGAAGCCCGAGGCCTTGATCTGTTCGGCCGTCACCACCGTGATCGGCGCCGGGCCTTCCACCTGCGCGCGCGGGATGCGCGAGCCGGTGACTTGCACGGTGTCGAGGTTGGTGACCGGGGCGTCGCTGGCGGCCTGCGCGGGTTTGCCGGCGGGCGCAGCGCGCGCGGGTGCGGCCTGCTTCGCCGCACCCGCAGGCACGATGAGGACGGCGCCGGAGGCATCGCGCTGGGCGCGGTAGCCGCTGCCCTTGAGCAGTGCATCCAGCGACTGCGGCGACGCCGCCTGCCCGCTCAGCCCGGCGCTGCGTGCACCCTTGAGCTGGTCGGCGCGATACACCAGCTGGGTGCCGGTCTGGCGGGCGTAGGCATCCAGCGCCGCGCTCAGGTCGCCGGCGGGGATGTCGATGCGGGGGGCGGTTTGCGCCTGCGCCGCGAGGGCGACAGAGCAGGCCAGCGACAGCAGCAGGGCGCGAAGCGGACGAGACGGTTTCATGACTGACAGGTTCCCCATGAGCACTCGATGCGGTGCCGTTACGGAATCTTGACGAATGAATGCGAAAAATCCCTGCCGCGGGTCGCTCAGCGGGAATGCAGGACGATGCGGTCGGCCTGGATGTCGGCGCGCACCGGGAAGCCGGCCTGCAGCAGGCGGGCGAAGCCTTCTTCGTTGTCCCAGCGGAAATTGCCGCCAACCCGCAGCGCGCCGGCGTCGGCATCGGCCACCACCAGCTTGCGCGCGTTGAACCGGTTGAACTCGGCAGCCACCTCGGTCAGTGGCGCATCGCGGAATGCCAGCAGGCCGTCGCGCCAGTCCAGCAGCTGCTGCGCCTCGGCCAGTGGCAGGCTGCGCACCAGCACGCCGTGGTCATGCACCAGCGCCACGCTGCCGGCCGGCAACAGCACCGAGGGCTGGGCGATGCCGGCGGCGGCCGGCGCGTCCAGGCGCACGGTGCCTTCGGTCACCACCACGCGCAGGTTGCTGGCATCGCGACGCACCGAAAAGCGCGTCCCCACGGCGACCGCCCGGTAACCGTCTGCGGCGACCGCGAAGGGCCGATGCGGATCCTTGGAGACCTGGAAAATCGCCTCGCCACGGGTCAGCGCCACGTCACGCTGGTGGCGCGCCAGGCGCACGTCGATGGCGCTGTTGCTGGCAAGCGTCGCCTGCGAGCCGTCGGCCAGCGGCAGGGTTCTTACCTCGCCCATGGCCGTGTGGAACGACGCGGTATCGACCTGGCTCTGGCTGCGCCAGCTCCAGGTGATGGCCAGCGCGCAGACCGCCAACGCCGCAGCCGCAGCGAAGCGCAAGGTGCGGGCGCGACCGGCGCGGCGCGTCGGTGCGGCACGCGGGGTCAGCGCCTGCAACATTTGCTCGTGGCGGCTGCCGGGCGATGCCTGCCAGTGGCCGCGGGGGGGTACGCCATCGCCTTGCCAGCCGGCGGCCAGCGCTTGCAGCCGGGCGGTCTCTTGCCAGGCGGCCTGCAGCCGCAGGAACGCGACCCGATGCGCGGTTGCGGAAGCGAGCCAGTGCGCCAGTTCGGCGTCATCCTGCGCGCTCCAGTGCGCGCCGTCGCGGCGCGCCAGCCAGCTTGCGGCGGCCTGTTCGATCGGCGTGTTGCCTGCAGGCATGGTCTCAGTCCGCCAGCTGCGCATCGGCGCCCGCATCCAGGGCCGGCGCAGGCACACCGGTTTGCCCGGCGTACAGCGCGTTGGCCAGCAGACGCATGCCCTTGGCGATGTGCTTTTCCACGGTCTTCTCGCTGATTCCCAAACGCAACGCCACTTCCTTTTGCGACAACTCCTGCACGCGACGCAGCCACACCACTTCGCGGCAGCGGTCGGGCAACTGGTCAAGCGCGTCGGACAGTTGCCGCAGCGCCTGCCGGCCACCGCACCAGCGTTCCGGCGACACCTCATCCACCAAGACGTGCGAAGGCTCGAAATCACCCATCGGTTCGATCGAGACCACCTTGCTGCGACGCAGGCGGTCGGTCATCAGGTGCCGTGCGCTGGCGAACAGGAAGGATTTCGGCTGCGCTGGCAGCGACTTCGCGGCGGCCTCGTAAATGCGTGCATACAGTTCCTGGCGCAGGTCATGCAGTTCATCGCGATGCTGCCAGTGACGCTGCAGGAAACGCATCAGCGCTGCCTCGTGGACGAGGACTTCGGTGACGAACCAGTGGTCGCGCGCAGCTTGCATGCGCCTACGATAGCGAATCCAGCGCGCGCCGGCGGGGGAAATCAGCTGCCCATTCGTCTAACAACGGTAACTGTCAACCTGTGGAGATGGACAACGATGAAGCGTCGGGTCGGTTGGTCGATGATGTTGGCGGCACTGCTTGCGGCACTGCCCTCGGTTTCCGTTCTGGCGGCGAATGTCGACCACTACGTGATTGGCAACGTGCAGGCCAGGACACCGGGCAAGGTGGCGCCGGGCCTGCTGCTGATGGGCGGCGGCGACCGCAACTTCGATGCCATGCATTGGTTCATGGGCAAGGCCGGGCACGGCCACATCGTGGTGCTGCGTGCATCGCTGGGCGGGCAGATTGGCGAAGAGTTCTACAACAAGATCGGCGGCATCCAATCGGTGGAAACCTTCGTGTTCAAGGATCGCGAAGCCGCCAGCGATCCGAAGATCCTGGCCGCGCTGCGGCATGCCGATGGCATCTTCATCGCCGGCGGCGACCAGTCCCGCTATGTGCGCTACTGGCGCGGAACGCCGGTGGCCAAGGCGTTGAACGAGCACGTGCGTGCCGGCAAGCCATTGGGCGGCACCAGCGCCGGCCTGGCAATGCTCGGTGAATACCTGTACGGCGCGATGGATGGCGGCAGCATCACCAGCCCGCGCGCGCTGGCCGATCCGCTGGGCGACGGCAATACCATCGAAACCGGGTTCCTCGACATCGCCCTGCTGGAAGGTGTGGTCACCGATACCCACTTCAGCGAACGCGCCCGGCTGGGCCGCCTGGTGGCATTCCTGGCCAAGAGCGAGGAACTGGCCAAGCGCCCGCTGGTTGGGTTGGGCGTGGACGAAAGCGCGGCCGTCGCCGTGGAAGGCGACGGGACCGGCCACGTATATGCCACGGCGCCGGGTGCAGGCGCGACGGTGGTGCGCGGCGGGTTCGAGAACCGGCAGGTGGAAGACCACGCGATGCACCTGGATCGTGTGCGGACGCTGGGGGCCGACAAGGATTCCGTGCTGCACTTGCCCTCCGGCGACATCGACAAGCCGGCCTTTGATCGCAGTTACACGGTGCGCGATGGCGTGCTGGCGGTGCTGGACACGCCGACGCTGGTCATCCACGGGGGCGCAGGGGTGGAGCCGGGCGATTTGACCGCCGCCGAGGAAGCCGATGCCACGGCGGCGCTGGAGGCGGCGCTGCGTGCAGGCCACGCGCGGCTGGTCGCAGGCAAGCCGGCGGTGGATGCGGTGACCGCCGCGATCACCGTGCTGGAGGATGCACCGCAGTTCAACGCCGGGCGCGGCGCCGTGTTCACCCACGACGGCAAGAACGAGCTGGACACCTCGCTGATGGATGGCGCCAGCGGCATGGCCGGGGCAGCGGCGGGCCTGCATCGGGTGAAGAACCCGATCCTGCTGGCGCGCGCGATCATGGATCACTCCAGGCACGTGATGATGGTGGGCGACGGTGCGGAAATCTTCGCCAAGGAGCAGGGCATCGCGCTGGTTGATCCGTCCTACTTCCGCACCGACAAGCGCTGGAAAGCCCTGCAGCAGGCACTGCGCGAAGAAGCCCGGGCGCAGGCATCGAACACGCCCCTGGTGCTGCCGGGCAAGGCCTATTTCGGCACCGTGGGCGCGCTGGCGCTGGACGTGCAGGGCCACCTGGCGGCGGGGACCTCGACGGGTGGCATGACCAACAAGCGCTATGGCCGCGTGGGTGATTCACCGATCATCGGCGCCGGCACCTGGGCGGACGCGCGCTGCGCGGTGTCGGGGACCGGCTGGGGCGAGTTCTACATCCGCGACGCTGCTGCGCATGAGATCTGCGCCCGCGTGCGCCTGGCCGGCGAGCCGCTCGCGAAAGCAGCCGATGGCGTCATCAACCACGACATCCCCAAGGCCGGCGGCGATGGCGGCGCGATTGCGCTGGGCGCGGATGGCAGCGTGGCGTTCCCGTTCAACACCGGCGGCATGTATCGCGGCTGGATTGGCGCCGACGGCGTGCCGCACGTGGCGATCTACAAGACCGACGCCCTGCCGATGCCGGGGTTGTAAGCGCACAAGGCAATGGGGGACGGAGGGAATCAAGCAGGCTTGATTTCCCCCGTCCCCTTTGTGCGTCCGCTTTTTGCCCGCTGCGCCTACTTCCGCGCAGTCAGGATCGGGGTCAGCAGATCCGGTTTGCCTTCGATGCGCTCCAGGTGCGGGTAGCGCAGGCCGCCGTGGTAGTCGAGCTGCACCGTGCGGTAGCGGTCGAATTCCTTGAGCATCAATTCAATCGGCGCCTTGTCGCTCTTCGCGGCTTTCACCGCGTCTTCCAGCACGTCGTTGCCATAGGCCTGGCCGTTGACCGCGATGTCCGTCCGGCATCGTTCAACGCGCTCATCGGAAATTCGCCGTCCAGCGGTAATCCCCCCACCCAACGGCCATGTTGCGCTGCGCGCTCCATCCGGAGCCGTTGCTGAAAGCAGCAAGCAATTTCCATGGCGGTTCGATCACTCCGGTTTTTCGTCATATAACTGGATCAGGTTGCGTCCAGCTGCTTTGGCTTGATACATCGCCGCATCGGCCCACTTGAGCATGTCGTCCTGAGTGTTTTCGTTGCCGATGAAAATCACCACGCCGATACTTGCCGAGCAGCAATGCTCGACGATGGTATCGGCCTGTCCGGGGTGTTTGACAGTCAGTAAATACGGCTCAGACAAGCTGCTGCGAATCTTTTCGGCGACGAGGCGGGCCTGTAGTGCTGATGCTTTTTCGTCGGCATTCAAGTCGCTCAGGAGGACAACAAATTCATCGCCGCCGAAACGCGCCACCGTATCCATCGCGCGCACGCAGCAGGTCAGTCGTCTGGCAACCTCGATCAATAGCAAATCGCCAACCAGGTGCCCCTGTGTATCGTTGAGGTGCTTGAAATTATCCAGATCAAGAATCATCAATGCGCCATGGCAAGCGCTGCGTTTGCTGGCCGTCATCACTTGGCCAAGGCGGTCATTGAGCAGTCGGCGGTTGGGCAGGCGGGTCAGCGGGTCAAAAAACGCCAGTTGACGCACCTGATCCTGCATCTGCTTGCGTTCGGTAGTTTCCCGCGTAACGCCGTGGAATCCGACAATCGTGCCGTGCTCATCACGTTCGGGTTTTGAAAGCACTTCTGCCCATATGAGGCGCCCGTCTTTGCAGCGCTGTTGGACCTCGAAGGTGACCGGCCCGCTGGGGACTCCGCATTGCTCGGCCTCCTGTCGCTGACGCATTAATTCAGTAACCGTTGCAACCCCTTCTTCGGTAAACATTTCAAAAATATGGCGGCCAATGACCTCGTCGGCCCTATAGCCACGCAGTCGTTCATCGGCAAGACTGATATAGGTGACGCGTAGATCAGAGTCTGTTTTCCAGATAATGTCGGAGGCTCCTTCGGTCAATTGGCGATAGTGCGCCTCGCTGTGACGAAGTTTTTCAGCAGAATTCCATTTTTCGATGGCAATGCCGGCCAAGTGAGTGAATTGCTCGATCAGGATTGCGTCGGAGAACATGTTCGACTCTGTTTTGGGCACCACCATGGTGTTTGCGGCATGGCTGTAAAGCGACAGAGTCCCCAGAATTTCGCCTGACGCAGCCTGGATTGCTTGCGTGCTGCGGACGCCTGAGGGGCTGGGCGCCGTGTCGTGGGTTGCTGCGCCAGTTGTCGCCGTATGCGGCGACTGCTGTGCTTGGGCGTCATGCATGGAAATACGGCACTGCAAGTTTGAATACTGCTGCTCCACACTGCGCTCAATCGTTTCAAGGATCGCCGGCAAGGGCGCTGCCTTGGCAAGCATTTCCAGAATGCTGTTGCGAGAATGCTCACGCATCTCGGCGGCTTTACGGTAGCCGATTTCACGCCGAAGTCGAAAAACCCAGTAGCCAAAGAGCAGAAATAATGCCGCAAATCCTGCGCCGTACTGAATCAATGTTTTCGTTTCTATTCCCTGTTCAATTCTCATTCCTAGCCAGCGGTTGAATATAGCTTCGGACTCTTCCCTAGACATGCTGCCCATTATTTTACTAAGGATTGCGGCCAGCTCTGCATTGTTCTTAGTAACGGCGAAGCTTTGCGCGCTGGTGTATTCCGTCTGGCCGGAAAAACGCAGGTTCAACAGATCGTGTTTCTTGATGACATAGTTGGCGGCCCCGGCATCTCCTACGTAGGCGTCAGCCTTTCCATCTTCCACCAAGAGCAAGGCGTCGTACGTGTTGTCGGCAAATACGAGGTTGATTTTCGGGTAGTTTTTTTCCAGCAGCTCCTTGGCAAAATAGCCCGTTTCCAGCGCAACACGTTTTCCCGTCAGATGCGTCAGATCCCCGATGAAACCGCCTTGCCCGTTGTCGATAATGATCAACTGCGTTTCTCTATAGGGCTCAGTAAAGATCATGTATTGCGACCGTTCCGGCGTTTTGACCATGCTGGACAGCATGTCCAGTTCGCCTCGCTTGGCCATGTCCTGGGATTCTGACCAGGTTTTATCCCGAACGATTTCAAAACGTACACCCATCGCTTTTTCCAGGTGCTGCAGGTAATCAACGGCAATTCCTACGTAGTTTCCGCTTTTGTCGAGCCATTCATAAGGCGCGAAATCTGGATCGACGCCGACACGGATGACCGGGTGTGCAGCGAGCCACGCTTGCTGATCACTCGTGAAACTCATCTCGGTTTTGTTTTCGCTATCGTGAGGCGCTTTTTGGGTCGATGGGACGTCGGCTTGCACCAGGAAAGGAGCAATCGTAAGTAACAGGAAGAAAGCGTAGAAGCGGATGAATTTCATTGTTTTCATCTCTGCTGGCTATTCCTGATCTGACTTTATAACCTATAAAATGGACGACCACGGACGGCACAGCACCACGAACCGGGTCTTGCGCTCGACCAGCACGCCCACCGCAGAGCGGCTGTAGGCGCCCTTGATGAAATCGCCCTCCCAGTGGCCGGGGACCAGGCGGGCTTCGATGTGTTCCGGACGGTTCTGGATGCGCAGCGCAATGGAGCGCAGACTGCTGCCATGCTGACGTTCGAGCATGATGACAGCGCGTTCTTCGGCGCCCAGGTGGTGATAGGTTCTGGACATGGCAACGCCCCGATATGGGGGTGTTGCACTTGGAAGTTGAGACTAAGCCTTGCCCATTTTTGATGCGCCCGTGGTGCACAAGATTTTCTCGAACAGCGCGAACGAAGCGATGGTCAAACGCCGCGACAAGCCGTTTCCCTCGTGCACCTACCTCTGCAACGCCCGGCGCGCAGGCCGGGCGCAAAGTCATCACCCTGCAAACGCTGCCCGGCGACGCCGGCCCGTTGGAGGTGCCAAGGCTCGGGAAATCTCCCTGACGGGAGCCGTCATCAATCCGGATCGATGACGGGACAACCGATGGCACAGGACAGCGCGCACCGAGATGCGCCCTGGTGGCTTGAATATCACTCTGTCGCAGTTGCCGTTGCTGTTGCTGTTGTAGGAACAGACTGACGCTTTCGGCCTGCTGCCAGATCAATCCTGCGCCTACTTCCGCGCAGTCAGGATCGGGGTCAGCAGGTCCGGTTTGCCTTCGATGCGCTCCAGGTGCGGGTAGCGCAGGCCGCCGTGGTAGTCGAGCTGCACCGTGCGGTAGCGGTCGAATTCCTTGAGCATCAATTCAATCGGCGCCTTGTCGCTCTTCGCGGCTTTCACCGCGTCTTCCAGCACGTCGTTGCCATAGGCCTGGCCGTTGACCGCAATCACCGTGGCGCCGCTGCCGATGCCGGCGTTGAAGGCCGGGCTGTCCCAGCGCACGTCGCCGACGCTGCCGTCCTTGCCCAGCGACAGGCCCAGCGAATACACGAAATCGCCGCCACCGCCGCGCGAGGCGCCCTTCGCGTAGGCATTCGGCGTGTCCTTGAACACCAGCTTCCAGCCGGCCGCCTCGATGCCGCCGGTCAGGCCGGTCTTGCCATCCAGGCGGGCGCGCAGGAACGTGGCCCAGTCGTACGCCATCACGCCGTTGAGCGTGGCCACCACATCCTCGAAGATGTAGGTGTTCTGCTGTTCCCATTCGCCGTTGTTGACGCCGAAGAAGGCGCGGGCGAAATCATCCAGCGATTTCTTGCCGCCGGTTTTGCTGCGGATCAGCGCGTCGGCTTCCAGCCAGATCATCTGCCCGGCGGAGTAGTAGTCCTCGCTCATCTGGTAGTTGCGGTACGCGCGCGGCGCGCGGCTGGCGATGATCGGGTCGTTGGTGGTGTCCTGCACGCTGCGCCAGCTCAGGCCCGGGCGGTTCTCGGCGTAGGTGGCGGCGACCAGCGCCAGCGCGTCGATCGATGCCGGCAGCGGGCGCATGCCGCTGCGCGCGGCCAGCACGTTGCCCCAGTACTGGGTTTGGCCCTCATAGACCCACAGCAGGCTGTCCTGCATCGGCACGTTGAAGTTCGGCGTCCACAGGTCCTTGCCGCGGCGGTACTTGCCATTCCAGCTGTGGGTGTATTCGTGCGCCAGCAGGTCGGTGAAGCCAGTCTTCTCGTTCCAGCCGGTGAAGTAGTCGGTGTCCACGCCATTCTCGCTGGAGCGCTGGTGCTCCAGCCCGTTGCCGCCCATTTGCTCCGACAGCGAGAACAGGAACTGGTAGTGGTTGTAATGCTGCGCGCCGTACAACTTCAGCGCTTGTTCCACCATCGCCTGATGCAGCTTCACCTGCGCCGGCTTGGCTTCCAGATATTTGGCCGCATCGGCCACCACGCCCAGTTTGACCGGCACCGTGCTGCCCGCCGGGGTGAGGTCGATATTCCTGGTGTAGCGGCCCGCGTAAATCGGCGAGTCCACCAGGATGTCGAACGGCACCGCCTTGTAGTCCACGGTGTTGCCGCTGCGGCCGTCTTCGTCCAGCGCGGTGAATGCGGTCCAGCCGGCGGGATAGGTCACGCGGGCGTCGAACATGATCTGGTGCGTGTAGTACCCGGCCGGATACAGCGCTGCCGACAGGAACTGCAGGTTGAGCATGTTCGGGGTCATCACCACCCGGCCCTGGCCGGCGCCGGTGGGCGTGAGGAAATCGAACTCTGCGGTGATTTCGGTCGCGCCCGCAGGCACGTCGATATGGAAGGCGGCCACGTCCAGCGTGTCGCGCTTCCACTCCAGCGTCTGGCCGTTGGCCTTGAAGGTGATGCCGGCGAGCTTGTCGATGGCGTTGCGCGGGGTGTGGCCGCCCGGCACCCACATCGGGTACAGCAGGGTCAGCGGGCCGGCCTGCGCGGGGATGGTTTGCTTGATCCTGAAGATGCGCTGGGCAAGGTTGGTGGCATCCACTTCCAGCTTGATGGTGCCGGGATACGGGATGTCTTGCGGCGGCGCAATCGCGCTGGCCGGGTTCTGGGCATGGGCGCCGCCCGCAAGCAGCAGGGACAGGGCAAGGGGCAGCAGGCGGCGATTCATCGGCAACTCCGGAGGGCGGGGCAAACCCGCATCCTACTGGCCACAGCGACAATGCCCCCATGCCGAAAGCCATGCACGCGCCGGCGAGTGTGGCGACACGCGTGCGCCTGTTCGCGCTTTTGTTGCGACATGCCGCGGTCAGGCGATGAAGGCATCCGCCGCCAGCAGCGCGGCATGCTCGCGCACGTCTTCGGGCCAGCCCTGCAGGGCTTCTTCGAAGCGGGCCGGATCGCCGGCAAACAGCGCGCGGGCGGCGTCCTCGAAGCCTTCGGCATTGCCGGCAATCGCCTGCATGAACCGGTATGCGGTCTCCTGTGCGGCACGCCGGCGGTCGTCACCGGCCGAAATCTTGCGGGCACCGTCCACCAGCCTGCGCAGGGCCACCGATGCGCCCCCCGGCTGCGCCGCCAGCCAGTCCCACTGGCGCGGCAGCAGGGTCACTTCGCGCGCCACCACGCCCAGCTTGGGACGCCCGGGGCGGCGCGGCTTCGACGGCGGCGCGGCATCGGCCTGCATCGGCTGCGAGACCAGCCGCAGCAGGTCAACCGTCGGCAGCTCCAGCGGCAGCTCGATCTGCCGGCTGCCCGCATCTTCAAACACCAGTATTTGCCGCTGCGGGTGCGCGTCATGGGCCTGCTTGGCCTTCATCGCCACATGCCGCAACTCGCCAGCGGCGATCCGATGCGGGCCGGAAAACGCAGTGCAGCGCAGCGAGGGGTTCAGCATGGCGACCTCCTGAAAGACGCCATTATCACCCGGATAAAACTATCGCGCAATGCCTCAGCGCCCGGCTTGCATCTCGATCAACTTCAGGAACTCGCTGCGGGTGCGCGCATCGTCGCGGAAGCTACCCAGCATCTTGCTGGTCACCATGCTGACGCCGCGCTTGTGGATGCCGCGCGTGGTCATGCATTCGTGCGCGCCCACCACCACCACACCCACGCCGCGCGGTTGCAGCGCACGCTGGATGCAGTCGGCGATCTGCGCGGTCATTTTTTCCTGCACCTGGAAACGCCGGGCATAGGCTTCCACCACGCGCGCCAGCTTGCTGATGCCCACCACCTTGCCGGCCGGCAGATAGCCGATATGCACCTTGCCGATGATCGGCGCCATGTGATGCTCGCAATGGCTCTCGTAGTCGATGTCGCGCAGCACCACCATTTCGTCATAGCCGCCCACCTCCTCGAAGGTGCGCGTCAGGTAGGCATCGGCATCCAGTGCATAGCCGCCGAACCATTCCTCGAAGGCTTCGGCCACGCGCTTGGGCGTATCCAGCAGCCCCTCGCGCGCGGGGTCGTCGCCGGCCCAGCGCAGCAAGGTGCGCACGGCCTCTTCGGCCTGCGGGCGGCTGACCTGATTGCGGATGTCGTCGGCCATGTCGGCTCCGGGATCGATGACGGACGCGCATGGTAGCGCGTCCGCCGCAATCCACCCGCGAACGCGGGTCAGGCACTCGCCGGACTGCGCGCCACCCCCAGCAACCGCGCCGGCAACATCAACAGGGCATGCAGGAACGCGAACAGCGCCGAGAATGTGATGCCCACCAGCCGGAACGGCAGCGACACCAGCCAGACCAGCGGCCACAGCACCAGCGCAAGCAGCGCCAGCGGCCAGCACAGCACCAGCAACAGGCACCACAGCAACAGGGCGGTCAGGGTTTTCACGAAGCGGCTCCATCGGTCGCGCTGCATCGGCAGCACCATCACCCTCGCAAGCGCGCCCACCCGCAGGCAAGCGGTTTGCGACGAAGCCGGGAATGGTGCGACGAGCCGCGTCAGGTGCGCAGCCGCAGGCCGACGCCGGGCTCGGTCAGGATCCAGCGCGGGTCCGCCGCATCGTCGCCCAGCTTCTGCCGCAACTTCCCGACCAGGATGCGCAGGTAGTGGGTGTCGTGCGCGTGGGTCGGGCCCCAGATCTCACGCAGCAGCTGCGGCTGCGTCACCACGCGCCCGGCATTCACCACCAGCAGCGCCAGGCCGTAGCCCGCCAGCGGCGGGTGGGAGCGCCCGAGGCGGACCGGGGCAAGGGCATCGGGCGATGGCATGCCGGGATTGTCGCCTGCCGGCCACGGCAGTGGCGATGGCGCGCCTGCCGGCAACGAAGAATTTACGCAGCTTTTACGCGAGCGGCGGTTCCGGTGGCTTCCGCCGTTACGCCCGCCGGACGGACAGTGGCCCTCCCTCCGATACGCCACACCTGCCATGTCCGCCATCCCATTGTCCCCGTCCGTCCATGCCCAACCGCAGGGGCGCCTGGCACCCCTGGTGCTCGGTGCCATCGGCGTGGTCTTTGGCGACATCGGCACCAGCCCGCTGTACACCATCAAGGAGGCATTTTCGCCGCACTACGGCCTGACCGCCGACCTGCCGACCGTGCTGGGCATCCTGTCGCTGGTGTTCTGGTCGCTGATGCTGGTGATCACCGTCAAGTACGTGCTGGTGGTGCTGCGCGCCGACAACGAAGGCGAGGGCGGCATCATGGCCCTCACCGCGCTGGCGCAGCGCACCCTATCGCCGGGTTCGAAGGCGTTCTACGCCACCGGCGTGCTGGGCGTGTTCGGCGCGGCGCTGTTCTTCGGCGACGGCGTGCTGACGCCGGCCATCTCGGTGCTCTCGGCCGTCGAGGGGCTGCAAGTGGCGGCCCCCGCGCTGGAGCGCGTCGTGGTGCCGACCACGCTGCTGGTGCTGGTGGCGCTGTTCGCCACCCAGCGCTTCGGCACCGACCGGGTGGGCAAGGCCTTCGGCCCGGTCATCGTGCTCTGGTTCATCGCGCTGGCCGTCATCGGCGTGCACAACATCCTGCGCAATCCGGCGGTGCTGGAGGCATTGAATCCGGCCTGGGCCGTGCGCTTCTTCGCCACCCACGGCGCGCATGGCCTGTTCGTGCTGGGCGCGGTGGTGCTGGCCGTCACCGGCGGCGAGGCGCTGGCGGCGGACATGGGGCACTTCGGGCGGCGCGCGATCCAGATCGGCTGGACCTGCGTGGCGCTGCCGGCGCTGGTCACCAACTACTTCGGCCAGGGCGTGCTGCTGCTCGCGGATCCGCGCGCCATCGAGAATCCGTTCTACCTCGGCGTGCCGTCTTGGGCCCTCTATCCAATGATCGGGTTGGCCACCGCCGCCACCATCATCGCCTCGCAGGCCGTCATCAGCGGCGGCTACTCCGCGGCCCGGCAAGCGATCCAGCTCGGCTACCTGCCGCGCATGCGCATCCTCCATACCTCGCGCCTGGCGATCGGTCAGGTCTACATGCCGACCATCAACACCCTGCTGATGCTGGGCACGCTGATGACCGTGGTGGGCTTCGGCAGCTCCACCGCGCTGGCCACCGCCTACGGCGTGTCGGTGGTCGGCACCATGCTGATCACCACCGTGCTGCTGGCCGTGGCGCTGCGGCGGCGACCGCCGTTCCCGGCCGCGCTGTTCTGGGGCCTGCTGGCGCTGTTCCTGGTGGTGGACCTCGCCTTCCTCGGCGCCAACCTGGTGAAGTTCATGGACGGCGCCTGGTTCCCGCTGCTGCTCGGCGCGGCGCTGTTCACGCTGCTGCGGACGTGGCGCCGCGGCCGCCAGCTGCTCCACGACCAGCTGCACCGGGACGGCATCCAGCTCGAGGGGTTCGTGCAGGCGCTGCTGCTGGCACCGCCTACCCGCGTGCCCGGCACCGCGGTGTTCCTGGCCTCGCAGACCGACCTGGTGCCCAAGGCGCTGCTGCACAACCTCAAGCACAACAAGGTGCTGCACGCGCGCAACGTGCTGCTGACGGTGGAAACCTGCCAGGTGCCCTACGTGCCGGCCAGCGAACGGCTGTCACTGCATGCCGTCGCCGACGGCTTCCATCGCGCCACCCTGCGCTACGGCTTCATGGAGACGCCGGACATCCCGGTGGCGCTGATGGCGGCCGCCGATCTCGGCCAGGCCTGCTTCGACCCGATGGACACCACCTACTTCACCAGCCGTGAATCGCTGGTGGCACGCCCGCGCCACGGCATGCCGCTGTGGCGCGACCGGCTGTTCGCCTTCCTGCACCGCAACGCCGCGCCGGCCAGCGATTTCTTCCGCATTCCCGGCACCCGCCAGGTGGAGCTGGGCGCGCCGGTCGAGATCTGACCGACGCGCACCGCCTCAGAAGTTGTTGTCGCCGTCCAGGATCCGGCCCAGCCCGCCCAGCACGGAGCCTTCGCCGCGGCTGCCGCCCTTCTGCGGCGCCGCCGCCAGCATGCGCCCGGCCAGGCGCGAGAACGGCAGCGATTGCAGCCAGACCTTGCCCGGGCCGGTCAACGTGGCCAGGAACACGCCTTCGCCGCCGAAGAACATCGACTTCAGGCCGGCGACCGGGCGCACGTCCATGTTGACGCTGGCGTGGAAGCCGACCACGCAGCCGGTGTCCACGTCGATGCGCTCGCCCGCGGCCAGGGTGCGCTCCACCACGCAGCCGCCCGCATGGATGAACACCCAGCCGTCGCCCTCCAGTTTCTGCATGATGAAACCCTCGCCGCCGAACAGGCCGGTCAGGATCTTGCGCTGGAAGTAAATGCCCATCTGCACGCCGCGCGCGCCGGCCAGGAAACTGTCCTTCTGGCAGATGATCTGCCCCCCGTGTTCATCCAGTTTCATGGCCAGCACCGTGCCCGGGTAGGGCGCGGCGAATGCCACCTTGGCCTTGCCGCTGCCGCCGTGGGTGAACACGGTGGTGAACAGGCTCTCGCCGGTGATCACGCGCTTGCCCGCCGACAACAGCTTGCCCATCAGGCCGCTGCCTTGACTGGCCGCCGACGCATCGCCGAACACGGTGTCCATCTGCACCGCGGCGTCCTTGAACATCAATGCGCCCGCTTCGGCGATGGCGGATTCGCCCGGATCGAGTTCGATCTCGACGAACTGCATCTCCTGGCCGTGGATGCGGAAGTCGATCTCGTCGCTGCGGCCCTTGCCGCCGTTGCGCGGCGGCGGCGGCGGACCGCCGGCCGGATCGCCCGGCACGCCGTCCACCAGCTCGGCGATGTTGCGCGCCGGCAGCCAGTCGCCCATCCCCTCCTTCCACGCCAGCAGCGCGGGATTGGCCGCCGCCTGCGCGCGCGCCGCATCCACGTCCATCGGACCGCTGCGCTGGTTGCTGGCGGTGTTGTGCAGATACCACTGGCTCATCGGGTTACCCTCTGGTCGGCAATGCCGCAAAGTCTAATCCGCGCAGGCGCGACGGGTTCAGCCGTCGGCAGGCGCCTGCAGCGCCGCCATCTCGCCCACGCTGTCCTCGGCATCTCCCTGCAGTTCGGCGGGCAAGGCCTTCTTGCCCTTGGCACCCAGCTGCACCAGCCGGCGCGCACGCGGAATCAGCGCGTTGTTGGATTCGCTCAATTTGCCGCGCGCGCCATTGAACGCGGTGCGCGCCTCATCCAGCCGACGCCCGACATTGTCGAAATCGGCCAGGAAATTGGTCAGCGAATCCAGCACCAGGCCGCCGGTCCTGGCAATTTCGGATGCCTCACGCTGGATCTTGTCGCGCGTCCACAGCCGATCCACCACGCGCAGGAGCGCCATCAGCGTGTTGGGCGAGGCAAACACGACTTTCTGGTCGAACGCAAAGGTCTGCAAGGCGGCGTCGAACCCGAGCGCCGCCGACAGCGCGCCCTCGATCGGCACGAAGGCGATGGTGATTTCCAGGGCCCGTTCGCCGATGGCCTTCGGGTAGTTCTTCTCGCCCAGGTCCTTGACGTGCTGGCGCAGCCCCACCGCATGCCGCCGCAGCGCCTCCTCCTGTTCGGCCGGGGTGGCGGCATTCATGGCTTCCTGCCACGCGATCAGGTTGACCTTGCTGTCCACCACGATGCGACGATCGTCCGGCAGGTTGACCACGATGTCCGGCTGCAGGCGCTCGCCCTCGTCGGTGGTGCTGGATTTCTGGCGCTGGTAGTGCGCGCCCTCGACCAAGCCCGAGCCTTGCAGGACGCTTTCCAGCATCAATTCGCCCCAGTCGCCACGCACCTTGGCATTGCCGCGCAGGGCAGTGGTGAGCTCATGCGCGCGCTGGGCCATGTGCTGGTTGAGTGTCTTCAATTCGTCGATCTTGCCCACCAGCGTCGCCCGCTCGCGCGACTCGTCGCCGTGCAGAACATCGACCCGCTGGCGAAATCCCGCCAGCTGGTCGGAGAACGGCTTCAGCAGCATTTCCAGATCACCCTTCGACTGCAGCGCCGCCTGCTGCGTGCGTTCGTCGAAGGCCTTGCCTGCAAGGTCTGCAAACACCCCGGAAAGCCGTTCCTGTGCATTGGCAAGAAAGGCCTGCATCTCGGTGTTGCTGCGCTCGCTGTGGCTGAGCCTGGCGCTCTCTTCGGCATACGCGTGGCGCAGCTGTTCCAGTTCCTGCCGCAACGCGTCCCGCTCCGCTTCGGCGCGGCCAAGCCGTTGCTCGGTCTGTTGCAATGCCGTGGACGTCGCCGCCACCGTGGCCCGCAGTTCACTGGCAGCCGCTTGTTCGTGGCGCATGGCGTCACGAACGCCGGTCAACTCCTGTTCGGACTTTTCCAGCGCGAGCACGCGCTCGGTCAGCCGTGCGGCCGCGGCCGCCGCGGCCTGCCGCGCATTGCGCTCGCCTTCCAGTTCAACGACCAGGCGGTCGCGCTCCTCCCGGATCGCCTGTTCCGCGCGCTGGTCCGGCTTGCGCAACAACAACAGCGCCACGATCACCAGCGCGGCCAGCAGGATGGCAAGCAACAGCAGGGTATTGGTATCCATTTTCCCAGTGTAGCGGCGACCATCGCAAAACCTGCGACACCTCAGCCGACGGACACCCCGAAGGCGTAGCCGATCAAGGCGGTGGCGGCCTGTGCCACGCTGCCCCACAGCAGCACGCGCCAGGCGCCCCTCAGCCCGCCGCCGCCGGCCACCCGCTCGGCCACGTAGCCCAGCACGGCCAACAACACCAGCGTGCTGACCACGATCGCGATGGCCAGGCCGTGTCCGCGCCACAACCAGGCCAGCAACACCGGCGGCAGCGCACCACTGGTGAACGCCAGCGCCGACGCCAGCGCGGCCTGCACGGGCTTGGCACGCTGCAAATCATGGATCCCGAGTTCTTCGCGCAGGTGATTGCCAAGATCATCGTGGTCGGTCAGCTGCTCGGCCACCTGCCTGGCCAGCGCGCGATCCAGCCCGCGATTCACATAAATCTGGGTGAGCTCGTTCAGTTCCGCCTCGGGATGCTCGCGCAGCGCGCGTGCCTCGATCCGCGCATCGGCCTCTTCGGCATCCACCTGCGAACGCACCGACACGTATTCCCCGGCCGCCATCGACAGCGCGCCGGCGGCAAGCCCGGCCACGCCGCTGAGCAGGATGGTGGCCGGCGCGGCATGCGCGGTGGCCATGCCAAGCAGCAGGCTGCCGGTGGAAATCAGCCCGTCGTTGGCGCCCAGGACGGCCGCGCGCAGCCAGCCACTGTGCTGGCTGCGGTGCGGTTCGTGGTGGTGGTGCAGGTCGTGCATCGGCGGTTCCTCCGGCATCGCGGCAACCGATGCGGGTTGTCAAAATCGACGCCGATTGTAGGCGTTTCGCCCCGCCGCGTCCGCGCTGCACGCCGCCCCGCCATGCACGCCTCAGTGCGGCAACCGCAGCGCGATGCGCAGCGCCTCGTAGCCCCCCACATGGGTCGTGCCGGCCTCGCGCTGGATGAAGATCTGCGGCAGGCTGCGCACGGCGTGGCCCACCTTGTGATGCAGTTCGTCCTCGCTGATGTCGGTGCCGACGCTGAGGTACTGGAACGCGATGGACTGGATCTGGCACAGCATCCTGGTCTTGTCGCAGTTGATGCAGTTGTCCTTGCCGTAGATGATCACTTGCATGGGCATGTCCTGATGCGGGGAATGGCGGGCGGGGTGTTTGAACGCCAGGAGTCGTTGAGCGTCAGAAGTCGTTGAGCGTCAGGAGTCGTTGAGCGTCAGAAGTCGTCGTCGAACACCGCGTCCTGGTCCGTGCGGCGCATCACGCCCACCTTGTAGGCGGCGATGTCCTGCTCCTGCGGCGAGGCCTGGGTCTTCGAGATGTTCAGCCACTTCTCCATGAACTTCAGCGGATTGGCCGCCGGCAGCGGGTGCCTGGTCGTGGTGATTCCCAGGGTTTGATACACATCCTTGGCGCAATACAGCGTCCACGCCGACAGGCGTTCGGCGTTCATGCCCACCAGTTCACGCCCCTCGGAAAACAGGTACTCGATCCAGCGCAGCTCGCTGTCGATGACCTCGTCGATCATTGCGTCGATCTGCGCGCGGCACTGTGCAAATGCGCGCTGGCCGCGCTCGGTCTGCAGTTCGTTGAGCAGCACCGCGCGATCAAGCTCGGCATGAATCTCCAGTTCGTCCTGGGCGATTTTCTGGATCGCCTTGCCGATCGGCTGGAACAGCCCCGTGTCGCAGATCGCGAAGGTCACCGCGAAGCTGGCCAGGAACTGGATGCGCTCCATGCAGAACAGCGCGATCACGGTCATGAACACCGCGTTGTAGGTGCTCTGGTCGTTGGGAAGCTGGCCGATGGCGTAGTTGTGTGACGCCTCGTAGCCCGCAGCGAACGCGCGCGCGACTTCACCCAGGCGGTCGTGCGCCTGTTGCACGCGCAGGATCTCATCGAGGATGGTGGACGGATCGTCGAACGAATTGCGCACGATTTCCGAATAGGTGGCCGCATGCACCACCTCGTTGTCGGACACGCGCTGCCAGGCCGCCCACAGCTCGCTGGAGGTGATGAACGGGGCCAGTACCGGCGCGATCGCGCGCGAGGCCACCGAGTCGGCCTCCCACTGCCAGGCCAGCGTCTTGATCATCATGTCGTAGGTCGAACGCGAGCAGGACTTGAACTCGGCATTGCACGAGGAGTAGTCGAACTCGTTTTCATCCCAGTCCAGCGACTTCTGCGCCTTGTACAGCGCCCAGATCTCCGGGTAATGGCGGTTGACGGTATCGAACAGGCCGGGTCGCTGCCCAAGCAACAACAGCGGCCTGGCGTAGTCGGTCTTTGCGTAGTTGAAAACGGTGTCGGTCATGGCATTGGCTCTCAAAGGGTGCAGGCGTCGCATTCGGCGACCTGGTCGGCGGTCTCGGGGGCGGCGACGGCGGCGTGCGCGATGTCCTTCATCCCGTTGGAGGTCTTCTGGTTCATGTAGTACTTGGACTTCAGCCCGAGCTTCACGCGATACAGATAGCTTTCGATCAGCTCGGTCGAATCGATGCAGGCATCGCCGATCACGCGCCGATAGAAGTCGGCGGAGATGCCCTGGTCGGTCCACTTCTGCACGATGGCGTACAGCTCGGTCATGTCGCGGGCGGGGATGTCCCACGCCGACTGGTAGTGCCCGGCAAGCGTGTCGCCCTCGGGTGCGGCCCAGTAATTGACGCGATGGTTGTCGGTCTTGATCAGGGTGAGTTCGCGGATGGGATACAGGCCATTGGTGGTGCCCGAGGCATTGGCGCTGGTTTCGGTGGGCATGTGCGCCACCAGCACCGAGTTGCGGATGCCGCCGTTGTCGATGATCTGCGCGCGCAACGCTTCCCAGTCGTAGCGGCTGGAAAACGGGGCGATCTTGTCCACGTTGCGGTTGCAGGTATCCAGCGGCAGCCAGCCTTCCGGCCAGCGGGTCTTGTGCATCCACGGCGCGTTGCCAAGCTCCTTGCCCAGTTGCAGGCTGGCGCGCAGCAGGTGGTAATAGTGGCGTTCGGCCACTTCGTGGATGAACTGCTTGCCGGCCACGTCGGTGTAACGCTTGCCGCGTCTGGCCATCAGATGCGCCAGCCCGAGGATGCCGACGCCGGCATTCAACCGGTTGCGCGAGGTCACGCCCACCTGCGGCAACTCGTAGTGCGCCAGATGGATGCATTTGTCGATCATCAACAGCGCGTAATAGGCGACTTCCGCGTATTGCGCGTCCGACTCGATGTTGGACACCACGATCCCGGCCAGGTTGCAGGTCGCCACCTCGGGCGAGGAGCGCCGCACGATGCGTTTGATCGGCACGCCGGCCAGCACGTCACCGGCCAGCAGGTCATCCGGCCACTGCTGGCCGCGCTGCGTCGCCACGGGCTTTCCGCCATCCAGCCTGCGTCGCGCGCCGTCGGCCAGTTCGATATCCACGAACGAAATGTCGCGTTCGCAATACAGTTCGGTGATGTGGTTGTACGGCGCGGTTGGCAACGCGATTTCCGCACACAGGTTGGAGCTGTAGATCGTGTCCTTGAACGGCGTATGCCGATTCATCTCGGCGATGTTGTGCTCGTACACGCGCCCGGTTTCGTTCCATTCGTTGCTGGCGGTGACCAGCAGCTCGCGCGCGCTGACCCAGGTCTTGGCGAAGCGCTCGTCCTGCTCGTAGCGGGCGTACAGCGCTTCGAACGTCGCCTCGTCGGCGCTGTACAGCGCCGCCTGCAAGTCGGGCGCGGTATGGCAGTTGAACAGGAAAACCGGTTCATTGCGCGCCACCTTGCGCGCGAAGAAGCGGTTGCCGCCCCAGGAATAATCCATGCCGCGGATCTTGCGGTCGGCGGTGGACATCGGGTTCTTCAGGCGCAGCAGGGTTTCCACTTCGGGATCGAAGATCGGAAAGTAGGTGGTGCAGGCGCCGCCGCGACCGTTCTGCAGGTTGGACTTCACTTCCGCCACCAGCGCGCGGTAGTACGGCAGCTTGCCCTGGTGGCGGATCACGCCACCGCGCACCGGGTCGTTGATCGAGCGCGTCTGCATATGCGCGCCGATGCCGGCGCTCATGTAGGTCATGGTGTTGGCGATGTGGTTGCCCACCGCGATCGAGCGTGCGTTGTCGTCCACCGTGTACAGGCAGCAGCTGGCATAGCCGCGCAGCGGCGTGCCAAGGTTGACGTGGTTGGGCGTGGGCGCGTTGATCCGGTTGTTCGACAGATGCTCGTAGAAGCAGGTGAGGTCGCGCATGCGGCGGGCTCGCGGCTGGTCCACCGCCAGCGCCATCGCCATGCGCATGTAGATGAACTGCGGCGACTCGAAATACGTGCCGTTCACCCGGTCGGCAATCGCGTATTTGGTCAGATGGGTGTGCAGCTGGTAGTGCGCGTATTCGAAATCGCGCTCGTGGTCGATCAGCGCTTCGGCCTGCGCGTATTCGG
This sequence comes from Thermomonas paludicola, assembly GCF_024498955.1. Classification (GTDB taxonomy): domain Bacteria; phylum Pseudomonadota; class Gammaproteobacteria; order Xanthomonadales; family Xanthomonadaceae; genus Thermomonas; species Thermomonas paludicola. The sequence continues at coordinate 25,287 of NZ_CP093311.1, read as the reverse complement.
CATCGGAATACGCCAGTACTTCCATGTAACCCAGCGCCTGCAGCTTGCGATGCAGCTGTTGCACGCTCGGCCGATTGTTGCGGTACAGATCCTTGCGGATCAGCGTGGCGTACAGCCGCCCCGCCATGCGGTTGTACGACCAGCTATCGAAATTCAGGCAGGTGCGGATCAGCTGCAGCTGAAGTTCGCGCGAGCTGACGGTGTCCGGCAGCGCCGACACCGTTTCCAGCACGGCGGACGGCCAATCGACGGCGTCGCCCAGCGTGGTGGCCGCCCATTCGCCCCACTGGTTGAGTTTGGATGGCGTGAACGGCTCGACGTGGCCGTCGCGCTTGAGGATGGTTTGCAACATGTGTGAGTCCCCGCAGGGAAGCCGCCATCGGCGGCTCCTTGACCAAGTGCCTGCTCCCGCGCGCAGGGCCAAGAGGTGTTCACTCACACGACAAACGCGCGCGCCCGGACCCTGGGCCCGGTACGCGACACGCTTCCCCGCGGAAGCGGCCACCCGCACCGGAACCTTCGGTCATCGCCGTCGCAACGGCTGCGACCGGTTTCCCGGTGTGTCGGCAGGTCTTCGGACTTCGTGGACACGGCACGCCCAACGGACGCGCCCACCTAATTGGCTTCGCTTCCCAGGCGCGTGGCCCAGTGCATTTGAAGCCGTTCGTTTCCACTTACCGCTGCGGGGCAGTTCCGGATTCACACCGGATTCCCTTTTCAACCCGACCCGGGCGTACGCCCAAGCGGGTACCGACGCGACACAACATATTGTGCTTGCGTCCTTGCGTCAACGCTAAATGTTCGATTTTGCGTACGTCGGACTCAGTCCAGCACGCGGCAGAACACGGCCTTCAGGTAGCGCGACTCCTGCACCTGGGCCAGCCATGGATGGTCGGGGCCGGCACCGGCCACTTTCAGCACCTGCACGGTGCGGCCGGCGTAGAACGCGGCGCGGCGCAGCATGTCGAGGAACTGGTCTTCGCTGACCAGGCCGGTGCAGCTGAAGGTGGCGAACAGACCGCCCGGCTTCACCGTGGCCAGCGCCAGCTTGTTCATGTCGAGGTATTTCTTCAGCGCGGTGATGACCTGTTCGCGATCGCGGGTCATCTTGGCCGGATCGAGGATCACCACGTCGAACCGTTCGCCGCTGGCCGCCGCATCGCGCAGCCACGGAAAGATATCGGCCTGCACGAAGCGCGGCTTCACGCGATTGAGGTAGGCGTTTTCCTTGGCGATCTCGATCACCGCGGCGTCGATGTCAATCCCCACTACCTCGCTTGCGCCACGTGCCGCCGCATACACCGCAAAGCCGCCGGTGTTGCAGCACAGGTCGAGCACGCGCTTGCCTTCGCATTGGCGCGACAACCATTCGCGATTCTCGCGCTGGTCGGCGAAGAAACCGGTTTTGTGCGCGCCGGCGGGATCGGCGCGGAAGCGGATGCCGTATTCGGTGATCGTGGCGGGCTCGGTGCCCAGCGTGTCCTTGTAGTCGAAGCTTTCCTGCTTCTGCACGTGTTCGTCGGCGAAGCTGTGGAAACGGCAGCCGGGGAAATGGCTGCGCAGCGCATTGAAAATCCATTCGCGATGCCGCCATGCGCCCGCACTGAAGAAGCCGACCACCAGCAGGTCGTCGTAGCGATCCACCACCAGCCCGCTGATGCCGTCGCCTTCGCTGTGGAACACGCGCCACGCGTTGCTGGTCTCGTCCAGCTTCAGGATCTCGCGGCGCAGTTGCACCGCCACGCCGATCTTGCGGACAAACCAGTCGGCGTCCACGACGATGTCGGGATCGTTTTCCAGCATGCGCAGCGCGATCCGCGAATGGCCGTTGTAGAAGCCGCGGCCGATGAACACGTTGTCCACCCCCACCACATCGACAATGCTGCCCGGCTTGGGCCGCTGCGCGGGTTTTTCGACCAGGCGCTGGAAAATCCACGGATGGCTGGAATTCCAGGCGTTCTTGAGGCGGACGACGGGCAAAGGCTCGGTCATGAGGAGGCGACCTTGAAGACAGACGGATGAAAGACCGGCCATTGTCGCCGAAGATGGCCGCAGCGCCGCGCTCGGCCGGCACGCCGTGGGTCGGTGCTTGCATTCCGCACCGCGCGCCCCACTTCTGGCGTATGCCCGCCCCCCCCTCCACCCCATTGCAGCGGCAGTCGGATCGTGGCCGCGTGCGGCGCGCGCTGAATGCCAGCCTGGGCGGCGTACTGCTGCTGTGGGCCTGCTTCGCCGCCCAGCAAGGCTTCGACTGGACCTGGTTGACGGTGACCCCGCATTCGCTGGAAGGACTGCTCGGCCTGCTCAGCGCCCCACTGCTGCACGGTTCGTTCGAACATGTCCTGGCCAACAGCACGGCCTTGCTGCTGCTGGGCATCCTGGCCGGCATCGTCTATCCAAACGCCAGCCTGCGCGCCCTGCCGCTGCTGTGGCTTGGTTCGGGGCTGGGCGCGTGGCTGCTGGGCCAACCCGGCTCGCATCACCTCGGCGCCAGCGGCGTGACTCACGGGCTGGGCTTCCTGGTGTTCTCGCTCGGCCTGCTGCGGCGCGACCGCGCCGCGATCGCCGCCGGCATGATCGCTTTCCTGTTTTATGGCGGCATGCTGCTCACCGTCTTGCCACACGAAGCTGGCGTGTCGTGGGAGTCGCACCTGGGCGGCGCGGTGGCCGGCATTGTGGCCGCCTTCCTGTTCCGCCGCAGCGACCCGCAGCCGCAGCGCCAGCCGTACAGCTGGGAAATCGAAGAAGAACTGGAACGCGACCGCAACGCTGCCGGGTTCGATACCTTCGAAACCCGCGCACCCGACGCCGTGCCGGTGCTGTGGCATCGCCCGGACGTGAACGAGACGGTCGGAAAGGTGCTGCCGTTTCGAAAGCGGCAAGAGTGACGCCACGGAAGCAGGAAAAATGTGTCAGGGACAATTATTCAACACCTTCAGCGAACCGGAATAATTGTCCCTGACACTTTTTCCCGCCAAGCTGTTCCGGGGCGCCACGACGGCGATGGGCTATGGCGGCCGCGCGGGGTGCGGGGCAACGACGACCAGCGGCAGCGGCGGCACGGGCTACGTGGGGCCGCACCGGCTGACGACTGCTTACGCAGCGGGCGGCAACTGGACGTACGCGTGGGATGCCCACGGCAACCAGACGGTGCGGGATGCGCCGGGCACGGATCAAGGGAATCGGGCTGGTACGGCAACTGGCAAACGCCACTTGACCGCCCAATCCCTCACGTCGCCCGCAAGGGAGAATGCCGCGTGGGCGCTGCCAAAGCTTCCGGCAGATCTGCAACGAAAATGACTGCGCTCGCGGGATGGTGGCGGGTGAATCCGCTCGGATGGATCGGGCCAAGCAAATAGTGGGTGTCCTTTGTCTTTCCTTTTGTTTTGTCTTTGCTGCTGACGCTTGTCTTTCTTGTCTTTCCTTTGAATCTCTCCTTGTCGCGGGATTTCACCAATATTAATATTGCATTAACCCCGCAACCGCGGGGCATCAACCTCACTCAAGGAATCCCCCATGAAACGGATTTTGATCCTGGCCTGCGCGCTGGCACTGTCTGGCGTCTCCTCTGCCGCGTTTGCCGGCGAAGGGTTCGTGCGCGGCGAACTCGGCAGCAGCGATGTCCGCCTGAAGGCCAGCGGCATTGGCAGCGAAAGCGACAAGGACACCGCCTATTCGTTGCGCGGCGGCTACTGGTTCAATTCCAATTTCGCAGTGGAAGGGCATTACAGCCGTTTCTACGACCAGACCCTGTACGACGACGGCGTGGATCACGTGGCCGCCAAGCTTTCCGCATTCGGCGTCGGCGTGGTGGGCAAGCAGTATTACACCGACTCCAACCTGGGCCTGTTCGTCCAGGTTCGCGCCGGCATCGCCCGCGGCAAGCTGTCGGTCGATTCCAACCTGGGCAGCGGCAGTGAAAGTTCGACCAAGCCGTACTATGGAATCGGCGCGGGTTACGATTTCAGCCGCAAGTTCGGCATGAGCCTCAATTACGACCACAACCAAGGCAACGGTGGCGGCCTGGACATCACCGCCAATACCCTGTCGCTGGGCGTGGAAGCACGCTTCTGATCGCTGCTGCCGGATGCGCCTGAACACTGCCGCCACGAGGCGGCAGTGTTGCATGTGGCCATTGCCGGATGCGCAATTCGCTGATGCTGGACACGCAGGCAGGAAGCGGGCGGTTCCGCTGCGGTTGCGGCAAGACGCAGTACGCTGTCTCGCTGTGCCTTCGCCTGACGACCTTCCACGCCATGTTCCGTGCCTCGTTGCTTTCCCTGTCCGCGATCCTGCTGGCCGCCTGCGCCAGCACCCCGGCCATTGCTCCGCCTGCACCTGCCGTGGCCGCCAGCGTGCCGCCCATCCGGGTCGGGCTGGCGCTGGGCGGCGGCGCGGCCAAGGGCTTTGCCCATATCGGCGTGATCAAGATGCTGGAAGCCAGCGGCATCAGGCCGGTGGCGGTCTCCGGCACCAGCGCCGGCAGCGTGGTCGGCGCGCTGTACGCCAGCGGCATGGATGCCTACGCGCTGCAGGAGAAGGCGTTTGCGCTGGATGAGTCCAGCATCCGCGACGTCAGCCTGTTTTCCGGCGGCGTGGTGAAGGGCCAGAAACTGCAGGATTACGTCAACCAGCTGGTCGGCAATCGCACCTTCGAGACATTGAAGAAGCCTTTTGCCGCCGTTGCCACGCGGCTGGAGGATGGCCAGCGCACGGTGTTCGTGCGCGGCAACGTCGGCCAGGCGGTGCGCGCGTCCAGCTCGATTCCCGGCGTGTTCGAGGCGGTCAGCATCGGCAAGTTCCACTACATCGATGGCGGCGTGGTCAGCCCGGTGCCGGTGGATGCCGCACGCGAACTGGGCACCGACTTCGTGATCGCGGTGGATATCAGCAGCAAGGCCAACGGCGCCTCCGATCCTTCCAGCATGCTCGGCAACCTCAACCGCAGCATCACCATCATGGGGCAGAAGCTGGGCGCACAGGAACTGGCGCGCGCCGACATCGTGATCCGCCCGCGGGTAAACGACATCGGCGCTGTCGATTTCGAATTGAAAAACCGCGCGATCCTGGAAGGCGAACGCGCCACCCAGGCCGCATTGCCGCAGATCAAGGCGAAGCTGGCCGCACTGCTTGCACAGCGCGTGGCACAGGCAAACCGGGCCGCGGAAGCGCGCGCCGCGCAGCAGCGCGAGGCCGAACGCAAGGCGCGCTGCGCGCAGCAAACCGGCTGGATGGACAAACTGCGTCGTGATCCGGACTGCCGCGCGGATTAATCGCGACCACTGACGCCCACGCCACGGCCATACACCAACTTGCCGCCCATCCATCCGGTGGCCAGCAGCGTCACCAGCCCCGCGCCGCTCAGGAGCCGCGCCCAAGGCCCGGCTGGCAACAGCTGCAGCCCATCGCTGCGCAACAGCAGACTGCCGGCATACAGACACCACGTCAGCAGCGCCAAGGTCATGTGCAGCATGGCATCCCGGCTCGCCGGATGTGCCGGTGGCAGCTTGATCAACTCCAGGAATCCGGCCCCCGCCGCCAACAGGCCGGCCGCACAGCCCACGCCCATCAGCAAACCGCCGCACTGCCATAGCAATGGGTCAGGCCAAGCCAGGCCACCGATGTCCACCAGCGTGGCAAGCGTCCACGCCGCCACCGGGAAATGCACCAGCGCCGGATGCAGGGGATGGCTCATGACATCAGGATGGCGATGATCAGCGTGGTCACGCCGGTCACCGCAAAGCCCGCGTGCGTCAGCACCACTTTTTTCAGCGCCACCCGCTGATGCAGGTGCATGGTGGCCAGATAGAACCCGAACAACGCGGTCACCACCAGGACGCCCAATGCCACCATCGCCAACATGCCGCCTTCGGCATTGAGGACGGCGAGGAACAACAGGATCAACCCGCTGGCCCCGAGCAAGGCATGCAGCAGCGAAACCACCCACGGCGCCAGCTTGCCGCGCAACACGAACGTGGCCATGAACAGGCCACCCAATGCGCCCACGAAAAACACCAGCAATGCGTACTTCAACATGACGCTCCCCTTGTGATGACTGATTGATGTCGCGGCGCTGAGCGGATCACGCCGGGCCTGGATGGCGGCCGATGCGCATCAGCACCGCCTCGGTCATGCGTTCGCAGCGGGCGCCCAGGAACTGGAATGCGTCGCCACGCGCCGCGCCGATGCTGTCGCTGATGGCATTGCGCAACAGGCGTCGCGCCCGATGCAGGCGGGTCTTCACGGTTTCCACGCGCAAGCCGAGCGCGGTTGCGGTTTCCTGCACCGTGCACCCTTCGATCTCGCGCAGCAGATACACCATCCGGAATGCTTCCGGCAGTCCGTCGACGGCGCGCTCCAGCAGGTGCCGCAACTGCGCGCGCGCCGCCACGTCCGCCGGATCGTCGCCGCCGCTGCGATTGGGAAAACTCAGCACGTTGTCACTCGCCGCTTCGCTGGTTTCAAACCGATCGATGGTCATCGTCTCGCGCCTCCGACGCAGGCGGCCATAGGCTTCATTGAGTGCGATCCGGGTCAACCAGGTGGCCAGCGACGCGTCACCGCGAAAGCCGTTGATGTTCTCGAAGGCATGGACGTAGGCCTCCTGCACCACGTCTTCGGCTTCCGAGTCGTTCTGCAGCACGCCGCGCACCATCCGGAACATGCGCTGGTTGCAGCGTTTCATGATCTGCCGGAATGCCCCGCGCTCGCCGGCCTGCACGCAGCGCACCAGCGCCGCGTCGTCCAGCGCCGCATAGTCGTGCGCGGCGCTCATCTGCTGTGTGGTCATGACCTTGCCCCTGGTTCTGGATCTACGTGTTGGCTCAGCCCGCCATCGCCGCGAGGATATCGCTGCGCCACGGCTCGCGGTCAAACGCTCCAAGCAGCCGACGGGTGATCATCACGCTGCCGTGTACATTTACGCCACGCGTGGTCATGCAGCCGTGACTGGCGCGAATCACCACCGCGACCCCACGTGGCTGCAGTTCCCGTTGCAGCGCCTCGGCAATCTCCACGGTCAGCCGCTCCTGGATCTGCAGCCGGCGCGCATACGCGTCCACCAGTCGCGCCAGCTTCGACAACCCCACTACCTGTTCGCCCGGTAGATAGGCCACGTGCGCCACCCCGGTGATCGGCGCCATATGGTGTTCGCAGACCGAGTGCAGCGGTATGTCACGCAGCAATACGAGATCGTCATAGCCGGTGCGTTCGAAGCGGCGGCCGAGGATCTTGGCAGGACTCCTGGCGTAGCCGCCGAACCATTCTTCGTAAGCGCGCACCACCCGCGCCGGGGTATCGCGCAGGCCCTCGCGCGCGGGTGAGTCGCCAGCCCAGCGAATGAGCGTGCATACCGCCGCCTCGGCCTCGGCCCGGCTGGGGCGCGCTTCATCGAAGGTGTCCTGCAGCGTGACCGGCTGCATCGAAACGTCTTGCAGAGGATTGAGCATGTCCGTGTTCCAAGTCGGGATCTTGCTCAGGCAGATGCCGCCGGACAAAAAAGGTTCCCGGGAACCTCTTCACGCATTCTGCATCAATGGGGGGAGCATGCTTGATGCAATGCGACATCGAGGAGAACGCACCATGGGACAGGCAACCGCTGTTTCCGGCCCCGACTTCAGCCGTGGCGTCCTGCTGGCGGACATTCCCGTTGGCGGGATGCTGGCCGGGCACGTTGACGGCACGCCGGTGCTGTTGAGCCGCCTGGATGGCGAACTGCACGCGGTGTCTGGCAGCTGCACGCATTACGGCGGGCCGCTGGCGGAGGGGCGGGTCGATGGCGAGACCGTTACCTGTCCCTGGCATCACGCCTGCTTCAGCCTGCGCACCGGAGCTGCGCTGAAAGCGCCGGCCTTCGCACCTCTGGCCTGCTGGACGGTGGAGCGGGATGGGGATCGCGTGTTCGTGCACGCGCTCGAAAGCACGGCCTATGCAACGCCGGCGATCGCAGCACCCGCGCATCCACCCGGGCATGTGCTGCTGGTTGGTGGCGGCGCAGCCGCGTTTGCCTGCGCCGAACGCCTGCGCGGGCTGGGGTTCACTGGGCGCCTGACCATGCTCAGCGCGGAGGCGGATCCTCCCTGCGACCGGCCCAATCTGTCCAAGGACTACCTCGCCGGCACTGCGGCAGCGGATTGGATTCCACTGCAGCCTGCCGAGTTCTACCAAGCACATGCCATCGACCTGCGCCTGGATTGCGAAGCCACCGCGCTGGATGTGGCTGCGAAGCAAATCACCACGCGCGCCGGCGATACCTTCATCTACGATGCGCTGGTGCTGGCCACCGGCGCCGAACCGATTCACATTCCATTGCCCGGGTTCGACCGTTCCAACGTCTTCAGCCTGCGCTCGCTGGCCGATGCCAATGCGCTACTCGCCGGCATTGCCGATGCCCGATCGGTCGCCGTCATCGGCGCTGGTTTCATCGGCATGGAAGCCGCTTCAGCGCTGCGCGAACGCGGCCTTGCCGTGCATGTCATCGCCCCGGAAACGCTGCCGCTGCAGCGCATCCTTGGACCGCAACTGGCCGAACACATCACCGGCCTGCACCGCGGGCATGGCGTGCGCTTCCACTTGGGCGTGCACGCGCTGCGTTTCGACGGAGAACGCCTGCACCTGTCCGACGGCAGCCAGGTGACGGCAGATGCGGTGCTGGTTGGGGTGGGCGTCAGGCCGCGCATCGCGCTGGCCCAAGCGGCAGGATTGGCGGTGGACAACGGCATCCTGGTCGATGATCGCCTGCGCACCTCGGCAGACGGCGTGTACGCGGCAGGCGATGTCGCCTGTTATCCCCATGGGCAGGGGCGCGCGCGGGTCGAACATTGGGTGCACGCGCAGCGGCAGGGCCAGTGCGTGGCCGACAACATGCTGGGCTTCGATCGCGCGTTCGATGACCCCCCGTTCTTCTGGACCCACCACTACGGCACCGACCTGCGCTACCTCGGCCACGGCAGCGGTTGGAACCGGATCGAAGTGGACGGCGATCCCGCCGCCCATGACTGCCTGGCGCGCTACTACCGCGACGATGTGCTGGTGGCGGCGGCAGCCATTGGCCGCGACCGCGGCCTGCTGGCGCTGCAGGCGCAGCTGTAGCGCCGCGCCAACTCAGCCGGCGTCCGCCTCCAGCGGCAGCGCCTGCGCGCGCTTGACCGTGCGCAGCACGAAGCTGGAGTTGACGTCGTCCACCTCCGCCTGCGCCAGCAGCTTGTCCAGCAGGAAGCGCGAGAAGTGCTCCAGGTTGCGCACCACCACGTGCAGCAGGTAGTCCATGTCGCCGGTCAAGGCATGGCAGGCCACCACTTCCGGCCAGGCGTTGACCTGGCGGGCGAAGCTGTCGATGCGCTCGGCGTCGTGGCTCTTCAACTGCACCCGCACGAACGCCTGCAGGCCCAACCCCAGCCGCTCGGGATCGACCTCGGCGCGGTAGCCGACGATCACCCCCTCACGCTCAAGCCGCTGCACCCGCCGCAGGCAGGCCGAGGCCGACAGGTGCACCCGTTCGGCCAGCTCCGCGTTGGTCTGGCGTCCCGCCCGCTGCAGCTCGGCGAGCAGGGTCAGATCGATCCGATCCAGGGTGACGGCGCTCATTTGTTCCGATAATCACCGATAAAGAGAAGGAATATTGCTTCATTCTGGCGATGCCATGCAATTTTGCAGACATCTTGCGCGGCGTTGCGCCTACCCTGTGGAGAACACCACTTCCTTCGCCGCCATGTCCGCACAGCCGCAGCCCCGCCGCCTTGAAAGCATCCAGACCGATCGCGGCTCGGTGCCCGTGTATGCCACCGGCACCGTCGAGCAGCCCTGGGACAGCTATGACACGACCGATCATGCGGTGTGGCAGCAGCTCTACGCGCGCCAGCGCGAGATCCTGCCCGGCCGCGCCTGCGATGCGTTCCTGCGCGCGCAGGACACGATGGGGATGACGCCCGACCGCATCCCGAAATTCAGCGAGTTGAACGCCGCGCTGGCCGCAACCACCGGCTGGCGGATCGTCGGCGTGGAAGGGCTGCTGCCGGAACTGGATTTCTTCACCCATCTGGCCAACCGCCGCTTCCCGGTGAGCTGGTGGATCCGCAAACCGGAGCAGATCGACTACATCGAAGAACCCGACCTGTTCCACGACCTGTTCGGCCACGTGCCATTGCTGATGGACCCGATGTTCGCCGACTACCTGGAGGCCTACGGCAAGGGCGGAGTGAAGGCGCATGGTTTTGGGCCGGAAGCACTGATGCAGCTGGCGCGGCTGTACTGGTACACGGTGGAATTCGGGCTGATTCGACAGGCGGACGGGCTGCGCATCTACGGCGCCGGCATCGTCAGTTCCAAGGGCGAATCCATCCACTGCCTGGAAAGCCCGGCACCGAACCGGATCGGCTTCGACCTGGAACGCGTGATGCGCACCCGCTATCGCATCGACAGTTATCAAAAAACGTATTTCGTGATCGACAGTTTCGAGCAGTTGATCGACGCCACCCTGCCGGACTTCGCGCCGCTCTATGCGCGCCTGGCCGGGCAAGACACCATCCCGGCCGGAACCGTGCTGGACACCGATGGGGTCCTCCATCGCGGCACGGGCGAGGGCTGGGCGCAGAACGCCGACGTCTGATTCGGCAACCCGCATTCACGCTGGCTCGACGCGGGCAGAGGCAGGCTTTCGTCACACGACCATCCGTACGGGAGCACCGCCAGCATGATCAAGTGGGCCATCATTTTTGCCATCATCGGCGTCATCGCCGGCGTGCTCGGTTTTGGCGGCATCGCCGGCGGCGCGTTCGGCATCGCCAAGTTCCTGTTCTGGGCGGCCATCCTCATCGCCGTGGTGCTGTTCCTGCTCGGGGTGACGATCTTCAAGAAGATGACGTAACCAGCGGGCGTTTTGCACCGGCCGCGCCCTTGTGCCGGCCGGTGCCCTACCAGCGTTGCGCGTCATGCGTCTGCCAGGATCAAGCCATCGCGCAACGTCACCACGCGATCGCAGGCGTCGGACAGGCGCGTGTCGTGGGTCACCAGCAACACCGCGCAGCCGAACTTTTCATTCGAGCGTCGAAACAGCGCGAACACGTCCTGCGCCGATTGGCTGTCAAGATTGCCGGTAGGCTCATCGGCCAGCAGCAGCGCCGGCCGGGTGACCAACGCACGCGCCACCGCCACCCGCTGCTGCTGGCCGCCAGACAGTTCGCCCGGCTTGCGGTCGGCGAATGCGTCCATCCCCACCTCCGCCAGCAGGCTGCGCGCCAGATCGCGGTCGGCGGCCGACGGCTTGCCCTTGGCCACCATCAGCGGCATCAGCACGTTTTCCAGCGCGGTGAACGCGGAAAGCAGGTGATGGAACTGGAACACGAAGCCAATCGCACTGCCGCGCAGCGCCGTGCGCCGCGCATCATCCATGCCGATGGTCGGTTCGCCCAGCAAGAACAGCTCGCCCGCGGTGGGCACGTCCAGCAGGCCGATGATGTTGAGCAGGGTGCTTTTGCCGGAACCCGATGCGCCCACGAGCGCGGCAAAATCATGCCGCGCCAAGTTCAGGTCGATGCCGTGCAGGACTTCCACTTCATTCGGCTTGCCGACGTTGTAGGACTTGCGCAGCCCCTGCAAGCGCAAGACTGACTGGCTGGCGTCAGGCATTGCGGATCGCCTGTACCGGATCCATGCGCGCGGCGCGGCGCGCCGGAATGGCGGCAGCAATCACCCCGGTCGTCGTGGCCAGCCATGCGGCCGCCAGCAGCAGCATCGGGCTCAAGGGAATGAAGAACAGCCCGGGGCCGAGATTGTTGAACAACCACACCATTCCGTCGCCGATCAGCGAGCCGATCAACGAGCCGACCAGCCCGAAGATGCCGCCCTGGATCAGGAACACGCCCAGCATCTGCCGACGCGTGATGCCCATTGCGCGCAGGATGCCGACCTCCCGCGTGCGCTGGATGACGCTGACGAACAATACGCTGGCAATGCCCAGCGCCACCGCCACCGCCACGAAGAAGCTGATCATCCGGGTGGACAGGCTCTGCGACTTCAGCGCGTTCATCAACTGCGCATTGGTCTCGATCCAGCTTTCCGCTTTCAGCCCGGTCAGTCGCGCGATGCGCGCCGCCACCGTGTCGGCGGAAAAAATGTCGCGCACGGTGACATCGATGATCGTGGCCGCTCCCGGCAAGTTCAGCAGCGACTGGGCCTGTTTCATGTCCAGATAGACATAGCGTGCATCCAGCTCGCGCACGCCCAATTCGAAAATGCCGGCGATGTTGACCACGCTGCCATCGCCTTGCCCGGCATCCAGCCGCAGCTTGTCGCCCACGCTCACGCCCAGCGTATGCGCCAGCTGGCTGCCGATCACGGCCTCGCCGGCACCCACGCGCAGCTGGCCGGCGATGATGTCCTGGCGCAGCGGCAGAATCCGCGTGTAGCGCGCCACATCGATGCCCACCAGCGCCACCGATTCCACCGCTTCGCCGCGGCGCGCCAGTGCAGGGCCGGACACGATGGGCGACACCGCGGTGACCTCCGGCATCGCGTCCAGCGCATCGCGCACCTGCTGCCAGTTGTTGATCGAGCGCAGCCGCTGCGCACGCGGCGTTTCCAGGATCAGCTGCACCACGTGCGCACCAACGGGAGCGACACGATTGACCTCATCCGGCGACTGCACCTTGATGTGCGCCTGCGTGCCCAACGTGCGGTCGATGATGTTGTATTGCAGGCCGGTGATCAGCGCCGTCAGGAACACGATCACCGCCACGCCGACGGCGATCCCGACCAGGATCAGCGCACTCTGGATGCGCCCTTCGCGCAGAAAGCGAACCGCCAGCGTCCATTGGATCCACATGGTCAGTTGAAGCGCACCGGGATTTCGTTGCGGCTTGCCTCGGCGGTGCCTGCCGGCGGCGCGTCCTGCAAGCGGATGCGCACGCGCTGGCCCTCGGCGAGACCCGCACCGCCATCGGCCAGCACCACGTCACCCGCCCGCAGGCCGCGCGTGACCTCCGATGCCGCCAATCCGCGCAAGCCAAGCGTGACCTGGATGTGCATCGCCTTGCCACCGCGCACCACCCACGCCATCGGCTGGCCGTCTGCACGCGTTGCCAGTGCGTCATTCGGAACCACCAGGGCGCGCTCGCGGCGGCCGGTTTCCACATTCACCGAGACCGTCATGTCCTGGCGCAGTTGCGCGGGCACCGGCGCCACCCGCAGCCGCATCTCCACCGTGCCGCGCTGCGGGTCCACGCTGGGCGCGATGAAGGCAACGCTGGCCTTGAACGGACGCTGCGGGAAGGCGTCGGCGATGCAGATTGCGGGCTGACCCAGGGCGACGGCGCCCAGGTTCTTCTCATCCAGCGGCACCAGCACTTCGGTATCGCCCTGGCGGGCGATCTCGAACAGCACCTTGCCGGGTTGCACCACGTCGCCGGGTTCGGCGTTGCGGGTCAACACGGTACCCGCCACCTGCGCGCGGATGAGCGTCTTGCCCAGCGCTGCGCGTGCCGCCGCCAGACGCTCGCGCGCAACGGTTTCACCGGGGGCTCCCGGCCCCAGCATGCCCGCCAGGGCCTGCGCCTGCGCGAGCGCCGCGCTGGCCGCGGTTTCCGCCTCCTCTGCCTGCTCCAGGGTTTCACGCGCAATCAGCTGGCGCTGCAGCAGCACGCGCCGGCGCTGGGTTTCGCGGCGGGCCTGGGCCAGCGTCGCCCGTGCATTGCGCAAGCCTGCCTGCGCCTGCGGGCGCGAACCCTGTCGCAGTTGCGCCAGTGCGGCCTCGGCTTCGCGCACCGCCGCCTGCTGGTCATCGTCGCGCAATACGGCCAGCACGTCGCCGGCATTGACCCGGTCCCCCTCGCGCACGCGGCGCTCGACCACCACGCCGCTGATCTGACTCCCCACCTGCGCGCGCGACACCGACACCACCCGGCCGGTCGCCACCACGGTCTGCACCAGCGGCCGTGCCACCACCGCATACGCGGGCAAACGCGGCCCCTGCCAATGCCGGATCCCGGCCCATGCCAGCAGGACCAGCAGCGCGGCCAACGCGAGCCACAGGAAAGTCCGTCGAGAATGCTTCACGGTCGCCATGCCCAGCTAAAGCGCAGAGCCCACAGTATGGGCTGTCTTTTGGATTCCCCGGCGAGCCATGGCGCGCGTCCCGTTCTCCACCCGTGCGGCAGCCAGGCACCGGAGGGGTTCAGTTCGGCGACAATAGGCGCATTCCGTTGCCTCTGGTCTGTTGCCCATGTCGAATACCAGCATTTCGCTCACGCGTTTCCTGATCGAAGAACAACGTGCCGGCCGGATCAATGCCGAACTGCGCCTGCTGGTGGAAGTGGTGGCGCGCGCCTGCAAGCGCATCTCGATTGCGGTGGGCAAAGGAGCGCTGGGCGGCGTGCTGGGCGACGCCGGTACCGACGGGCAGGCCAGCATCAACGTGCAGGGCGAGGCGCAGAAGAAACTCGACGTGCTCAGCAACGAAATTTTGCTGGAAGCCAATGCCTGGGGTGGCCATCTGGCAGGGCTGGCCTCGGAGGAAATGGAATCCTCGCAGCCGATTCCCGACAAGTACCCGCGCGGCAACTACCTGCTGTTGTTCGATCCGCTGGACGGCAGTTCCAACATCGACGTGAACATCTCGGTGGGCACCATCTTCTCGGTGCTGCGCTGCCCGGACGGGGTCAGCAGTGCGACCGACGCCGACTTCCTGCAGCCCGGCACGGCGCAGGTCGCGGCCGGCTACTGCACCTACGGGCCCAGCACGATGCTGGTGCTCACCGTGGGCCATGGCACCCACGCCTTCACGCTGGACCGCGAGGTCGGCAGCTTCGTGTTGACCACGCGCGGCATGCGGATTCCCGAGGAGACCCGGGAGTTCGCGGTCAACCTGTCCAACCAGCGCTTCTGGGAAGCGCCGATGCAGGCCTATGTCGGCGACATGCTCAAGGGCGCGGAGGGGCCGCGCGGCAAGGACTTCAACATGCGCTGGGTGGCCAGCATGGTGGCCGACGTGCATCGCATCCTGACCCGCGGCGGCATCTTCAGCTATCCGCTGGACAGCAAATGCGCGCCCAAGGGCGGCAAGCTGCGCCTGATGTACGAAGCCAACCCGATGAGCCTGCTGGTGGAACAGGCCGGCGGCGCGGCCAGCACCGGCCGCATGCGCATGCTGGAAGTGCAGCCCACCGGCCTGCACATGCGCGTGCCGGTGTTCATGGGCTCGAAGGCGGAAGTGGAGGCGGCCGTCGCCTATCATCATGCGCACGATGCAGCGGCGCGCTGAATCACCATCACGAAGCGCGGGCGGGCGATGCATCGCCCAGAACGCATCCTGCGCTCGCCATTCCCCGTGGTAATGCGGCATCTGCCCGCAATTTGGGCAGAATGACAGCATGCATCTCGACCCCCACCTCTGGTCGCAAACCGCCTTCGGCCTGATTCTGGTCGGCGGCCTGTACCTGTTCATCAGCGAAAAGCTGCGCGTCGATGTGACCGCGATGCTGATCCTGCTGGCGCTGGTGGTGACCGGCGTGCTGGACGGCAAGCAGGCGCTGTCCGGGTTTTCCAGCGAGCCGGCGATCATCGTGGCGGCGGTGTTCGTGATCTCGGGGGCGCTGGGTGCCACCGGCATCAGCGAACGCCTCGGCAGCTGGGTCGAGCGCGCGTCGGGCAACCAGGAGTGGCGCACCATTGCGGTGGTGATGCCGCTGGTGGCCCTGCTGGCCTCGTTCACCCATCACGTGATGGTGACTGCGATGATGCTGCCGCTGCTGCTGCGGCATGCGCGCAACCGTCGGCTGCCGGCGTCGCGGCTGCTGATGCCGATGTCGCTGGCGGCGTCGCTGGGCACCACCTTGACCCTGTTCAGCGCACCGGCCTTCCTGCTGGCCAACGACATGCTGGAACGTGCCGGCGCGGAGAGCCTGGGCATTTTTTCGATCACCCCGATCGGCATCGCCCTGGTCATCGTGGGCACCGGCTACATGCTGCTGACGCGCTGGCTGCTGCCCAAGCGCAGCGGCGAGCAGAACGAAGATGACTACCTGCGCCTGGATCGCTACCGCACCGAGCTGCTGGTGGTGAAGGATGGCCACTGGTGCACGCGCCCGTTGAGCGAGCTGCAAAAAGCGCTGGGCGAACGCTTTCGCCTGCTGGGCTGGCTGCGCGACGGCCAGGCCCGGGGCGATCTGGGCCCGGCCAGCCCGCTGTTGGCCGGCGACGTGTTGCTGGTGGAAGCGGCGGCTGACGAGCTGATGTCGCTGCACGACGACGCCGGCCTGGATCTCAACGCGATTTCGCGATTCGGTGGCCTGGCCATCGGCGATGGCAAGCCGCAGCTGGTGCAGGCGGTGGTCGCACCCAATTCCGAATTCATCGGCCGCAGCATCCGCGAGCTGGATTTCGCCCGTCAGTTCCATACCGTGATCGCCGGGCTGTGGCGCCGCGGCGAGCAAATGGCCGACCGCCTGTCCGATGCCCGCCTGCGCGAGGGCGATCTGCTGGTGCTATGGGGCAAACCGGCGCGCTTTGCCGAACTGGCTGCGCACCACGGCTTCCTGATGCTGGTGCCGTTCGCGGGCGAGGCCAAGCGCCGCCTGCGCGCACCGCTGGCGCTGGTCATCCTCGGGCTGACCATCCTTGCCGCCGCCACCGAATGGCTGTCGCCGCCGCTGGCCTTCCTGTTCGGCGCGGTGGCCATGGTCACCACCCGCTGCGTGGACGTGGAGCAGGCGTATCGCAGCATCGACATGCGCATTTTCGTGATGATTGCGGGCGTGATTCCACTGGGGATCGCGATGGAGCAGACCGGCACCGCCGCGCTGCTGGCGGACGGGCTGTCCCACGTCATCGCGCACTGGCCGCCGCTGGCGATCCTGCTGGTGATGTTCTCGCTGGCCGCCCTGCTGACCCAGGTGATGAGCGACGCCGCCACCACCGCGTTGCTGGGCCCGATTGCCATCGCCACCGCGCAGATCCTGGGGCTGCCGCCGGCGCCGTTCGTGGTCTGCACCGCATTGGGCGCTGTGGTCGCCTTCCTCACCCCGATCGGTCATCACGGCAATCTGTTGATCCTGCAACCCGGTCAATACACGTTCGGCGACTTCCTCCGCGTTGGCCTGCCGCTGACCATCCTGATCGGGTTGGTGAGCAGCTGGACGGCGCGCTGGCTGTGGATGGGCGGGCCATTGTTGCCGCATTTCGGCTGACTCGGGAGCAGCAAAGGTGACCGGAGAAGGGCTGCTGGACACGCTGTTTCTCGCATGGAGCACCCTGTGGCATCTGCCGCACATCCGCGCCTGGCTGACCGCAGGCTGGGCGCTGTATCTGCTCTGGCTGGGGGGCTGGATCGTGCTGCAAAAGCGCGATCCGGCGGCAACCCTGAGCTGGTTGATCAGCTTGGCCGCACTGCCGTACTTCGGGTTTCTCATCTATTACGTGTTCGGACCGCAGCGCCTCAAGCGGCAACGTGCCCGCCGCCTGCGCCATCGCGTCACCCTTCCCGCCGACGCCGAGGGCAGCACCGTCGAGATGCAGGAACTGCAAACCCTGGCCCAGGCCACCACCGGACTGGCCCCGTCCGATGCGTCGTCGGTCGGCCTGCTGGTGGATGGCTGCAACAAGTACCCGGCACTGCTGGAGGCGATCCGCAACGCGCGCCACCATGTCCATCTCGAGTACTACATCCTGGAGCCGGACAGCACGGGAGGCGCGCTGTTGGACGCGCTGGTGGAGCGCGCGCGCGCCGGCGTCGCGGTTCGCCTGCTGGTGGATGCGGTGGGTTCAAAGCGGGCAAAGAAGCGGTTTTTCGCCCCGCTGCTGGAGGCGGGCGGCGAACTGGCGTGGTTCCATCCCGCACGCTTCTGGCTGCCCTGGCGGCGACCGTGGCTCAATCTGCGCACCCATCGCAAGATCGTGATCATCGACGGGGAAGTCGGCTTCATTGGCGGCATCAACATCACCGACGAGGAAGACGAACGTCTGCGCAGGGATGCCTATCGCGACCTGCACCTGCGCCTGGAGGGGCGCATCCTGCGGAATCTGCAGGATGTGTTCGTCGAAGACTGGGCATACGCCACCCGCCGCCGCGATTTCGTCGAAGATCTGGCGCGCTCGCTGCCCAAGCCATCCCCCGGCGCGATCCGCGTGCAGCTGCTGACCTCCGGCCCGGATTCTGGCTGGGAGGCCATCCATCGCCTGCACGTGGGCTCCATCCACGCCGCCACCCGCCGGGTGTGGTTGGCCACGCCCTATTTCGTTCCCGGCGAAGCGGCGTTGATGGCGTTGACCTCCGCCGCGCTCGGCGGACTGGATGTGCGCCTGCTGGTGCCGAAAATGAGCGACAGCCGGCTGGTCACCTATTGCGTTCGCTCCTACTTCGACGAACTGCTGGCCGCCGGCGTCAAGATCTTTGAATACGGCCCGCGCATGCTGCACAGCAAGGCGCTGCTGGTGGATGACCACCTGGCCATCATCGGCAGCGCCAATTTCGACCAGCGCAGTTTCCGCCTGAATTTCGAAGCGTCGTTGCTCATCGACGATACGTGCATCGCAGCCGAGCTCGAACAGTTGTTGATCGACGAATTCGCGAGCGCAGCGCAGGTGCAGCATCGCGGTCGCCTCTCGCTCAGTGCGCGGCTGGCGGAATCACTTGCACGTCTCGTGGCTCCATTGCTGTAAGGGCTGCCTCCATTGCTGTAAGGGCTGCCTCCAGCGCGGCGCCGGCGTACACTTTTGGCTATCTGCCCTGGAGCCCTCCCCATGCACTGGTTGTTCTTGCTGTTTGCCTTCGCAGCCATGGCGTTTGCGTTCTTGACCACCTCTCCCGGAATACTCCTGGTGTGTCTTTTCGCCGCGCTGCTGTTGTTCGTGCTGTGGGTGCTGGGCATGTACCAGGCGCGCGTGGCCGGCAGCGGACGCGATGTCTCGACGATGATCGACCCGACCGAGCTGCGCCGCCTGCGCGAGCAGATCCAGGCGCGCAAGTCGGATGCTGGCGACACCCCCTTGCCTTGATCCGATCACGATGACCGCACTCAGCGTCAACCTCAACAAGATCGCGGTGCTGCGCAATTCGCGCGGCGGCCGTGAGCCCGATTTGCTGCACGCCGGGCGCGTCTGCCTGGACGCTGGCGCGCATGGGCTGACCGTGCATCCACGACCGGACGCGCGCCACATCCGTCATGACGACGTGCTGCAGCTCAATGCCTTGTGCCGCGAGCGCAGCGTCGAGTTCAACATCGAAGGCAACCCGTTCGCACCGCCCCGCAGCGGCTATCCCGGCTTGCTGGCGCTGTGCGAAGCCTGCCGTCCCGCGCAGGTCACGCTGGTGCCCGACGGCGACGGCCAGCTGACCTCCGACCACGGCTTCGACTTTGCCCGCGACGGCACTGCATTGCAGCCACTGATCCGCGCCTTCAAGGCCCTGGGCTGCCGGGTCAGCGTGTTTGCCGATGTCGGCGACCCCGCCGTTGCCGACGCGGCGGCAGTCGGCGCCGATCGCATCGAACTTTACACCGGGCCCTATGCCGAGGCCTTTGCGGCGGGACAACCCGAGCCAGCCTTGGCGGTGGCAGTGGAGACGGCACGCCGCGCCCGGCACGCCGGGCTCGGCGTCAACGCTGGCCATGACCTCAACCAGGCCAACCTCGGTGTGTTGCTGGCCCGGGTGCCTGGCATCTGCGAGGTCTCGATCGGGCACGCGCTGATCGGGGAGTCCCTGTATGCCGGCATGGATGCCACCGTGCGCGCTTATCGGCGCATCGTGGACAGGTTCCCGCTTGCTGCCACCGGTTGAAAGCAACGCCAGCGAGTTGTCGCGTCCACACAAAAAAAACGCCGCCCGAAGGCGGCGTTTCGTCATCCACGACGTGCTCCGAACCGGAGCCACTTCAAACAGTCTAGTTCTGGACGAATCCGATCTTGGCCATCTCGGCGTTCTTGGCAGCAGCCAGCACCTTGGCCAGCACGCCGTATTCGGCCTGATCGTTGGTCTCGATCTGCAACTCGGGCTGGTTGGACGGGTCGCGGGCGATCTCGTCCTGCATCCGCTTCTGCAGCGCATTCATGTCCGCCGGCGAATCATTCCAATAGACCTGCCCGGAGGCATCAATGCGCAGGCGGATCGGCTCCGGTGGTTCTTTCGGGTTGTCCGGCGGCGTCAAGGCCTTCTGGGGAAGATCCACATCCACCGGCACCGACTGGATCGGCATGGTCACCATGAAGATGATCAACAGCACCAGCATCACGTCCACCAGCGGGGTGACGTTGATGTCAGCCATCGCCCCCTGGCTTGCTTTCGTCGAAAAGGCCATCGTGCGTTCTCCTTACTGCCCTTTCTTCGGCGGCGTGGTGATGAAGCCGACCTTGGCCATGCCCTGCGCCTGCGCGATCTTCACGATCTCGCCGACCAGATGATAAGGCGTGGTCTTGTCACCGCGGATCTGCACCGGTGGCTGCGGGGTCTTCTGCGCCTCGACCGACAGGCGACTTTCGATCGCCTGCTTGGTCGTTGGCTCGTCATTGAGGAACAGCTCGCCCGCATCGGTCACCGACACGGTGATCGGCGGGATCTGCTGCTTCTTGTCATCGTTCTTCTTCTGGACGACCGCTTCCGGCAGCTGCACCTTGACCTTGTGGTTCATCAGCGGCGTGGTGATCATGAAGATGATCAGCAGCACCAACATCACGTCCACGAGGGGCGTGACGTTGATTTCGGCCATCGGGCCGCCTTCTTCTTTGCCAACACTCGCACCCATGGTCAGGGGTCTCCGTCAGGACGCAGCGATCAGCGCTTGCCGGCGACTTCGCCGACGCGAGCGCCGGTAGCGAAGAAGTCGTGCAGGTCGTGCGCGAAGGTGTCGAACTGGTTGTTGGTGACGCGGTTGAAGCGCACGAAGGCGTTGTACGCCAGCAGCGCCGGGATTGCGGCGAACAGACCGATCGCGGTCATGATCAACGCTTCACCCACCGGCCCGGCCACCGCCGAGATCGACGCATCGCCCGACGAGCCGATCTTGATCAGCGCGTGGTAGATGCCCCACACGGTACCCAGCAGGCCGACGAACGGCGCCGCGGAACCGACGGTCGCAAGAACGGTCAAGCCGTCTTCCAGACCCAACGATTCGCGGGTCACGGCCTGACGAAGGGCGCGATCAACGAATTCGGAGCGGTTCAGCGACTCGGCCAGACGCGAACCATCGTGGCGCTGATGGTGCGCGGCTGCCTGGGCGGCGTCCAATGCGATCTTGGAGAACGGCTCCGACTTCGGCTGTTCTTCCATGAAGCGGATGGCATCCTGCGCATTCGAGGTTTCCCAGAACGTGCTGATCACGCGCTCCGCGCGACCGCGCAGACGGGTGTTCTTGATGAAGTTGATGATGATCCAGTACCAGGACATCACCGACATGATGGACAGCGTCAGGAACACGGCCCAACCGACCGCGTCGAAGCCTTGGATCAAATGGTCAAAGCCCATCTGCTGAAGCGCGGCGGCGTTGTTGCCTCCGGCGGCGGCAGGTGCGGCGGCAGCAGTTTCTTGCAACATACGCTTAACCTTTGGATGTCGTGGATGAGGTGATTCGAAAGGGGTGAAGCATTTGGCGGAACGGGTAAAACGGGACAGCGGTTACAACTTGAACTCGACCGGAACACGAACGCGACTGGCGATCTTCTGGCCGTTCTTGATTTCCGGATTGAAGCGCCAGCGCTTGGCGGCCGTCATGGCCGAGCGATCCAAGTTGCGACTGCCACTGGACTTCTCGACTTCGACATCCAGCACGTTGCCGCTGGCATCGATGCTGACGATCAGGATGGTGGTACCGGACACGCCGCGACGCATTTCATCCGGCGGATACTTCGGCGGATTCATGTTGCGTGAAGAAGGATCCACGCCCGAGCTCATGTCCGCGACTGCTTGTGGCCGGGATGGTGGTGCAGGCGGCGGCGCCTGCACGTCCACGGCGCGTGGCGTATCCATCACCACCGGCGGGTCGTCCGGAGGCGGCGGCGTTGGCGTCTTGATGGTCGGCGGCGCCAGGGTCTTGATCGGCGGCGGCGGCTTGTCGGTCGGCGGCGGCGGCGGCGGCGGCGGCGGTGGTGGTGGCGGCGGTTCGATGAAGCTGACGTTCACCACATCCTTGCTGTCATCGGCATCCTGCGCCGGCGGCGCGATCGGCGACAGCAGCAGCAATGCAGCCGCCGCATGCAGCGCGACCGCAAAACTGATGCCGGCGATGCGCGGCCAGCTCAAACCGCTTTCGCGGCTGTTTCTATTCTCGATGGGGGCGAGATCTTCCGACATGCGCACGGCTCTGGATGTGGGGGCCCCGTGCGTTTCCGCCGGGGCATCAACTGTGCGGCTTTTCGGCCGCAGGAATCTCGTAGTTTATACCAAACGCGTGGACTTGTTCCAAGTCTCGAAACTGGTATAGGTCGAATTTGAGGCGCAAGTCTCAGTGCGCAAGGATGCGGTTGGCATCCTCGGGCTTCTTGACGCCCTTTTCCAGTGCCTGCTTTGCCGCTGCCTTGGCCTCGGCCTTCTTGCCCGCGTAGTCAAGCACCTTGGCGAGGTTGAGGTAGGCCTCGCCATCGGCGGCCATTGGCGCAGCGCGCTTGTACATCTCGATTGCCAGCGGAATCTTGTCGTCGTTGTATGCCGTTTGGGCGAGCACCTGGTAGTCGCGCGCCAAGTCCGGGCCCGCCTGCAAGATGCCATTGGCGGCGCCATCCTCGATCACTTTCTGTGCGTCGCTCCAGCGCTGTGCGTTCATGTAACCGACATACAGCGCGCGCAACTCGCGCGCCTCGGTCAGCATGCCGCGCTTGTAGGCGTCCTCAAGCAGCTTATTGGCCTCATCGAACTTGTCGCCATTCTGGAGTGCAGCCACCGCGTTCATCAGGATGCGCTTGTCGGTGGGGTTCTTCGCAATCAAGCGGGTGTATATCGCCGCGGCTTCGTCATAACGGTTCATGTTGGCCAGAATGCCTGCACGGAAGGCAAGGTGCTCCGGCTTGTCCGACTTGGTTTCCGCCAGGAAGCGATCCATTGTGGCGAGCGCCTCCGCGTACTTCTCCTCGCCGAACTGGATTACTGCCAGGTTGTACATCGTGGAGTAGTGGGTGTCGTTTTCCAGCCCATTTGCCTCAATCGCCCTTGTGAAATACTCCGCAGCCCTCGCCTGGTTGTCACTGTTGGCAGATGCATTGCCTGCCATCGTGAACGCAAATGCCTTCTCGTAGGCACTTGCCGTGTTGTTGGCCGCCACTTCGTCCACCTTGGCAATCACACCGGTCCAATCTTCTTTTTCGTAGCGCTGCTGAATGGCCTGCAACTGCTTGCCCATCTTCGGCGAGACCTTGATTTCCGGCTGCGCGCGCGTGGCATTGGGGTACATCGCGGGCTTGTTGTCTGCTTGCTTGGCCTTGCTTTCGTTGCCGCTATCTTCGCCATGTTCCGAGATGTTGCGTGCGCGCTGATCCGCCTCGCGAATCGATTGGACCTTGTTCTGCGCGCTTGCATGAGGCGCCATGACCAACAACGCAATTGCAGACGACAGGACGATGACCAGCGGGCGATGAGTTTGGATAGACATGGAAACCCCTCAGAGGCAATGGACGCCGCGCCCAGCGCGGCCACGTGGGAAACCTAGCAGAAAGCAGAGGAACAGGCGTGTGCCGAAATGACGAGGCGCCGCGCGGCGAGTGTGCCCGATCGATCCTTGCCGCAGCATGACCAGGATCAAGCCCCGGCTGGACTGCTGCGGTCGGGGAGACCGGGTCAGACGTCGAGATTGGCCACCTTCAGCGCGTTATCCTCGATGAATTCACGCCTCGGCTCAACCACGTCCCCCATCAGCGTGCTGAAGATGGCGTCGGCGGCCACCGCATCCTCGATGCGAACCTGCAGCAGGCGGCGGGTTTCCGGGTTCACCGTGGTATCCCACAGCTGCTCCGGATTCATTTCACCCAAGCCCTTGAAGCGCTGGATCTGGCGCCCCTTCTTTGCCTCTTCCAGCAGCCACGCCTGTGCTTCGACAAAGCTGGCAACCGCTTGCGCCTTGCTTCCGCGAATGATCCTGGCGCCGCCGCGCACCAGCCCGTGCAGCTTGGCCGCAGCCTCGCGCAAAGGCTTGAGCTCGCCGTGTTCAAACAGCGCCAGCGGCAGTATCTGGGTCAGCTCTTCACCCATGTGCGCGCGCGTCACCAGCAACGCGGCTGGCCGCTGCTCGGTCGCCGCCAGCAGCGCAAGCTTGTAGCGCGGCTTGCCGAGACCGCTCTGGTTCAAGCGACCGGCCAGTGCATCCAGTTGCGCCGTCAGGTCGCCATGCTGCGCGAGCGAGACCGCGTCGAGCGGCACGAAATCGAGCAGCACTTCCAGCACGCCCGGGTCGAAGCGATGCGCGTTGCGTGCGATCGCCTCGCGCGCACGCGCGTGGGTCAGCAGCAAGGATTCCAGCGCCGCGCCTTCAATCGGCGGCTCACCCTCGGCCGGCACCAGGCTTGCACCCTCCACCGCATTGCCGGCCAGATAGGCGTCCAGCGCGGCATCGTCCTTCATGTACAGCTCGTTCTTGCCCTGCTTGACCTTGTACAGCGGCGGCAGGCCGATGTAGATGTGGCCGCGCTCGATCAGTTCCGGCATCTGCCGGAAGAAGAAGGTCAACAACAGTGTGCGGATATGGCTGCCGTCCACGTCGGCGTCGGTCATGATGATGACGCGGTGGTAACGCAGCTTGTCCGGGTTGTACTCGTCCTTGCCGATGCCGGTGCCCAGCGCGGTGATCAGCGTGCCGACCTCGGCGCTGGCCAGCATGCGGTCGAAGCGCGCGCGCTCGACGTTGAGGATCTTGCCGCGCAGCGGCAGCACGGCCTGGTTCTTGCGGTTGCGGCCCTGCTTGGCGCTGCCGCCGGCCGAGTCGCCCTCGACGATGAACAGCTCGGACAGTGCCGGATCCTTTTCCTGGCAATCCGCCAGCTTGCCCGGCAGGCCGGCGATGTCCAGTGCACCCTTGCGCCGGGTCAGGTCGCGCGCCTTGCGCGCGGCCTCGCGGGCGCGGGCGGCATCGACGATCTTGCCGGCGATGGCACGCGCTTCGTGGGGGTGTTCCTGCAGGAATTCATCCAGGCGCGCAGCGAATGTGCTGTCAACGACCGGTCTCACGTCAGATGAGACAAGCTTCTCCTTGGTTTGGCTGGAAAAACTCGGGTCCGGCACCTTGACCGACAGCACTGCAATCATGCCTTCGCGCATGTCATCGCCCGACAACGCCACCTTGGCCTGTTTGGCAATGCCGTTTTGCTCGATGTAGTTGGTCAGGG